>NZ_JBRFJH010000001.1:0-379563 GCF_052932205.1 Finegoldia sp. P1-F-LS | reverse complement strand
CTATGGTAATATGGTTATAGCTCATAGTTAATCGCTCCTTTTAATATGTTTTGTTTGGTCACTTACATATTAACACAGCTGATTAGCTATGAGTTATTTTATGTTGCACTTGTTATGATAAATTATCTATGAAAAAAATTAAAGATGTTAGTTGAAAATGAATATCGGGTATATATTAATTAAGTTGGTGAGAAAATGAATAATTACGATTTAATAAACGAAGTGCTTGGTAAAACAAGTGAAGAAATAAAAAAAATGACTCCAATTAATATTCTTTTGGTAGGAAAAACCGGAGTTGGTAAATCAACACTAATTAATGGAATGTTTAGAGATAATTTAGCAGAAACTGGAATAGGGAAGCCTGTCACTAAATATTTACAAAAAATTACAAAAGAAAATATTCCTATTAATTTATATGACACCCAAGGGCTTGAACTTAATGCACAAAATCAAAGAGAAGTACTCGCTGAAATTACAACTCTTTTAAATGACTTAGAACATAATGGAGCAAAAGATAAAATTCATTTAATATATTATTGTATCAACTCGAATGGAGCTAGGATAGAAGATTCTGAAATAGCTTTGATTAATTCTTTAAAACAATTTGCACCAGTAATCATAGTATTGACACAATCATTAGGCGAAAATTCTGAAAAGTTAAAAGAATATATCGAAAATCTCGATTTAAATGTAGCTGATATTATAGAAATACTTGCGAAACCATACCGAATTAATGATATGGTTGTTGAAGAAAAAGGGTTAAAAGAGCTGATGACTAAAAGTTTTGATCTTTTGGATGAGGAAATTAAAAATTCTTTTATTAATGCCCAACATGTCGACATTGACTTAAAAGTTAAAACGGCAAGACGTTGGGCAAAAAGATATATAAAAACAGCTTTTGGTATTGGATTTGTTCCTATACCATTTTCGGATGCATCATTATTAGTGCCTATGCAAATTGGAATGATAGCTCACATTAACTCTATATTTGGAATATCTATGGATAAGCAAAGAGTAGCTTCAATTATTGCGGCGATAGGAGGAACTGGAGGAGCAACTTTTGCAGGAAGATTTATAGTTACCAATGCATTAAAATTTATTCCGGGAATAGGAAGCATTGCTGGGGGATTGATTTCTGCCGCAACAGCATCAATAATGACAACTGCATTGGCTATGAGTTATATTGAAGTTTTGAATTATATTGCAAAAAGAGAAAAGCTTGGAATAAATATGGATTTTTCTGAAATTGAAAAATTAATGCAAAAAACTTATACAGAATATTTGAAGAATAGGAAGAAAAAAGAAGATGAATGATTTAACAAAAAAAGATTTTATTGAAAAGTACAAAGATGGGAATTATGATTTTGCAGTTCAAAATACTTGTAGAGCTGTAGAATATGCAAAACTTGAAGATTGCTTTAACGTAGCTGAAAGGAACAGGGAGCCATCGGATATAATAATTTATGAAGATGATGATATGATTGATTATTTTCATTATGATGGGCTAAAATATCAAGATTAAAAAACACAAGTGTGGTATAATATTTTTAACAGAGTAGGGTTGATGCGTTTAGTGTAATGGGATAGGGAGTTGCCCATTAACGAAATCATTGCGATATCAATGCCGCTTCCGCTGATAATATGAATTAGTGGGAGCATTATCTTTTAAATATAGGATAATGCTTTTTTTGTGGAGCACTCTCGAGTGCTCTTATATTTTTTATATGAAAGGGATTTAAATGGAAAAAGAAAAAATAGAACAAGCAGTATCGATGATAATAGAAGCAATTGGTGAGGATCCAAACAGAGAAGGGTTGTTGGAAACACCTCAAAGAGTTGCTAGAATGTATGAAGAAATTTTCAGTGGGTTAAACCAAGATGCAAAAACACATTTGTCAAAATCATTTGAAATAGTTGATGACAATATGGTAATTGAAAAGGATATTCCTTTTTATTCTATGTGTGAACATCATTTACTACCATTTTGGGGGAAAGTTAATATTGCATACATTCCTAACAAAAGAGTTGCAGGTTTGTCAAAATTAGCTAGAACAGTTGATGTGTATTCAAAAAAACCGCAATTACAGGAAAGATTGAATATTGAAATAGCTGATGCTTTAATGGAATATTTAAACTGCAAAGGATGTTTAGTAACTATAGAAGCAGAGCACATGTGCATGAATATGAGAGGAGTAAAAAAACCTGGAACTTCTACAATGACTTCAGTAGCAAGAGGAGCTTTTGAAGAAGATTTGGATTTAAAGAATGAAGCATATAGATTAATGGGATTATAATGAAAAACACAGATATAGTCCTTAATCACAAAATATTTAACGAAAAAATAAATAAAATTGAAAATGATGAGAAAACTCGTGTGTTTTGTAAACACGACTTTTCTCATCTTATGGATGTTGCTAGAATCTGCTATATTATTAATTTAGAAGAAAATTTGAATATCGACAAAGATTTAATATATGTTACAGCGCTTCTACATGATTTGGGAAGAGCTGATGAAGTGGATACAGGGATCAATCACAGCATATTATCTCAAGAAATTGCAAAAGAAATTTTGAAAGATTTAAATTTTGACGATATCTCTAAACAAAGAATAATAAATGCAATTAAAAATCATAGAACTAAAGAAAAAAATGACGATAGATTTATAGAAATTTTTTACAAAGCAGACAAGCTGTCTAGGATGTGTTTTCGATGTCCTGCTAGAAGTATTTGCAATTGGTCAGAAGAGAAGAAAAATAAAACGGTTATTTATTGAGAGGATACAAAATGTTAATTAGAAACAAAGAGTTTGATTTTAAAAACGACGCGTATATCATGGGAATTTTGAATGTCACCCCAGATTCTTTTTCAGATGGAGGGAAATGGAATGATGTAGATAGAGCTGTTAAACACGTTGAGGAAATGATAAAAGATGGAGCTAGCATAATAGATATTGGTGCTGAATCAACAAGACCGGGTTACACTCCATTATCAACAGAAGAAGAACTTGAAAGAGTTATTCCTATTATCAGAAAAATAAGAGAAAATTTCGATGTTCCAATTTCCTTGGACACTTATAAAGCTGATACTTTAAGAGAAGTTGTTAAAGAAGGTGCTGATATTTTAAATGATATATGGGGATTGAAATCTGATCCTAAAATGGCACAAACTGCTAAAGAACTAGATATACCAGTAATATTAATGCACAATAAAGACAACAATCATTATAATGATTTAATGAAAGACTTGAATAGAGAAACATTAGAGTCAGTAGAATTGGCAAAAAAAGCAGGAATTAGAGAAGATTTAATCATATTGGATCCAGGAGTAGGCTTTGCACTAGATTATGAAAAAGATTTATCGGTTGTGAATAGGATTAAAGAATTTGTCGATTTGGGATATCCAGTTTTACTAGGTACAAGTAGAAAAAGATTTATAGGAAAAGCTATGGGAATTGATGTAGCAACTGATAGGGATTTTGGAACAGCAATAACTACAGCCATTGGAGTAATGAATGGTTGCTCGATATTTAGAGTTCATAATGTAAAACAAAACTATGATGCAATGAGAATGGCTTTGGCTATAAAAAGAGAAGGAAAGTAATGGATTATCTTTTAGTTAAAGATTTAGAAATATACGCTAATCATGGAGTATTTCAA
This sequence comes from Finegoldia sp. P1-F-LS, assembly GCF_052932205.1. NCBI lineage: Bacteria > Bacillati > Bacillota > Tissierellia > Tissierellales > Peptoniphilaceae > Finegoldia > Finegoldia sp. P1-F-LS. The sequence continues at coordinate 375,907 of NZ_JBRFJH010000001.1, read as the reverse complement.
TCTGAAAAAGAATTGGGCCAAAAATTTTTGGTGACATTAAGAATGGGATACAATATGAAAAAAGGCGCAACATCAAATAATTTGGAAGATTCTATACATTATGGAATTTTGAGCAAAGAAGTTTACGACTATTTTCGATCTGAATCTATAGATTTAATCGAAACTGTAGCTTACAAATTAGTTGAGTTTATATTTGAAAAATATAAAATTGTACAAGAACTTTCTGTAGAAATAAAAAAACCATGGGCTCCTATTAATTTGCCACTGGATACAGTTAAAGTGACAGTTAATAGGAAAAAAAGAAGATATTTCTTAGGGATTGGATCTAATATTGGAGACAAACAAGAATACGTTAATTCTGCTATTGATAGATTGAAAAACACAAATAGTATTGAAGTGAAAAACGTGTCTGAAATGTATATTACAAAAGCTTGGGGAAAAACTGATCAGGAAGATTTTCTAAATTGTGCTTTAGAAATAGAATCATATGAAGAACCTGAAGATTTGCTTAAGATAACTCAAAAAATCGAACAGGATTTAGGCAGAGAAAGACACGAAAAATGGGGACCAAGAACTATAGATATCGACATTTTATTTTGTGATGGAGAAATAATATATACTGATGATTTGAAAATTCCTCATCCTTATGTTCAAGATAGAAAATTTGTGTTGGAACCTTTGAATGATTTTGCTGAATTTTTTATACATCCTGTTTTTCACAAAACCTTGAAGCAATTGTTAGATGAATTAGAAAGCAAATAGAAAATTTTTTAAAAACAACGATTTTTAAGTCGTTGTTTTTTATTTAAAAATACAATAAATGAAAACTTGAAATTATCACTTGAATCAAATAAGAAAAAATGGTGATGAGTAAGTTTCAATTAAAATTTTTCTTTGAATTTTAATAGACTTTATATTATAATATCATAGTAATTTTTTAATTAGGGGGAAATATGATTTTATTTATAGTCGGTATATTAATTTTATTTGTCGGCGGTTATTTTTATGGAAAATACTGCGAAAAAGTATTCCAACCAGACGATAGAATAACACCTGCTATATCAATGGCTGATGGTGTAGACTTTGTCGAAATGAAAAAATGGAAGAATCAACTCATTGAACTTCTAAATATCGCAGGAACTGGACCTATTTTAGGACCGATTCAAGGTATTTTATTTGGGCCTATAGCGTTTCTAACTATTCCAATTGGATGTGTTTTAGCGGGAGCAACTCACGATTATTTCATAGGAATGATGTCTATGAGAAATGAAGGTGCTCAAGTTCCAAAAATGATAAGAAAGTATATGGGAAAAACTACTAATAAAGTTTATAATATTATTATTTGGATATTAATGCTTTTAGTTGGTGTAGTGTTTATTTATACTCCAGGAGATTTAATTGTTAATGACATTCTACATATGGATGTCGACGGTGGAATAATTTGGGTTGTATATGGAATTATTTTGATTTATTATCTATTAGCTACACTTTTTCCGATTGATAAGATAATAGGAAGAGTTTATCCTATTTTTGGTGCTATTTTAATAGTCAGTGCTATTGGTGTATTAGGCGGCGTTTTCCTAGATGGCGGAGCTAATTTGCACAATATTACTGAAGGGGTTTTATTAAGTAAGCATCCTTTGGGTCAAAGTTTTATTCCGGTATTTTTTATCACAGTTGCTTGTGGAATTCTTTCTGGATTTCACGGATCACAAATTACACTTATTTCTAGAACTGTAAAAAATGAACATGAAGGAAGATCAACATTCTACAATATGATGATTGCAGAAGGACTTATAGCTATGTGTTGGGCTTCAGGTGCTATGGTACTTTTCAATAGAGGTACAGCACTGGATACTAACGCTACTTTAATGGTTGGTATAATTTCTAAAACTTTTATGGGCAAAATTGGTGGCTTGTTTGCAATTATAGGAGTAATTGTATTACCAATTACAAGTGGAGATACTGCATTTAGATCGCTTCGTTTAATGATAGGTGAACAATTCAATATAAGTCAAAAATCCGTTAAAAATAGAATTTTGTTAAGCTTACTCATTTATGTTTTTGCTATCGCGATTCTTTATTTTGCCAAGACAAATGGAAATGGATTTAACTTATTATGGAGATACTTCGGTTTTACTAATCAATTGGTAGCTGTATTTGCTTTAATGTTGATTACAGTATATTTATATATCAATAAGAAAAATTACTTTATAACAATGATACCAGGAATGTTTTATGCATTTATAGTTTCAAGTTATATTGCGCATGCTGATTTGGGATTATCACTTGATAAGAGATTAGGAATGGATGGATACTTAGCAAGTTATATTGTAGGTTTCATATTCGTAGTTTTATTTACAGTATTTGTTATTAAAAAAGGTAAAATTGGACAAACTAAATCAGAATTAATAGGATAATTTTAAAAATCAAGCAGCTAAGTCTGCTTGATTTTTTGATATTCAAATTAATTTCAGAATTATTGAAATTAAAATATCTTTTTGATATAATTATATTAATAACAATGAATGGAGTGATAATATGGCAAGGGCAAGAGTATCATTAGCTGTTGTTAAGAGACTTCCAAAATACTATAGGTATTTAGGAATGATCGAGCAAAAGGGAATAATAAGAGTATCAAGTCAAGAATTGAGTAGCATAACAGGATTAACTGCTTCTCAAATCAGACAAGATTTAAACCATTTTGGTGGTTTTGGTCAACAAGGATACGGATACAATGTCGAAGAATTAAAATCAGAAATAGAAAAAATTATGGGAATTAACAAGTCTTATCGAGCAATAATTTTAGGTTGCGGAAATATAGGTAAAGCCATAATGAATTACAAAGGGTTTAAATCTTCAGGATTTAATATTGTTGATGTATTTGATCACGGTAAGAAAGTGGGATCTAAAATTTCGGATTACGAAATAAGAGATATCGATAAACTTGAAGAGTATCTTAAAGAGGAAAAACCGGAAATCGCTGTTATTGCCCTACCAACAGAAATAGCTCAAGAAATTTGCGATAAGCTAGTAGAAGGTGGAATAAAAGGAATTTGGAATTTTGCATCATTAGATTTAAAATTACCAAAAAATGTTGTATTGGAAAATGTACATCTCGATGAAAGTTTGTATACACTGACATACTACATGAACAATTTAGCAGATTATCCAGGTACTAAAAATTAATTAAATTCGGCGTTTTAAAGCGCCGTTTTTTTATTGTAACTAATGTTACTACATTTTTAGTGTTTTTATATTATAATTATAATGTAAGAGGAGTGATAGTATGGATAGTATATTAGTTTTAGAAAAAGAACACGAAAATATAAGTAAAATAATTGATTTAATGAAAGAAAAGTCTATTGAGTTTATTAATAGCAAAAATATAAATGTTGATTTTGTAAAATCATTGATATTTATTTTGAAAGAATATGCGGATAAATTTCACCATAGAAAAGAAGAAGAAATACTTTTCAAAAAAATGCAAGAAGATTTGGGAAGAATCGGCCAAGTTATGATTTTAAACGGTATGCTAGTTGAACACGAGATAGCTAGGGGACTAATTTTTGATTTGGGCCAAAGTATTAAAGCTTATGAAAATGATAAATCTGATGAAAATTTTGTTGAAGTTATTGGAAATTTGATGGGCTATAGAAGACATTTACAAAAGCATATCGAAAAAGAAAACACAGTTATATATCCTTATGGAAAGAAGAATTTATCTAAAGAAAGATTAAAAGAAGTTGAAGATGAAACTATAAAATTTTTAGAAGAAAATAAAGAACTACACGATGATTTAATGAAGAAAATAGAAGAATTATTTAATATGTAAGCTATAAGAGGAATTAGTTATTAATTCCTTTTTTATTTATAGAAAATGTAATAATATTGTAACAAATAGATGCATTTCATTTATGTTATAATCTTATGTGGAAGGTGTTTTATGAAGATATTAATAACTACAGATACATACAGACCAACTATAAATGGAGTGGTAACTTCTATTGAATCATTAAAAAAAGCTTTAAATAGATTGGGACATGATGTTAGAATTTTAACTTTTTCAGATAGTTTTAATTCTAAAAAAGAAAAAGACATTTATTATATGGGTTCTTTAGGAGCTGGGAAATTTTATCCTGATGCTAGAATGAATAAATTATTTTACAATAGATTTTATGAAGATATAATGGAGTGGAAACCAGATATTGTCCATTCACAGACAGAATTTACTATGTTTATTCAAGCGAGAAGAATAGCTAAAGACCTTGATATTCCACTTTTGCATACTTACCACACTGTTTACGAAGATTATACACATTATTTCTCTTTAAATAAGAAAATTGGTAAAGAACTTGCCAAACAGTTCACAAAACAAATAATTAGATTTACTGACGGTGTGATAGTTCCGACTAAGAAAATATATAATTTATTGAAAGACTATAATATTCACGAAGAAATATATGTAGTTCCAACAGGTATTAATGTTCAAAAATTATCTGAGTGCGATGATTTTGATATAAGAAGTGGTTATAAGATTCCAAAAGATAAGCATATAATTCTATTTCTAGGGAGAATTGGTAAAGAAAAAAATATAACTGAAATTCTTAATTATCTTGAAAACATTGAAAGAGATGATATAGTATTTATTATTGCGGGCGCTGGACCATTTTTAACAGAGTTAAAAGAGATTGGCTTGAACTCGAAGATAAAAAATAGAATAATATTTACTGGAATGATTGATTCATCAAAAGTAGGAAACTTCTATTCACAAGCAGATGTATTCGTATCAGCTTCTACATCGGAAACACAAGGCTTGACTTTTATTGAGGCTATGGCCTGCTCAACGCCAATTATCTGCAGACATGATGATTGCCTGGAAGGTGTGTTAATTGACGGCAAAACAGGATTTGGTTACGATACTGAAGAAGAGTTTATAGAGTATTTGAATAGAATTTTGGATAATGAAGAGTTAAGATGCGAAATGGGACGAAACTGTAAGCGATTAGTAGATGAAAATTATACTGAAGATTCTTTCGCTAATAAGATAGAAAAGATATATAAAAAGGTAATTGAAGAATATGCAAAATCTATTCAATAGGATAATCGAATCTGACAATAGAAAATTTCAAATTATTATTCATGTTTTAAATGTTATAGGAATACTTATAAGTATTGGTGTTATGATCTACGCATGGAGAACAGGAATATTAAAAGATATCGATAAATTTCAGGACTTTATGAACAGGTTTGGAAAATCTGCTGCTTTGATATTTATTTTGTTTCAAATTATGCAAGTAATTATACCAATTATTCCCGGCGGAATCACCTGCTTGGGTGGAGTAATATTATTTGGACCATGGATGGGATTTGTATACAATTACGTTAGTATTTGTATAGGATCAATCATCGTGTTTTTTATTGGTAGAAAATACGGTACTCCTTTGATTATAGCAATTTTTGGAGAAAAAGCTTATAACAAATACATAAAAATTCTTACAAAAAAGAATAGATTTGATAATGTATTTGCAGCATTAATATTTTTTCCAATAGCCCCGGATGATATGTTATGTTACATTGCTGGAACAACAAAAATAAAATTTAAAAAATATTTCTGGATAATTATATTAGGAAAGCCTATGTCAATAGCGCTTTATTCACTGGGACTGGAAGTATTATTCAAGAAACTGATATTAAGGATTTAAATATAGATGAAAATTTTAATATATAAAGGTGATTATGATTTAGTAAAGCAAAGTGGTGTTGGTCAAGCTATCGAACACCAGGAAAAAGCTCTGAAACTAAATAATATTGACTACACAACTGACGAAAATGAAGATTACGATATTGTTCACATAAATACTATAATGCCTAAATCTAAAATTTTTGGACGAAAAGCAAAGAAACAAGGCAAGAAAGTTATTTATTATGGACATTCCACTATGGAGGATTTTAGAAATTCTTTTCGCGGAGCAAACTTATTAAGTGGACTTTTTAAAAAATGGATTATAAGTTGCTATAACATTGGAGATATTATTATAACTCCATCATTATATTCTAAAAATATACTCGAAGGGTATGGGATTAATAAAAAAATATACAATCTATCAAATGGTATTGATTTAGATAAATTCAAGGGTGATGAAAATAGCAGAAAGAGATTTCGCGATAAGTATAACTTAAAAGATGATGATAAAGTTATAATTTCTGTGGGTCATTTGATGAAGAGAAAAGGACTTGACGATTTTATAGAAGTTGCAAGAGAACTTCCAGAATATAAATTTATTTGGTTCGGGCACACTAATGCTAAACTCCAAACTACTCACATTAAAAAAGCAATAAAAAACAGACCAGATAATGTAATTATGGCTGGATATGTTGACCAAAAAGAATTGGTAGATTGTTATCATGGAAGTGATTTGTTCCTATTTATGACAAGAGAAGAAACTGAAGGAATTGTACTATTAGAGGCTTTTGCATCTAAAATAAAAGTTTTGGTCAGAGACATAAAAATTTATGAAGATATGTTTACCGATGGTAAAGAAGTGATTAAAGCAAAGACCAATGAAGAGTTTAAAAATGAAATTATTAATATAATTAATGGCAAAAATTCTACTGTTGAAGAAGCATATAAATATGTTAAAGAACGAAGTGTTGAGAGAATCGGTGAAAAGTTGAAAAATATTTATTTAAAATTGGAAAATGAATAATAAGTAATGACAACTTAATCTCACAAAAATATATTATATATAAATGTTTTGCTTAATATTTACACTTATTTACAAAATACTTATTTAGCGATATAATTATATAAATAATATACAAGGTGGTGAGGTTATGCAAATTACAGATGTTAGAATTAAATTATTAAATATTGATAACAGACTAAAGGCAATCGCTTCTGTTACTTTTGATGATGAGATAGTGATTCATGACATTAAGGTGATTGAGGGAGAAGAAGGTTTATTTTTAGCTATGCCTAGCAGAAAAGTTGGAAACGATAGATATCGCGACATAGCTCATCCTATTAGTTCTCCAGCAAGAGAAAAAATTGAAACAGCAGTTATCAATAAATACAATGAAGAATTCGAAAAACAATCTTCCGTTGAGACTGAACCAGTGACTGAAGAAAATATGGAAACTGCAGAAAACGAGAATGAATAATTCAAAAAGCATCTTTTTAAGGTGCTTTTTTTAGTTCATGTAATTCTTTTCACAAAAATTATTTTACATATTGGACAGGTTTGATATAATAATAAAATATGATTAATTTTTTAATAAGGAGAGAATTATGGAATTACAAATACCTAAAGGATACAAGTCCTCTTTGGATTTATTAGAAACACAAAAAGCAATTAAAATAATTAAAGATTTTTTTCAATATAGGTTAGCCGAAACTTTAAATTTGACAAGAGTATCTGCACCGTTATTTGTTAGAGCTAATACTGGGATCAACGATAATTTAAATGGAGTTGAAAAGCCTGTTGGCTTTGAATTTTTGGAAGATGGTACTATGAGTAGATTAGAAATAGTACAGTCATTAGCTAAATGGAAGAGAATAGCTTTGAAAAACTACAATATTCCTGTAGGAGAAGGAATTTATACTGATATGAACGCTATCAGACCTTCTGAATTATGTGATAATACTCATTCATTATATGTAGACCAATGGGACTGGGAAAAAGTAATTTCAAATGAAGATAGAAATTTAGAATTTTTGAAGGAAACTGTAAGAAATATATATAAATGTTTCTTAGATACACAAACAATGCTAATTAATTCATACGATGATTATGAAAAAATACTTAAAGATGAAATTACTTTTATAACTACTGAAGAATTAGAAGAGATGTATCCTGATAATACCCCTGAAGAAAGAGAAAATTTGATTACTAAAAAATATGGATCTGTGTTTTTGATTGGAATTGGAGATGCATTAAAATCAGGTAAATCTCATTCTGATAGATCTCCAGACTACGATGATTGGAGTCTAAACGGAGATATTTTAGTTTATAATCCCGTTTTAGATAATTGTCTTGAATTGAGTTCTATGGGAATTAGAGTTGACAAAGACAGACTAGTTTATCAATTAGATAAAAAACAAAACAATGATAGGAAAAATTTAGAATATCATAGAATGTTGCTTAACGATGAATTACCTCAATCAATTGGAGGAGGAATAGGTCAATCGAGAATTTGTATGTTCTTTTTACAAAAAGCACATATAGGTGAAGTTCAATCCTCTATCTGGCCAAAGGAAATGTTAGTAGAGTGTAATAAATTAGGAATTAAATTATTATAATTTCATTTAATCATAGAGTTATTTATTTGAATAAAATAAGTAACTCTTTTTTGTTGAATGTTTAAAAATTCGTTTTACTTTTAAATTTTTTTGTAGTATGATTTGTTTATGAAACATTTAAAAAAATATTTAGAAGATAATCCGCCTTTGGTTTTGATTCTAAGTTTCCTTTTTTTGATTATAATAGGATCTTTACTATTGTCACTTCCTATTAGTCAAAATACAGCAAGAGTTCCATATATTGATTGTTTTTTTACAGCGACATCAGCAGTATGCGTAACAGGTCTTGTTACAGTTGCAACTTACAGTGCATGGAGCGTTTTAGGAAAAATAATTATAATAATATTAATCCAAATGGGCGGACTTGGATTTATGACATTTGCAACATTAATTGCTCTTGTCATGGGTAGAAGAATCACTTTAAAAGATAGATTAATTATCAAAGAACAAACAAATAGTATTGACATGCAAGGAATGGTAAAACTAATAAAATATATACTGATTTCTACTTTTTCGATTGAAACAATTGGTGCTTTTTTGTTAATGACAAAATTTGTTCCAATATATGGTTTTAAAGGAGTATTTTATAGTTTTTTTCATTCGATTTCAGCTTTCTGTAATGCTGGATTTGATATTTTGGGGCCAAATTCATTAATTGATATTAATACTAATATATTTGTTTTATTGATAATTGGACTTTTGATCGTGATAGGTGGTATTGGATTTAACGTAATACTTGATGTATTACATAATAACTTTAAATTTAAAAAATATTCTTTGCATTCAAAAATTGTACTTACAACAACTATTTTGATGTTATCTATTACTTCGATTTTAATTTTTGCTATGGAGTTTTCAAACCCGGGAACAATTGGGAATTTGGGATTTATCGATAAAATTTCTAATTCGATTTTCCAAGCAATTACATTGAGGACAGCAGGCTTTGCATCAATTAATCAATCGAAATTGCTAGACAGTTCAAGCGTGTTATCTATTTTGAATATGTTTATAGGAGGATCCCCAGCAGGTACTGCAGGTGGTATCAAAACTACAACTTTTGCATTATTGATTATTGTAGCTTTGAGCGAAATTAAAGGTCAAGAAGATGTTGAAGTTTTTAATCGAAGAATTAGATTTTCTCAAGTTAAAAAAGCTTTAGCAATAATAACTTTGTCAATGGCTTGGGTAATTTTTGTAACATTTGCAATTTTAGTTATAGACAAAGCAAAATACTTGGATGTAGTGTTCGAAGTAGTAAGTGCTTTTGGTACAGTAGGATTAACTAGAAGCTTAACTCCAGGAATCAATAGTATTTCTAAGATTTTAATAATTTCAACGATGTATATTGGAAGAGTTGGATCTTTAACAATACTTTATGCTTTATCCAATACAAAAAACAAAAAAGCTTATAAAGAAGCTCACGAAAATATTATAATAGGTTAGGTTTAATTATGAAACAATTTGTAGTTGTTGGCTGTGGTAGATTCGGCAGAGCATGTGCTATCGAACTATCCAATACAGGCCACGAAGTTTTATTAATAGATAATAATGAAGATACTGTTGATGAAATGAGTAGAATAGTTACTCATGCAGTGTATATTGAACATTTAACAGAAAATTCATTGAGTTCTGTCGGTGTTGGAAATTTTGATGTGGCTATAGTTGCTATTTCTTCGAACTTTGAAGCATCAATTTTGTCAACAGTAGTTTGTAAAAAACTGGGTGTTAAAAAGGTAATAACTAAAGCAAAAGATACGTTACACGGTAATATTTTGCTAAAAGTTGGTGCAGACAGGACAATTATTCCAGAAAATGATTCGGCCGTTAGACTGGCAAAAAGTTTGATTAGTGATCAAATTTTTGATTATATTGAATTTACTGATGATTATTCTATTGCGGAGATTACTCCTAAAAAAGAATGGATTGGAAAGAATTTTATCGATATAGGAATAAGAAGCAAGTATGGAATTAACGTTGTTGCAGTTAAGAACAATGGGGAAATGAATATTAACCCTTCACCAAATTATACAGTTAAGTTTGAAGACTATTTGATAGTAATAGGATCAAATGAGGATTTGGATAAGATTACTGAAACAGGCGATAAAGATGATAACCTCTACTTCAAATAAAATATATAAACATGTAAAATCACTTTATAAGAAGAAATATAGACAAAAATACAATGAATTTGTCATAGAAGGCTACAAGCTTTATCAAGAAGCAATTAAATCAAATATAAATATCAAACAAGTCATAATAAGAGAAGGTGAAAATTTTCTTGATGAATGTGTCTATTTTGATTCAAAAACTTTCAACAGTCTCAGTGAAATGAATAATCCCGAAGGAATAATTTGTGTGGTTAGTTTTATTGAGCAAAAAGATGTAAAGTCAGATCAAATTCTTTTTTTAGAAAATATCAATGATCCAGGAAATCTGGGGACTATAATCAGAAGTGCTGAAGCTTTTGGTTACAATAAAATTGTTCTATCTAATAATAGTTGTGATATTTATAATTCGAAAACTATTAGAAGTGCTATGGGAAGCTTATTTAGAATGAATATTTCTTATGAAAATATAAATGTGCTTGAGAAGTATAAATCAAATGGGTTTAAAATATACGAGACATCTTTGGAGAAAAATTCCAGAAGTATTTTGGAAATTAAAAACAAAGAAAAGCACGTTCTAATAATTGGAAATGAAGCAAATGGAATTAGCGATGAAATAAAAAAATACGCTGATGAGTTTTTGATAATTCCTATGGATAATGTAACAGAATCATTAAATGCTTCTATAGCTGCTAGTTTGAGTATGTTTTATTTATCCAAATTGACAAATTAGTAGTTATATTATAAAATAATTAAAAATGTTGAAGAAGAAAATACAAAACTAGATATACAGAGAGATATGGGTTGGTGTGACATATTTATTGAATTTTGTTGGTTCGCTTTGAAGTTGCCATTATGGTCGTATAGAGTCCGTTAAACTTACGAGTGATGTTATCATAAATTGGGTGGTACCGCGGAAATACAATCTTTCGTCCCATAGGGGATGAGAGATTTTTTTATTGTTTAAGGAGAAAATAATGAAAGAAGAAATTTTAAAAATTAAAGAAGAAACTGTCGGTTTAATAGACAATGCTAGTGATTTAAAATCATTGGAGGATATTAGAGTAAAAGTTCTTGGGAAAAAAGGAGATTTGACTCTTGTTCTAAGAAATATGGGAAAACTTTCTAAAGAAGAAAGACCAGTTATGGGTCAACTAGCAAATGAAGTTAGATCTGAAATCGAAGAATTGTTATCCAATAAATTTGAACAATTAAAACAAGAACAAAAAAAGATTAAATTAAAAGAAGAAGAATTAGACGTAACTGCAAACAGAGGTGTAAGAGAAATTTCTCACAAACATCCATTGAATGAAACGATAATACAATTGGAAAATCTGTTCCAAACAATGGGTTTTGATATTGTAGATGGTCCTGAAATTGATACAGTTGAAAATACATTTGATTTATTGAATTCACCAAAATATCATCCATCAAGATCACTATCTGATACTTTTTACTTGGATGATAAAACTGTACTTAGACCACACACATCAAGTGTACAAATTAGAACGATGAAAGCACAAAAACCACCTATTAGAATGGTTTCAGCAGGAAGAACTTTTAGATTTGATGATGTGGATGACACACACTCTCCAATGTTCCATCAAATCGAAGGCTTGGTTGTGGATAAAGGCGTTACTATGGCTAACTTGATGGATACAATAAATATTTTCATTAAAAACTTATTTGGTGAAGAAATAGAAACAAGATTTAGACCACATTATTTTCCATTTACTGAACCTTCAATGGAGGTTGACGTTACTTGCTTCGATTGTAAAGGTAAAGGTTGCCCAAGTTGTAATGATACAGGTTGGAGTATGGAACTTTTAGGATGTGGTATGGTACATCCTAATGTTTTAAGAAATTGCGGAATTGATCCTGAAGTTTATACCGGATTTGCTTTTGGTATGGGAGTAGACAGGATTACAATGGTAAAACACAAAATCGACAATATAAGATTGTTGTACGATAATGATAAGAGATTTTTGAAACAATTCTAGGAGGAAGTATGTTATTACCTATTAATTGGCTTAAATATTACGTCGATGTAGACGAAACAATAAAAACTATTACAGATAGACTTTCAGAAACAGGAAGTCACGTTGAATCAGTTATAGATAAAAGTAAATATTTAAATGATAAATTAATCGTAGCTAAAATTAAGAAAATTGATAAACATCCAAATGCAGATAAATTATCTATAGTTACCTTAAATACAGGAAATTCAGATATAAAAGTAGTTACAGGCGCAAAAAATATAAAAGAAGATATGTATGTTTGTTATGCACAAGTAGATGCAACTCTTCCTGGAAATATTGTTTTAAAAGAAGCTGACCTTAAAGGAATTATGAGCCCTGGTATGTTGACAAGTTTTGAAGAAATGGGTTTTGAAACTTCTGTTGTAGATAAAAACTCCAAAGATGGAATAGCGGTTTTATCTGAAAATAAAATTGGTGAAACTATTACTGAAGCACTTGAAATTAATGAACCTATAATTGAATTTGAAATCACTCCTAACAGGCCAGATTGCTTGTCAGTATTGGGAATGGCAAGAGAATACGCTGCATCTTTCGGTAAAAAAATAAAATATCCTTCAATAGAAATTAAAAACTTTGAAGACGATATTAAAGATTATGTAAATTCAGTAGAAATTCAAACTGACAAGTGCACACGTTATGTGGCTAGAGTTGTAAAAAATGTAAAAATTTCAGACAGCCCACAATGGATAAAGAATAGACTTATTCAATCAGGAATTAGACCTATAAATAATATAGTTGATATTACAAATTTTGTAATGTTAGAAACTGGTCAGCCAATCCATGCTTATGATTTGGATAAAATTGCAGATAAAAAAATTGTCGTAAAAGAGTCTGGCTCACAAAAATTCACAACATTAGATGATGTTGAACGTGAATTATCCGATGATGTTATAATTTGTGATGGAGAAAACACATTAGGTATAGCTGGAATTATGGGCGGTTTTGATTCAGAAATTACATCAGATACTAAAAATGTGCTTATTGAAGCGGCAAGTTTTGACAGTGATACAATTAGACTTTCTTCAAGAAGATTGTCTTTAAGAACTGATGCTTCTACAAGATTTGAAAAAGGAGTAAGCCAACAACTATGTGACTTAGCTTCACTGAGAGTTTGCAAATTGATTGAAGACATTACAGATGCTACAGTTATTAATAATTCAATTGATGTAATTACAAAAGAAGAACATCTTGATGATGTGGAACTTTCTTATAAAAAATGTAATGATTTATTAGGATCTAATATTTCTAATGAAGAAATTAAAAATATATTGCAATTATTAGAATTTAAAATAGTTTCAGAAGATGAAGAAAATATTATGGTAAAAGTTCCTTTCCACAGACAAGATGTATCTATTTATCAAGATTTAATTGAAGAAGTCGGAAGAATTTATGGATTTGAAAAAATTGGTGCGAAACCTCTTGTTGGTAAATTGAAAAGAGGAATCAAAAGCGAAGAAAGAATTGCCATAGACAATGCAAAGAAGGCTTTGTATTCTATGAATACTTTTGAAGTATTATCGTATTCATTCATTAGTCCTAAATCTTATTCAAAAGCAATGGTTCAAATGGATGATGACAAATTAATCAAACTAATCAATCCATTGGGAGAAGATTTCTCAGTTATGAGATCCACAATAATACCAAATATTTTGGATATTTTATCTAAAAATTATAAGAATAAAATTAAAGATATTTGTGTTTATGAATTGGGTAATACTTTCCACTTGGTTGGAAGCGAAAGAATCGAAACTAAAAAATTAGCTTTGGGAATGTACGGAGATTATGATTTCTATGATGTTAGAGCTATGATTTTGGCGTTATTTAACGAATTGGGAATTAATAATTATGAAATCGTAAAAAATAAAGACAATGAAACTTACCATAGTGGTAGATGTGCTGATATTCTAGTAAATGGCGAATTAATTGCAACATTTGGTGAAATTAGCTATGAAGTAAGAGATAACTATGACTTTGATAATAGAGTTTATGTTGGAGAAATTCATTTTACAGAATTAATAAAACACATGGATTTCAAAAAGATTTACACACCTATTAGTAAATATCCTTCAATCGAAAGGGACATAGCTCTTGTAGTTGATAGGCAATTGGAAAGTATAGAAATAGAAAAAGAAATTCTAAAGTATTCTAATGGCATTATTAAAAATGTTTACTTGTTCGATGAATATAAAGGTGAACATGTTGATAATGACAAGAAGAGCTTGGCTTACAGAATAATTTATCAATCAAAAGACGAAACATTAAAAGATAAAATTATTGAAAAAATACAAGAAGAAATTTTAAATTCATTAGAACAAAAATTCAATGCAACATTGAGAAAGTAGGAGTATATATGAACAAATTACAAGTTGTAATTCAAGGTTCAACTTACAATATTGTTACTGAAAAATCTAAAGAAGATACAGACAAGATAGTTGACAAGATTAATAAAGATATAGAAGACTGCAAAAACAGAAATTCAAAATTAACGACTTTGAACGCGACTATCTTAGCTCTTATGAATTTGGCAGAAACTCACGATAATTTAACAACTGAATTAAAAGACTATAAAAATGAAAATGATCCGATTATAAAAGATTATTCAAATCTAAAAAATGACTGCGAAAAGTTGTATCAAAAATTAGTGATTAAAGAAACTAACCTAAAACAAATGACTAAGCAATACAACGAAATCAAGGAAAACTCTGAAAAAGAAATAAATGAGATTAAGAAAAAAACTGAGAAGTATTCTAATGATATAAGATCACAATATGAGAAAAAATCATCAGATTTAAATAGTAAACTTAAACAAGAAAGGGAAACTATAGATGATTTAAAAAAGCAAATTGAATTTTACGAAACAGAAAATAATGAGTTAAATTCAAAATACAAAGATTTAAAAGACGAGTATAACAAACTAGCTTTTGAAAAGAATAAGTTAGAAAATCTTTTAATGGATTATCAAAGAGATGAAATCATTGATTAGTGAAATATTAGCTCCTTGCGGAAATTGGGACATGGTAAAAGCGAGTGTATCCGCAGGAGCTGACGCTATTTATCTTGGAACAAAAGAATTTTCCGCAAGAGCTTATGCGGAAAATTTTACTGTTGAGGATGTTAAGGAAGTTGTAAAATATTGTCATTTAAGAAATGTAAAAGTTTATGTAACATTAAACACTCTTATCAAACAATCAGAAATCCACAAGGCTATTGATTACGTAAACAGATTATACAATATCGATATTGATGCACTAATCGTGCAGGACATTGGTCTAGCTTATCTTGTTAACAAGTTATTTCCTGAATTAGATTTGCACGCATCTACTCAAATGAATATTAATAATTTGAACGGTGCAATCATTGCTAAAGAAATTGGATTTAAAAGGATAGTATTAGCAAGAGAAACTGACTTAGAAGAATTGAAAAATATCAGGGAAAATTGTGATATTGAGATTGAAGTTTTCATTCATGGATCATTATGCGTGTGTCAATCAGGACAATGCTTGATGAGTTCATTAAATGGAGATAGAAGTGCGAATAGAGGAAGATGTGCTCAACCTTGCAGAAAGGATTATAAGATTATTTTAGATAACGAAACGATAAATTCAAAACTATCTTATCTTAGTCCAAAAGATTTGTGCACTATTGAAAATGTCGATGAAATTGCAAAATATTGCGATAGTTTAAAAATCGAAGGAAGAATGAAATCCAAAGAATATGTTTATTCCGTTGTAACATCGTACAGAGAAAAATTAGACCACGGTAATTGCAGTTATTATTTGGATGAAGTTAAAAATCGCGGATTTACAAAAGGTTTAATTAATAATACAAATGGATATGATTATGTAGAACTTGGAAGAAAAAATCAAATTAAAGGACACTCAGTAGGGAAAATCATTGGAAAAGGTAAAATACAATTTATAGAAGATGTTTATAAGAAAGATATCCTTATACTTTTCAACGGGAAAAATACATTTCCATTAACATTAACTGAAGATTACAAGAAAAATAGTATCGTTTCATTTAAAAATATAACTGATGCTCTTGAAAATTCTGATGTAAAAAGAGTTAGTCATATTAAAATAGTCGAAAAGTCAGATGAAGAAAAAAATGTTTGTTTTGATTTAGATGTAAAATTCATTTGTAAGAAATCTAAACCAATTCAAATATTTGTAAATGGACTCGAATACAAAACAAATATAATTTGCGATGAAGCAAAAAATAAGCCTATAGATGATGAATTTATTCGAAATCAAGTTTTAAAAACGGGTAATTACCCAGTAAATATTACTGAACTGCAGATTGTATTAGACGCTGGACTATTCTTATCAAAAAGTCAGCTTAATCAAGTAAGAAGGGATTTTATTGAATTTTATTTGGACGAAAAAGCTAATTTTAATCATAGAAAACAAAAAAATATTGATTTAGTACATTTAAATAATCCAATAGAAAACAATACTACTAAAAATTCAATTAATAAAATTGTTTATGTAGAAGAAGTAAATGGCTATAGCGATAAGATTTCATCAGAATATATTGTCAGAGTTCCAAGATTTTTGAATCAAGAAAAAACTGATAATTTTATTAAAAAGTGCAAAGAAAATAATGTATCCAAACTTTTAATTAATAATATCGGAGATATCAATATAGCAAAAGATATTAATGCGAATTTTGTAGTAAGTGATTATCAAATGAATGTATTTAATACTTTCTCTGCAAAAATTTTAAATGATTTGGGAATAGATGTAATAACATTATCTGTTGAATTAAACAAATCTGAAATTAAAGAAATTGTAGATAATTCAAATTATAATTTTGAGTTGGTAGTTGAAGATAACTTGATTAATATGGTTACTGTTTATTGTCCTTTTTCTGGAATTATAAAATGTAACGGTAAAAATTGTGAATTCTGTAAGTTTAATGATTGCTTTATTGAAGGAGATTTTTCTAAATATAGAGTTGTAAGGAAGGATGATTACTCTTTGATATATTCTTGTGATAGAATTAAGATAGATGAGAATGATATAGATTTTAATTTATACTCAATTAGAAAAAATAAAAAGGCAACTGGAAAATCTAATGAATTTCATTTTAAAAAAGGAATTTTATAAATGGACAAAAAAACATTAAACACACTTGAATACAATGAAATAAAAAATAAAATAGAAAAACTTTGCAAGTCTAAATTAGGAAAAAGCATTGCTAATAAATTGGAACCTATGATAGAAGAAGATGAAATCAGACAAAGTTTGGATGAAACTTATGAAGCTATGAGTATGATTTACAAATTTTCTAATCCTCCGATATATGAGATTATAAATGTGAAAGCGAGTATAATGCATGTATCAAAAGGTGGATATATAGTTCCAGAAGTTTTGTTGAAAATTGGTCAAATATTAAATAGCGTTCACGATATTAAAAGATACGCTGGAGAATCTGACGAAAATCACGAAAATTACCCAATGATTATGGCGATGATGGATTCTTTAGTAGAAGAACCCGGTTTAGTTGCAACTATTAATAATGCAATAATTTCTGAAGACGAAATTAGTGACAATGCAAGTCGAAATCTTGCAAGAATTAGACAAACTAAAAGACAAAAGACTGAAAATATTAGGGACAAAATAAATAGTATTTTGTCTTCTAATGACCAAGCATTACAAGAAAATATCGTAACTATGAGAGACGATAGATATGTAATTCCTGTTAAGGTTTCACATAAATCATCCTTCAAAGGAATAGTGCACGACCATTCATCTTCTGGTCAAACAGTTTACATTGAACCAATGGAAGTTGTAGAATTAAATAACGAATTGAGAATGCTAGAAGCAGAAGAACGAGAAGAAATCATAAGAATTTTGAAAGAAATTTCTGATAGAGTTTACGATGTGAAGGATTCGATTTTTGTGGATCAAGATGTTTTATCAAAATTAGATTTCATATTTGCAAAAGCAAAGTATGCTATAGAAATTGATGCTACTAATCCAAAATTAAATACAAATGGATATTTTAATTTTAAAAATGCACGACATCCTTTGTTAGACAAGAAAAAAGTTGTTCCAATAAGTATTTATTTAGGTGATGACTATAATACATTGGTAATAACTGGACCTAACACAGGTGGTAAAACAGTAACGCTTAAAACCGTTGGATTAATAACTTTAATGGCACAATCAGGAATATTAATTCCTGTAGATGAAAATTCTGAAGTTGCAATATTTGATAATATCTTTACGGATATTGGTGATGAACAAAGTATAGAACAATCTTTATCCACTTTCTCAGCTCACATGAAAAATATTGTGCACATTGTAAATAATATTACGTTCAATTCTCTTGTACTTTTTGACGAACTTGGAGCAGGAACAGATCCAACGGAAGGTGCAGCATTAGCAATTGCAATTTTGAGAATATTTTTGAATAAATCAATCAGAACTATTGCTACAACTCACTATTCTCAGCTTAAAATATTCGCGTTAACAGAAAAGTATGTTAAAAACGGTTCTGTTGAATTTGATGTAAACACTTTATCACCAACCTATAAGTTGAGAATTGGAATTCCTGGCAAATCAAATGCTTTTGAAATTTCTAGAAGACTTGGTCTAGATGATGATATAATTAATAATGCAAAGGAAATTTTATCTCAAGAAGATAAAGATTTTGAAGATGTTTTATCTGATATCGAATCTAAAAAGAAGCAAATTGATGAAGATAAACAAAGACAATTAGAACTTAAAGAAGATTTATTGAAACTTCGTGATAGATATGAAAAAGAAATAGAAAAGACAAAACTAGAAAAAGAAAAAATAATAAATGAAGCAAAAGAAAATGCTAATGAAATTTATATGAGAGCTAAGGAAGAGTCACGAGAGCTTATCAATAAATTAAAATTTTTGGAAAAAGAATCTGATGCTAGAACAGTAGCAAATGATGTCGAAAACAAATTTAATAAAAGGATTAAAAAGAGTTCTAATAAAAAACTTTTGAATGAAACATCCAAGAAACAAAAACTTCAATTAGGAGACGAAGTAGAAATTCTAGGCATAGAGCAACAAGGTACTATTGTTTCAGAGCCTGATAAAAAAGGTGATTTATTGGTACAAGTGGGTATATTAAAAATAAATGCCAATGTTAAAAACTTGAAAAAAATAAAAGAAAAAGAAGTTATTCAATCATCAAAAAGCATTAAAAGTATAATAAAAAACAAAGCTAATTCTGATATTAAAAGTGAAATTGATTTAAGAGGAAAAAATATCGAGGAAGCTATATACGAGCTTGACAAATACATTGATGATTGTGTAATTGTTGGTTTGAAAAAAGTAAATATCATTCACGGAAAAGGTACTGGCATGCTTAGAAAAGGTATCAGAGAATACTTAAGAAGTGATAAAAGAGTCAAAAAGATTGAAGATGCAGGATATAATGAAGGCGGTCTTGGAGCTACTTTCATTTATTTAAAATAAGGGGATTAAAATGATAAATTTTAAAGACGAAGTAAAAAAAATAATACTAGGATTTGACACTGGATTAACTGAAGAAGAAATATCAGATTTAATCGAAATACCACCAAATAGTGAAATGGGAGATTACGCGTTTCCTGTATTTAAATTAGCAAAAACTTTCAGAAAAGCACCTAATTTAATCGCAGAAGAATTAGCAAAAAAAGAATTTAACAATGAAAATATCAAAAAAATTGCAAATGTAGGTCCTTATGTAAACTTTTTTGTAGATAATTCAAAATTAGTAGAAAGTGTTTTAACAGAAGCTGTTAAAGATGATTTTGGAAGTAGTCATATCGGCGTTGGGAAAAATGTTGTGTTTGACTTTTCATCTACAAATATAGCAAAGCCATTTCATATTGGACATTTACGCTCCACTGTAATAGGAAATGCCATCAGAAACATAATGAATTATCAAGGGTTTAATACAACAGGTGTTAATTACATTGGTGATTATGGAACTCAATTTGGTATGATGATATCAGCTTATTTAAAATGGGGTGACGAAGATAAAATAAATGCCGATCCAATTAAAGAACTTTTAAACCTTTATGTAAAGTACAATAAAGTCGCAAAAGAAGATGAAACTTACATGGATGAGGCACGCGATTGGTTCGATAAATTAGAAAAAAAAGATCCTACAGCTGTAAAATTATGGTCATGGTTTAGAGAAATTTCTCTAAAAGAATTCCAAAGAGTTTATGATTTACTAGGAGTTGAGTTTGACAATTTTAATGGCGAATCATTCCATTCACAATTTATTGGCGATGCACTTGAAGCTATAGATAAGAAAAACTTACTCGAAGAATCCGATGGAGCAATGATTATCAATTTGGATGATGAAAACTTACCACCTGTTTTAATAAAAAAATCAAATGGGTCTTCAACATACTTAACAAGAGATATTGCTACTGCAATGTATCGTAAAAAAACTTACGATTTTTATAAAAATGTATACGTTGTTGCTAGTCAACAAAAACTTCATTTTGAACAATTAAGAGCCGTTTTGAAAAAAATGGGATTTGATTGGTGGAATGATTGCGAACATGTTTCTTTTGGTATGGTTAGCATGAAAGATGGATCTATGAAAACAAGAGAAGGTAAAGTTATTTTCCTAGAAGATGTTTTAAATAGAGCTATAGATAAAACAAAATCTATTATTGAAGAAAGAAACCCAAATCTTGAACACAAAGAAGAAGTTGCAAAACAAGTTGGTGTTGGAGCTGTAATATTCCAAGATTTATTTAACAACAGAATAAAAGATTATACTTTTGATTGGGATCAAGTTTTAAATTTTGATGGTGAAACTGGCCCATATACACAATATACTTTTGCAAGAAGTTGTTCGATACTAGACAAGGGAGGATTTGGAATAAAAGAAAATAGCAAATTTGACTTACTAGTTGATGAAACAGAAATAGATATTGTAAAACACTTAGCAAAATTTGATGAAGTTTTATTAAATGCAACTGAGAAATATGAACCTTCTTTCTTGACGCGTTATACAGTAGAATTAGCTAAACTTTTCAATAAATTTTATGCAAATTGTCCAATCAACACTGCAGAAGATGAACTAAAATATCAAAGATTGTATTTAACTTATTCTGTTAACAAATGCTTGAAATTATCTTTGAGCTTGTTAGGAATTGAAGCACCAGTTAGAATGTAGGGAGAATAATGGACTCATTTATAGAAATAATCAAAAATTCTTTTACAAGAACCGCACATACAATTAAATATTTTCCATTGATTTTTTCATCAATGATTGTAATAAAATTATCGTTAAATATGTCTAATAATATTTTGTTTAGATTATCTGTATCTAAAGAAATATCAAACGTGATAATAGCGGTTTTGGTTACATTTCTGTTGAGTATCCTTTTAAATATGCTTAGTATTTCGGTTCATACAAGAGATAACTATCAAATAGAACCAATTACTATTCCCAAATTAATGTTAAAGGTCGCTTTTAATGGAGGAATTTTATTGTTGTTGTATTTTTTCTTAAAAAAATACGAGGGAGCAGTAATTGTTCTTTTATTAATATTTAATCCTTTAGTGGAGACACTTTACATGATTGACGAAGAATTTTATAAATCGATTTGCACATCATTAAAATTTAATTTTAAAAATTTTTTAACATGGAATATACCTAATGTTGCGATTTTTGCAATTTTGTATAATTTGATTATGAAGAATTACACATTTGAAGACTTTATAATGTCAAATGAAATTGTGTCAATCATAAAATTTGGATTACTCTTGATGTTCATTTCTTTATTCATGTTGTATAGGGCTAATTTGTACAGAATTTTAGAAACGGGGGAAAAGTAAATGATAAATAAGATTGATGAATATTTCAGTAAATTTATGAATCAGTTGGTATATGTGAATTTATTAGAATCAAATGATTATATTGATAAAGACATACCACTACCTGTTTTAGAAAAAGATTTATTAGACGGAGTAAAGAATAATGATTTCGTCAAAAACTTTGATTTGGAATTAATAATTAAAGGTATGATTTATAACATAGCTTATGACAGAACATTCAAATACTGTGTTAATTACACAGATATTATGTACAATATATTTCCTGAAATTGAAAAATCAATAATATCTATGGGAGTTGAAAAAATTTCTAATCCAAAAGAAGCTGTTATTTATTTTAGAACAAATGATATATTAAAATCTGATATCCCGGATAATGCCTATTACTATGCGTATTGTTTGAGGTTAATGGCTCTTGAAGATGAGTTTAATTCTAGTATTTTTATAGAAGAAGCATTCAGAGTTCTAAATGAAAATGTTGCAAATTATCCAGACTTTTTCTTAAATTATGTGGAACTTGCGAACTTAGAATTATTAAATCACAATTATATAAAAGCTTATGATTATTTAAAAAATACACATAAAATGGCAACTCTACCTAACGATTACGATGAAAAAAGAGTGTTAATTGTAATTAATGAAGTTGAACGTCTAATGGATGATATAAAGCCATTAAGAGATTTGGATTTTGCGACAACTTTAATCAACTCAAAACCACAAAAAGCCCTTGAAATTTTCGAAAAACTTGAAAAGAATTCTAGAATTGTTTATTTAATGGGCAAATGTTACTTAAACATGAATGAATTAGATAAAGCTATAGAATATTTTGAAAAATCAGAAAATATGGGATTTAATCACGTTGATTTGTACAACGATATGTCTGTAGCTTACTTTAATGAATATGATTTTGATAAATCGATTCAAGTTTTAAATAGAGGATTAAAAATTCATACGGATAATGAAATTTTACTGTACAATAAAGCAGTAATTGAGCTTAATTGTAATAGGGTAGAACAAGCACAGGATACATTATCGACATTAGTTTCGTATGACGATGTGCACGAAGATATATTTAATATGGCAATGCAATTATTACAAAAAATAGAAGAAGACAATTAAATGTCTTCTTCTGTTATTTTTAGAGTATTGTCTAATCTGTCAATTATTTCCAACGCGCTTATTATGTTTTTTCTTGCTTTATAATTATCTAAATTAATATCAACTAATTCATTGATTTTATTTATTCTGTAAACAATGGAGTTTCTGTGAACATTCAACCTTTGAGATGCTTTGATTAGTGATCGTTCTTCTACAAGGTAAAAGTATAATGTTCTAAGAAGGTCTGTACCGTTATTTATATCGTCATATTTAAGCTTGTAAATAAATTCAGGAACCAAGATTTCGATTTCGGAATCTAAGCACATCAAATCATAAATTATCTTGCAGCAATTATCGTTTATGTTTTCAGTTAATTCGATATTGTTCTCTAAAATTCTTCTAGATAAATCATAAGCTTTTTTTAAATTGAATAAATTGTTTTTTAGTGATAATTTAATACTTTTTAAATCGTATTTTTCAATGAAAAAGTTTAGATTTGTCTTTACTGATGATACATCTTTAATTTTATTATTAGTTAATAAGACAAGATATCCTTCTTGCAACACAGAATACATATACATTGGATAATCCAACACAAACCTATTTCCATGTGAGAACATGTCTTGGTATTTAAATAACCCACCTTCAATTTTAATTACATTAATATCGTAATTGTCATCCGTTTTCCAACCTATATTTGCAATATTTTCTTCGTCTTTATCAGTAATATTTCCAGAAATCAAATTCTTAATAGTGCTATATATGTCTTCTTTTGAATTTATCAGGCCATTTACGTTGTTATAAATGTATGTTGAAATTATCTTGGAAATTTTTTTAAATTCGAAATCATATTCATCTTCAATAGTTTCAAAGGCAAGATATCCATATAATTTACTCAAGCTTTTCTTTTTTATCTCCAATGGATAAATCTTTTTGATAGTTGAGAAATCAAATGTATTTAGTAACAACTTTTTGTTTGAGTTCAAAAGACACACATTTACATCGAAATAATCTTTTATGATTAAAAGCAAATTATTAACGGCCTCACGGTTTGAAATTGTATTGTGAATTCTATTATAGAACTCGGAATTTTCGCGTAAAAATCCATTTACAATGTCGTAAACTTTAAAAATATCTTCTTCTCTGGAATAAATAATATTTGAATTTTCATTTTCTAAAAATTTATCTTGAGATTTCAAAAAGAGAATATTAGAGTTTTTAGGACACACAATATTTTTGTCGTATTCAATAATGGATAAGGTGTTTTTTTGATCAGAAATAGAATTTAAAGAAATATTATTAATATCATTTAAAATTTTTATATCTGATGAGTCCACAAATTTATCCAATTTTTTTATCAATAATCTTATATTCATATTATCACCTTTAATTATCGTTAGACCTGTGTTATTATCTATAGTATAAATAATATCACAATCAACAAATTTTTTAAATATAAACAGGAGATACTTATGAAAAAGACTGCAATTTTACTTATGATCATCACGCTACTATCGAAAGTCTTGGGATTGGTAAGAGAAACTACACTAGCTTATTTTTTTCCAACGAATGGTCCAGTTGCTAATGCTTTTTTAGTTTCGCAAATACTTCCAATTACAATAGTAAGCTTGTTTTCAGCAGGGATTTCTACATCTTTTATTCCAATATACAATAAAATTGTACATGAAAAAGGGAAAGAAGAAGGAGATATATTTACATCAAATATTAATAATATAGTAGTTATTATAATTTTAGCATTAATAGTATTGCTTGAAATTTTTACACCATCGGTAATTAAGATTTTTGCGCCTGGGTTTACTGGATACACAAAAGAATTAACTATTAAATTTATGCGATTGACTTTACTGTCAATGATACCATCCATAATGTCTTGTGTATTCAAAGGTTATTTGAATGCAAATAATCACTTTGTGGTTCAAAATCTACAAGGGTTTATAATGAATTTCTTTATAATTCTAGCTCTTGTAATTTCCAATAAATACGATAATAATATGATAGTTGGGATAGGATTGCTATTGGGAAATGCACTTCAATATTTGCCATACGTATTTATAACAAAAAGAAAAAAATTTAAGTATCATAAGATTCTAGATTTTTCTGATAAAAATGTAAAAATGATTGTATTATTGTCCATACCAATAATTTTAGGAGTGTCAGTTAATCAAATCAATGTTATGGTTGATAAATCGATAGCTTCAACAGTTTCAGCTAATGGTATACCTATTTTAAATTATGCATCGCGATTGATTGAATTTGTAACGGGAATTGTCATAGCGAATATTTCAGTTATTGTATATCCTGAATTATCAAGAAATTTTATCGCAAATGATTTGAATAAAATGAAAGATAGCATCATGAAATCAATGTCTATGATTTGTATTTTAGTAATTCCGGCCACAATAGGACTTTTGGTTTTATCGTATCCAATTACAAAGATGTTATTTTTTAGGGGAGCATTTACGATGAATGATGTTGACATGACATCAGTTTGCATGTTCTTCTATGCTCTTGGAATTATAGGAACAGCTATCAGAGATATTTTGTCGAAATCATTTTATGCCATGAATGATACAAAAACTCCTACGATTAATTCTGTAATAATGGTTGTGATAAATATTATAGGAAATATAATTTTATCAAGAATTTTAGGTTTAGTTGGATTAGCAGTAGCAACTAGTTTTGCAAATCTTATTGGAGCAGCAATGATAATAATTAGATTGCACAAAAAAATTGGGGATTTTAGTTCGACAAAATCATCTTTTGTAAATATTTTTAAAATGTTAATATCGTCTTTGATAATGGGAGCTCTATCATATATTACATTTAAAACTACAAATATAAGATTCTCAAATACATTATCTCTAATGATGTCGATAGTTGTTGCCGGAATTAGTTATTTAAGTTGTATCATAATATTAAAAGTTGATGAGCTAAACGAAATCATAGCTTTTTACAAAAATAGAAGAAAAAATAGATAGTTTGACAATTCAAAGTTTTTTGAATATAATTTTTATTGTAAAGACAAAGATAAAAAGAGCGCATTATGATTGATTTTCAGAGAGATAAGGGTTGGTGTGACTTATTATTCATAGTAATTGCAGACATTTTTGAGTCGAATTTTCCGCTTAATAGCGTTATAAATTAAAGTGAGGTTTACCTAATTAGGGTGGTACCGCGATTTATCTCGTCCCTTATCATAAGGACGAGTTTTTTTTATTTTAGGAGGTTTTTATGAATAGTATGGGAAATCTTAGACGTACTCACATGTGTGGGGAGTTGAGATTAAGTGATGTAAACAAAGAAGTCATTCTTATGGGATGGGTTCAAAAAGAAAGAAACTTAGGATCTCTTATATTTATAGATTTGAGAGATAATACAGGAATAACTCAAATAGCTATAAAAGACGATAACAAAGAGATTTTTGATAAAGCAAAAGATGTAAAAAGTGAATATGTTTTGTGTGTAAAAGGTGATGTTAGAGAAAGAGAATCAAAAAACAATAACATTCCTACTGGAGAAATTGAAGTTATAGCCAATGAACTAATTGTTTTGGATACAGCTAACGTTCCTCCAATTTACATTAAAGATGATGATAATGCACAAGAAGCTGTTAGATTAAAATATAGATATTTGGATTTAAGAAAACCTAAATTACAAAATAATCTAAAACTAAGAGCCAAAACTAATAAATTAATTCGTGAATATTTAGATGAAAATGGATTTTATGAAATTGAAACTCCATTCTTAGGAAAGCCCACTCCAGAAGGAGCCAGAGATTATTTAGTAGCTAGTAGAGTAAATGAACATAGCTTTTACGCACTACCACAATCGCCACAATTAATGAAGCAACTTCTTATGATAAGTGGAATGGACAGATACTATCAAATTGTAAAATGCTTTAGAGATGAAGATTTAAGAGCAAATAGACAGCCAGAATTCACACAAGTGGACATGGAAATGAGTTTTGTGGATCAAGAAGATGTAATGACAATTAATGAAGGCTTGATAAAAAAACTTTTCAAAGAAATCAGAGGAATTGATATTCCAACTCCTATTAAAAGAATGACTTACTCAGAAGCAATGGAAAGATATGGATGCGACAAGCCTGATTTGAGATTTGGATTTGAATTGAAGAATATTACTGAATTAGTAAAAGATTCAGAATTCAAAGTATTTTCAAGCTGTAATGAAAAGAATAAGAGCGTTAGATGCATCAATATAGGAAATTACGAAAGTGAATACTCACGTAAGAAAATTGACAAATTAGAAAAATTTGTAAAAGAATACGGTGCTAAAGGATTAAGTTGGATTAGAGTTCACGATGGAGAAATTCAATCTTCAATTAAAAAATTCTTATCTGATGAAGAAATGAACTCAATAATTGAATTTACAAAAGAAGAAGAAAATGCATTGATATTTATCTTAGCAGATAAAAATGATGTTGTATTTAATGGATTAAGTGCATTAAGAAATAAAATTGCAAGAGACATGAATTTGGTTGACAATGATACCTTTGAATTTGTATGGATAGTTGATTTTCCATTGTTTGAATATGACGAAGAAGAAAATAGATTTGTAGCAATGCATCATCCATTTACAATGCCAAAAGAAGAAGACATTCAATATTTATTAACTGACAAGGAAAAAGTAAGAGCTAAGGCTTACGATATTGTATGTAATGGAGACGAAATCGGCGGTGGTTCAATTAGAATTAACAATTCTGATTTGCAAAAGAAAATGTTCGAAGCACTAGAATTAACTGAAGAAATGATTGAAAATAAATTTGGTTTCTTTGTCGAAGCTTTTAACTATGGAACACCTCCACACGGTGGATTAGCTTACGGTATGGACAGACTTATGATGCTATTAGTTGGAACTGATAATATAAAAGATGTTATAGCATTCCCTAAGACACAATCTGCTACAGACTTATTAACTGGTGCTCCAACAAATGTTGACGAAAAACAACTTAAAGAAATTCACATTAAATTAGATTAGTATGGACAAAAGATTTGAAAGAACAAAACTTCTAATAGGTGAAAATGACCTCGAAAATATCATAAACTCCAAAGTAGCTGTGATTGGCTGCGGCGGAGTTGGAGGTTTTGTTATAGAAGCTTTGGCTAGATGTGGAGTAGGAACATTAGCAATAGTAGATTATGATACGATAGATATAACAAACATCAATCGTCAAATTATTGCTTTGGAAGATACTGTTGGAAATTATAAAGTGGATGAATTTGAAAAAAGAATTCATAAAATTAATCCCAATTGCAAAGTTATTAAGTTTAGGGAAAAGTTTGATAAATCTACTGTTGATTTTTTCAATCTTAAAGATTATAATTATGTTATAGACGCTATTGACTTAATATCAGCAAAGCTAGATTTGGCTGAGTACTGTTATAAAAACGATATTAAATTAATAAGTTCTATGGGTGCTGGATCAAAACTAAATCCTTTTCTTTTTAGAATTACGGATATTAAAAAGACCCACACTTGTCCAATGGCTAAAGTAATGAGAAAAGAGCTAAAAAGAAGAAACGTTAACAAGCTTACATGCATTTGGTCCGATGAAAAAAGGTCGGGAGAAGTTTTATCTGCAAATGGCAGAAACGCTCCAGCAAGCATTAGCTTTGTCCCTTCATGTGTTGGACTAATGATTGCATCGTACGTTATTCAAGAATTGAGGTAAATTTTTATGGCAAAAGAAGGAATGGTTATAAAAACTGAATCTACCAAAGCATCTGTTCTAATTACTAGAAAAGGTGCATGTGGTGGCGAAGGCTGCAGCAAATGTTCGGGTTGTGAACATCAAACACAAGTTATCGAATGTGCAAATTATATAAGTGCAAAGGTAGGAGATAGAGTCCAAATTTCTGGTGACGATTCTTCTATGCTTAAATATACTGCGTTGCTGTATCTAGTGCCTTTAACATTTTTCCTAATTGCTCTTATATCATCTTATTCTATTTTAGAAAATAAGATAGGAAATTTTGAATTAGCATCTTTCGGTATAGGGCTAGTAGGATTACTAATTGGCTATATAATTGTAAAATTTATAGATAAAAAATTTGTTGATAAGGACTTAGTTCATATCACGAAAATAATTGGAGGTTTGTATGAATAATTGTAGACAAAATTTAGAGAATTTTGATCCAGAGGTTTTCGGATATCTTAATGATGAAATCAAAAGACAAGAAGAACATATTGAATTGATAGCTTCAGAAAACTTTGTTTCAAAAGCAGTACTTGAAACTATGGGAACTGAATTAACTAACAAATATGCTGAAGGATATCCTGGTAAAAGATATTATGGCGGTTGTGAACATGTTGATAAAATAGAACAATTAGCTATAGATAGATTAAAAAAATTATTTAACGCAGATCATGCTAACGTTCAACCTCATTGCGGTGCCAATGCTAATATTGCTGTATATGTTGCAGTGTTAAAACCTGGTGACACAGTATTGGGTATGAGATTAACAGAAGGTGGACACTTAACTCACGGATCACCAGTAAATATGTCTGGTAAATTCTATAACTTCGTAGATTACGGGGTAGATCCTGAAACTGGAACTATCGACTATGAAAACGTTCGTGAGCTAGCTTTAAAGCATAAACCAAAATTAATCGTAGCTGGTGCATCAGCTTATCCAAGAATTATAGATTTCAAAAAATTCAGAGAAATTGCAGATGAAGTTGGCGCTTATTTAATGGTAGACATGGCTCATATTGCTGGATTAGTAGCTACAGGGGATCATCCAAGCCCAGTTCCTTATGCAGATTTTGTAACAACAACTACACACAAGACATTAAGAGGACCAAGAGGTGGAGCTATTCTTTGCAAAGAAGAACATAAAAAATTACTAGATAAATCAGTGTTCCCAGGATTCCAAGGTGGTCCATTAGAACACATTATCGCAGCAAAAGCAGTATGCTTTAAAGAAGATTTACAACCTGAATTCAAAGAATACACTCATCAAATTTTGAAGAATGCAAAAGCAATGGAAAAAGTTTTCTTAGATAATGATGTAAGATTAGTTTCTGGTGGTACAGACAATCACTTATTATTAATCGACTGCAGAAGCTTCGGTATGACAGGTAAAGAAGCTGAAAATGTATTGAGTGAAGTTAATATTACAACTAATAAGAATACTATTCCAAACGATCCTGAAACACCATTTGTAACTAGTGGTATAAGAATTGGTACTCCAGCTATTACAACTAGAGGTTTGAAAGAAGCAGAAGCTACAAAAGTTGCTGAATTTATGATAGATGCATTAAAGAAACGCAGACCTGCTGAAGAAATCAAAAATGATGTTGTTGAATTGATGAAACAATTCCCAATCAATAGATAAAATTTCAAGCTAATACTAGACTAATGTTTAGTATTAGCTTTATTTTTTGATGAATTATTGTATATTTGACACATTTTATGGTATCATTTATAGAGAAATGAGGTGATAACATGGCAAAACCAGTTGTTGCTATTGTAGGAAGAGCTAATGTAGGAAAATCTACATTGTTCAATAAATTAATTAAAAAAAGAATCGCCATAACTCAAGATGATCCAGGTGTTACAAGAGACAGATTGTACATGGAAGCTGAGTGGCAAAATAAATATTTTACAGTCGTAGACACGGGTGGTTTGGAACCAAAAAGTAATGAGATTATTACTAAAAATATAAAAAAACAAACTGAACTTGCTATTGAAACTGCAGATGTAATTTTGTTCATGGTAGATGGTAAACAAGGCATAACTCCAATTGATATGGAAGTTGCAGATATGCTTAGAAGAACAAAAAAGAGCGTAATTTTAGTTGTAAATAAAATTGACCATATCAAACAACAAGACAATGTTTATGACTTTTACAATCTAGGATTTTATGAAATATTTCCAATAAGTGCTTCTAATTCAATGGGACTTGGAGATTTACTTGAAGCTGTGGTGTCTAAATTTGATGATAATTCAAATACAGAATCTGATGATGATATTACGAAAGTTTGTCTGATTGGAAAACCGAATGTTGGTAAAAGTTCTTTAATCAACAACTTATTAAACGAAGAAAGAATGATAGTTACTGATATTGCAGGTACGACAAGAGATGCAATAGATTCCAAGATTAATTACAAAGGAAATGAGTATGTATTCATAGATACAGCAGGTCTAAGAAAAAGAAAAAAAATTGATACAGAAGTTGAAAGATACTCTGTTGTCAGGACTTTGTCAGCTATTGATAGGTCTGATATTTGCGTTCTAATGATAGATGCTACTGAAGGTGTCAGTGAACAAGATACTAAAATATTAGGGTATGCCCATGACCAAGGTAAAGCTATGATTATTCTTGTGAATAAGTGGGATCTTGTTGAAAAACAAACCAACACTATGAATGATTTCAAAAAAGATATACGAACAAAGTTAGGATTTGTAATGTATGTACCTATTGTTTTTATTAGTGTAAAAGAAAATAAAAGAATCGATACTTTGTTTACTGAAATCGAAAAAGTAGATAATAATTATTCTATGCGAATCAGTACAGGTGTTTTGAATGATGTAATATCAAAGGCTGTATTATTAAATCCGCCACCATCAGATAAAGGTGTTCGCTTGAAAATCTTTTATATTACTCAGATAGAAGCTAGACCACCGAAATTTTTGGTGTTTATCAACAGAAATGATTTGATGCATTTTTCGTACCAAAGATATATCGAAAATCAACTAAGAGAAAACTTCAGCTTTGAAGGTGTTCCATTGCAATTTGAATTTAAGACTAGGGGAAAATAGTGAATTATTTATATTTAATAATCCTTGGTATAGTATGTTATTTTATAGGTAATATTAGTGGATCTATTGCTATTTCAAAGTTGGTTTACAAACAAGATATAAGAAACTATGGAAGTAAAAACGCAGGAGCAACTAACGCTTTGAGAGTGTATGGAGTAAAGGTTGGTTTAGCAACATTTTTGATAGATTTTTTCAAAGGATTATTGTGTGCGTATTTAGGCTTTAAATTTTATGGAAGTTTAGGTATACTAATATGTGGGCTTTTGTGTGTAATAGGACATATATTACCAGTTTTATATAATTTTAAAGGTGGCAAAGGCATCGCTACATCTTTTGGTGTATTATTGTTTGCTCAACCTTTACAAGTTTTAATTTTATTAATATTGTTTTTAATAGTTGTACTTATGACCAAGTATGTTTCATTAGGAAGTGTATTGGGATGTATTTCAGCTGTTATATATGGATTAATTTACATCAGAAAAGACTTTTACATTGGTTTAATTTATATTTTGCTCGGAATAATTTCATTATTTAAGCATAGATCAAATATAAATAGACTGATTCATGGAAAAGAAAGTAAATTAGGTAAAAATTAGGAGGAAAAAATGAAAGTATTAGTAATCAATTGTGGTAGTTCTTCATTAAAATATCAATTATTTGATATGACTGATGAAAGTGTATTATGTAAAGGATTAGTAGAAAGAATTGGAATCGAAGGTTCTAAATTAACTCATAAAGTTAATGGGGAAAAATTAGTAGTAGAAGAACCAATGAAAGATCACACTGAAGCTATTAACCATGTTTTCGATGCTTTATTAGACGAAAAATATGGTGTTATAAAGAGCTTAGATGAAGTTTCTGCTATTGGTCACAGAGTACTACACGGCGGTGACAAATTAACTGAATCTTGCATTATTGACGACAAAGTAAAAGACAAGATCAGAGAATTTATCAAATTTGGACCACTTCACAATCCAGCTAACTTAATGGGAATTGAAGCCTGTGAAAAATTAGCTCCTGGAAAGAAAAATATAGCTGTATTTGATACTGCATTCCATCAAACAATGCCAGCTAAAACATTCATGTATGCTATTCCTTACGAATACTATGAAGATTACAGATTAAGAAAATTCGGATTCCACGGAACAAGCCACAGATATATTACTTTAAGAACTCAACAATTATTAGGCAAAGAAGATATTAACATTATAACAGTTCACTTAGGTAATGGTTCATCTATAGCAGCTGTTAAAAATGGAAAATGCTATGATACATCAATGGGACTTACACCATTGGAAGGTCTTTTAATGGGAACTAGAAGTGGAGATTTGGATCCAACAGTAATGACATTCTTAATGAACGAAAAAGGATATTCAGCTGATGAAATGAACCAAATTTTAAATAAAAAATCTGGTGTATTAGGAGTTTCTGGAATTAGTTCAGACTTTAGAGACTTAGAAGAAGAAGCTGAAAAAGGAAATGATAGAGCTCAATTAGCACTTGATATGTTTATTGAAAGAGTAAAGAGATATATTGGTGGATATATGGCTGAATTAGGTCACGTTGATGCAATTTGCTTCGCTGGTGGTATCGGAGAAAATTCTTCATCAATGAGAAAAGATATCTTAGATACATTTGAAGAATTAGGCGTTAAATTAGATCTAGAAAAGAACAACACTCGTGAAGAAGCTTTAATATCAGCTGATGATTCAAAAGTTAAAGTTTATGTTGTTCCAACTAATGAAGAATTAATGATTGCTAGAGACACTTTAGAACTAGCAAAATAATAATATTTTTATTGACAACTTAACATTATTATATTATAATTAACTACGTTGTTTGTATAAATTTTAAGGACTGAAGTCCTTAAGGAGGTGTAGCATGGCAGTACCAAAGAGAAAAACTTCTAAAACTAGAAGAGATAAAAGAAGAGCTTCTTCGTATAAATTACCAAGAGTTACTATAACTACATGTCCTAATTGTGGATCTCCAAAATTACCTCACAGAGTATGTAAAGAATGTGGGCATTATGATGGAAAACAAGTTGTAGATAATTCAGAACAAAACTAATCAAAAGAGAGCCGTTTAATTAATATTAAGCGGCTTTTTTATTTGTTTGATGTTATAACATACAATATTGTGATAGAATATACTAGAGGTGAAGTATGAAAATTTTATTAGATACTTTGGGTTCCGATAAGGGAGCATCAGAATTAATAGAAGGAGCTATAATGGCCCTTGAACAAAAAAATTTTAACTTGACAATAGTAGGAAATGAAGAAGAAAACAAAAAAATTGTAAATAATAGATTCGAAGATAAAATAGATTTTGTAAATGCTACAGAAACTATTGAAAATAATGAATCTCCAACAAAAGCAATAAGATCCAAAAAAGATTCAAGTATGAGGAAATGTTTTGATTTACTAAACGAAGATTACGATGGATTTTTATCGACAGGATCTACAGGAGCTTTGTTGACGGGGGCTACTCTAATAACGAAAAGGCTTGATAATGTATCTAGACCTTGTTTAATGGTAATAATACCTAGCTTAAAGGGTGAAGTAGTGGTATTAGATGTAGGCGCAAATGTTGATGTGACATCTGACTTATTAGAACAATTTGCAAAAATGGGATATGTTTATTCCAAAAATATTTTAGGAAAAGAAGATTGCAAAGTAGGCTTATTAAACATAGGAGTCGAAGAACATAAGGGAGATTCATTAAGGCTAGAAACATACCAAAAATTATCAAATTATCCTTACTTCAAAGGAAATGTTGAAGCGAGAGATGTATTAAAAGGTGATTTTGATGTTGTGGTGACTGATGGTTTTTCAGGAAATATTCTTTTAAAAACAATAGAAGGATCTGTTGAGTTTATAAAAACAATAGCTAAATCAAAATTATCTAAGCTTGATGAAAAATCACAACAAACTATTATTCCAATGATAAAATCAATGAGTTCGGGAATTGATTATAACAGTGTAGGTTCAGCACCATTTTTAGGAACTAAAAAGCCTGTATTTAAAGCTCATGGTTCATCAAATAGGAATGCTATTATGTCTGGTATTTTAACTTTGATAAAATTTATTGAAGAAGATGTTACGGATAAATTAAAAAAGGAGTTAACTAATGAATAAAGAAATTTATGAAAAAGTTGTTGAAGGGTTGAAAAACGAATTTAACAGAGATGATATAGACGAAAAAACAAGATTTGTAGAAGATTTACAAGCAGACTCAGTACGTTTACTAGAAATAGTGATGGACGTAGAAGAAGAATTTGATATAGAGCTTGATGACGAAAAATTATCAGAATTAAAAAATGTAGAAGATGTAGTTAATGAGATCGAAAGGGCACAAGGAAAATAAAAGTGGATAAAGCTAGAATTGAAAAGCTACATGAACTAGAAGAAAAATTAGATTACAGGTTTACAGATATTAATCTGTTAAACCTGGCTTTTTTTCATAGCTCATATGGCAATGAGAACAAGGCATATAAAAATATTTCTAATGAAAGATTAGAATTCTTAGGAGATTCAGTCTTAGATTTAGTAGTCAGTGATTTCTTATATAATAGTAAATCTTCATTAAAAGAAGGTGCTATGACTAAGATTAGAAGTCAAATGGTATGTGAAAAATCTTTTTCAAATATGGCTAAATATTTAGAATTAGGTAAATACTTAATGATGGGCCATGGTGAATTTATTTCGGGTGGAAGCGAAAAACCTAGTGTACTTGCCGACACATTTGAAGCAGTATTTGGTGCTATATATTTAGATTCTGGTTATGAATCGGCTTTTAAAATTGTAGAAAATAAGTTTAAAAGTCTATTCATAGCTGAAATAGAAACAAAGTCTAGTTTTATTGATTATAAGACTATGCTACAAGAAAACAATCAAAAAAAGTCGAGAGATAAATTAAAATATAAGATTGTTAAAGAAGAAGGACCGGATCACGATAAGAAATTCTATGTTGATGTTTATGAAGGTAATTTAGTAATCGGTTCTGGATTTGGGTCTTCAAAAAAACATGCAGAACAGGACGCTGCAAGAAATGCCTTGATTAAGTTAAGGGTTATAGATGAGTAAAAAAAATTACATTGTTTCATTGTTTATACCTCATCTAGGTTGTCCCAATGATTGTATTTTTTGCAATCAACGTAAAATAACAAATTATGTTGAAGTTGTTAAAAAAGATGAGATACGAGACGAAATTAAAAGCCAACTTGCAAACTTTCCAGATAAGTCTCAAGAGCAAATCCAAATAGCTTTCTACGGTGGATCATTTACAGGTATTGAAGAATCTGCGATGATTGACTATTTAAAAATTGCTAATGAATTTATTGAAGACGGTAAAGTTAGATCAATAAGACTTTCAACAAGACCTGATTACATTGATGAACATATTTTAAATATTCTTAAAGAATTTAACGTAGAAACCATAGAATTGGGAGTTCAATCAATGGTTAACAGTGTATTAGATGCTAATTTAAGATGCCATAATAGTAGTTGCGTTAAGATGTCTACGAAGCTTATCAAATCATTTGGATTTAAATTGGGGCTTCAAATGATGACAGGTTTATACAAGTCTACATCTGAGATGGACATGTATACCGCAGAAGAATTAATTAAGTTAAAGCCAGATTTCGTAAGAATATATCCAACTTTGGTGATTAAAAACACAATGCTCGAAACTTATACTAATAAGAATAAATATATTCCTGAAAATTTACATGATTCGGTAGAAAATAGTACCAAAATATATTTGAAATTTATTAACGCCAACATACCGGTTATTAGACTAGGTTTATTAAATACTGATAACATAAAAGAAGGCGAAGATGTAATTGCAGGAGCAATTCATCCGAATTACAGACAACTTGTAGAAGATAATTTGTACAGGAAAGTTGTAGATTATATTTTAGAAGATAATAATCCTGAAACTTTAGAAATACATGTAAAGCCAAATATATTAAATAATTTTGTTGGATATAATGGAGAAAATAAAAAATATTTTTCAGAGAAATATGGATTTAAAAATATAAAATATTGCAATTCAGATAATAATTTTATATTGATAAATCACACTAATCGAGTTGATATTGATTTGAAAAATATATTTATAAATATCGAAAAAGAGGTAAGTCTATGGGATTAAAATCGGTTGAAATACAAGGTTTTAAATCTTTTAAAGATAAAATAAAATTGAATTTTGATAATCCCATTACAGCAATTGTTGGGCCAAATGGCAGTGGGAAGTCAAATATTTCCGACGCCATATTATGGGTTTTAGGAGAACAATCTGCAAAAAATTTACGTGGTAATAAAATGCAGGATGTTATATTTGCAGGAACCCAAAAGGAAAAAGCTGTTAACTTTGCACAAGTTTCGATTACATTTGAAAATGACTTATGGAAAGACATTGATTATCAAGAAATCACTGTAACTAGAAGAGTTTTCCGAACGGGCGAGAGTGAGTATTATATCAATAAAAACCAAGTACGTTTGAAAGATGTTAAGGAACTATTTTTAAATACAGGAATCGGAAAAGAAGGATATTCTGTAATAGGTCAAGGTAAAATCGATGAAATTTTGTCATCAAAAAGTGAAGATAGAAGAGAATTATTCGAAGAGGCATCTGGAATTTCTAAACAAAAATATATCAAAGAACAAAGTGTAAAAAAGCTAGAGCAAACTAATGAAAATTTACTAAGAATTGAAGATATACTTGTTTCCCAAATTGATAGATTAAAATATTTAGAAAAAGAAAGCAGCAAAGCTAAAAAAGGTATGGTTCTAGAAGAACAACTAAAAGAGATGGAAATCCAAAAAGCTATATTGGATATCGAAAAGCTTTCTATAACATTAAGTGATGTCATCGATAAAAAAGAAATTAATGACCAAAGTTTAATCGAAATAAAATCTAAACTCGTAGAATATGAAAACAAAAGAAATGAACTATTGGAAAATATAAATAAGATTGATATTGATGTAGAATTAAAGATTTCTAATTTGAATGATATTAAAAGTCAAAAAATAAAAAATGAATCAGATATTCAATTGAATGATGAAAGACTTAAAAATAGCAAATCAGAATTAGAAAGATTAACAGAAGAAAATGAGAATTCTTCATTAGAAGTTAAAAATTTAATTACAAAAATTGATAACTTAAGAAAAACAATAGAAGATTCTGAAAAAAAGATTGAAGAAATAAATTCTAATTTAGAAACATACAACATTGATGATTTTGAAAACGAACTTAATATAAAAAAACAATTAAGCGAAAAGAAATCCGAAGACTTAAATAGACTACAATCAATTTACACGCAACATATCATAGAAAAATCTTCACGAGATGCTATTGAAAAAGAAAGATTAAAGGAAATATCAGAGATAAGAAAGCACAAAGAAGAATCTGAATTAAAATTAAATCGATTAGAAGAAGAATTACGAAATTATGAAACAATCATAAGAGATTATGATAAAAGTTTGGATAATTTAAATAATGATAAAGAGCAAATCTCTAGCATTATAAATGAAAAAGAAGAATATTTACTGAACCTAAGAGACAAATTATCTAGCTTAA
The DNA here is from genome assembly GCF_052932205.1 of Finegoldia sp. P1-F-LS. Lineage (NCBI taxonomy): Bacteria > Bacillati > Bacillota > Tissierellia > Tissierellales > Peptoniphilaceae > Finegoldia > Finegoldia sp. P1-F-LS. The sequence goes on along the minus strand of NZ_JBRFJH010000001.1, from coordinate 337,148 downwards.
AAGAAGAATCTATAACTAACAAAAACAAATATTTGTTTTTGAAAAATACTATAGATAATCATGAAGGATACAATTTCACTGTTCAAAATTTCTTTAAAAAATTAAATAACAAATTACATGAGAAAGTAATCGGAACCCTCGGAGATTTGATAAGTGTTGACAAAAAGTACGAGAAATCTGTAGACGCTATAATGTCATCAGCTTTTCAAAATATCATAGTTAGAAATGAAAATGATGGCAAGGAATTAATTAATTTTTTGAAAGTTAATAAGATTGGTAGGCTAACATTTTTACCTTTGAATAAAATAAAACCAAGAAATCTAAATTATGTAAATGACAATTTAGTTCTTGGCCACTTGAATCAGTTTATAAAATCAGATGAAAAGTATCGAGATATTATTGATTATTTTGCACAGAAAACACTTGTAACTGAGAACATGGATGATGCAATCTCTGTTAGTTCTAGATACAAAAACTTTAGAATAGTTACATTAGACGGAGACATCATTAATAGTTGGGGATCGATGGTAGGTGGATATAAAAAACCATCCAATTACTCTATACTTTCTACAAAAAATAGCTTGAATACAGCTAAATCTATATATGAAAATTGTGTTAATGAATACAACACTTTGAAAAAATCTTATGATGAAAATATCGATATAATTGATAAAAACAAATGTGATTTGGAGATTATTGTAGATAAGATAGGAAAATTACGAAATGAAATAGATGATAGTAATAGCAATATAAAAGACAAGCAGTTTGAGATTAAATATTTGAAATCTAATATTAATGATTTTAATCTTAAATTGGATACAAATACTTCACAAACTGAAGTTGACGATTTACAAGAAACTGATTTAAAAAATCAAATTAATGAATTAGAATGTGATTTAAAAACTATAAATGTTGAAATAGAAAAATTACAAGAAAAATACAACTCAGACAAAATGAATATGATTAGTTTGAAATCAGAATACTCTTCTAATAAAAGAGATTTGAATATATTTAATAATCAGCTAAATGACGCAATAATTCGAAAAGATTATTTGGAAGATAACATAAAATCCAATTCTATTAAAATAGATGAAATTAATAAAAATATCTCGCAATATACGATAAATAGAAATGATATAGAATCCAAAACAGTAGATTATGATGATGTAATTTCTAAATTGAACAGTGAGATATTAGATATGAAATCAAGCTTAAATGATTTCAAAGCAAGTTTATCTAGTATTGAGCAATCTATTTACGATTCAAATGCAAGTGTTCAAAAAACAGAAATTAATAATAACTCATTAATAGAGAAAGCTTTAAATACAACAGAGAAGTTAAATAATATCAAAATAGATATTAATGAGCTTTATGATATTAATATAGATACAATAGATTCTAATCCTGATATTAAAATAAGTCAGAAAGAAATCAATAAAATTACTAATGATTTAAGAAATATTGGATCATTTTCCGTAGATAGTATACAAGAATATGAATCAGTAAAAAGAGAATTTGACTTTATGACAAAAAACAAAAATGATTTAATTGAATCAAGAGAAGATATCATGAGCGCAATTAATAAGCTTAACAGAGAAATGAAAGAAGTGTTCACAAAGAAATTTGAAGAAATTAATACTAAATTTGTGGCAATTTTCAAGCAGCTATTTAATGGAGGTTATGCCAGTCTTAAATTGACTGAGGACGATGTGCTTAACTCAGGGATTGAAATAACAGCTCAACCGCCTGGGAAAAAACTTCAAAGCCTAAACTTATTATCTGGTGGCGAAAGATCCTTGACAGCGGTAGCTTTGCTTTTTGCTATCTTTGAGACAAGACCATCTTCTTTTTGTATATTAGACGAAATAGACGCTGCTTTGGATGAAATAAATATTAAAAGATACAAAGAATATTTAATTAAATTTAAAGAAAAAACTCAATTCATTATTATTACACATAGAAAGAGTACAATGGAAATAGCAAACATTTTATATGGAATAAGTATGGAAAAAGATGGAATATCTAAAATGATTAAATTAGATGTAGATAGGAGAGAGATATGCTAAATAAGTTCTTTGATAAGTTTAAGTCAAAAAAAGACGACGAAGAAATTAAAAATACAAAAGAAGATTTACAACAAGATGGATTAGAAACTGATCCATCAAATGAATATAAAGAAAACAGCGAAGAAATCATTGAAGATAAAAAAGAAGATTCTGAAGTTGATTACGAAACAAATACAGAACAAATAGAAGAAATTAGCGAAGAAAAAGAAGAAAGTAAGGAAGGATTTTTTGAAAAATTAAAAAACTCTTTACTTAAGACACGTGATAATATCTCTAATAAGATAGATCAAGTATTGGCTAATTATAGAACTGTTGATGAGGAATTATTCGAAGAAATTGAGGAAACTTTGATTTCAGCAGATATAGGCGTGGATACTACACTAAAAATTGTAGGTCAATTGCGAGATCAAGTAAAACTTAGAAATATTCAAGATCCAAGCAAAATAAAAAGTGTGTTAGCAGATATTTTAAAAGAAAATATAATTAATGAGAAAATAGACAATAATTTAAATGTAAATGAGAAAACTATTATTTTAGTAGTAGGCGTAAATGGTGTTGGGAAGACTACTACAATTGGTAAGTTAGCTATGAAGTATAAGAAAGATGGCAAAAAAGTTTTAATGGTTGCAGCTGATACTTTTAGAGCAGCAGCTATTGAACAGCTTACAGAATGGTCAAATAGAGCTAAAGTTGATATTATTAGCCATAAAGAAGGAGCTGATCCTGCTAGTGTTGTTTTTGATGGAGTAAACGCAATGAAAAGTAGGAACACAGATATTTTAATTTGTGATACAGCTGGAAGACTTCATAATAAAAAGAATTTAATGAACGAGTTGAATAAAATTAAAAGAGTTATTGAAAAAGAGTATCCAGAAGCAAAAAAGGAAATTTTACTTATTGTTGATGGTACAACTGGTCAAAATGCAATTATTCAAGCAAAAGAATTTATGAATGCAACAGATTTAACAGGAGCTATAATTACAAAACTTGATGGTACTGCAAAAGGTGGAATGATATTTCCACTAGAAATGGAATTAGGAATTCCAGTAAAATTCATCGGTATTGGTGAACAAGTTAATGATTTGGTAAAGTTCGAACCAGAAAAATTTATTGAAGCAATAATAAATTAAAATTGAATTTTTTTTCATTTTTTGATAAAATTTGTGTGTGGAGGAATAATATGAATAATAAATTTAATAACGGATCTGTAAAGATTTCTAATGACATAATTTCACTTATTGCAGCGGAAGCTTGCATGGAAGTTGAAGGTGTAAAAGCTATTATGACACCTCAATCAGAAAAAGTAAATATACAAAAAGGAGCTCAAAAATCAGTAATCATCGAAATTTTAGATAATGCTGTAAATGTTAGAGCTCATATTGAAGTAGATTCTGAATATAACATCAAGGATGTATGCTATAAGGTGCAAAAGAAAATAAAAGAAAATATCGGCATGATGACGGGGTTAGTTGTCATAAATGTAGATGTTGTTTGTGAGAAAATAAGTATTTAAAGTAACCCTCTAATCAGAGGGTTATTTTCATGGAGGAAATATGTCAAGAAGACAATCAAGAAAAAGTGCAATGCAATTAATCTATGAAATGAATATGAACGGAGATTATGATAAGCAAAGAATTGAAGAATTTTGCAAATATCAGAATATTAATAAAAATGATATTGAATTTTTCAAAGAAATTGTATTAAACTTTATCGAACATATTGATGACATAGTAAATATCATAGAAAATAATACAAAGCAATGGAATTTGGACAGAATTAATAAACTAGATTTATCAATTTTACAAGTTGGAGTTTGCGAAATTCTATACGTTGAAAGTACACCAGATAGTGTTGCTATTAATGAGGCAGTTGAATTAGCAAAAGAATATTCAACTGAAAAATCATACAGTTTTATAAATGGAATACTGGGCTCTGTGTTAAAGAGAAAAGAAAATGCAAGTTTATAGTGTAAAGGAAATATCTGATTATATTCAAAACACATTAAAGAAAGATCCGATTCTCTCTAACGTGTGGGTTGAAGGCGAGATTTCGAATTTTAATAAAAATATTTCGGGACATGTGTATTTTAGATTAAAAGATGAAAAGGCATTGATTTCTTGTATGATATTCAAAACGATGTCTCTTGCAAAGACTATAAATCTAAAGGATGGAGATAAAGTTCAGCTAAGAGGAAGTATAACAACATATCAGGGTTCAAGTACTTATCAACTACTTGTAAAAGAATGTAAAAAATCGGGAACTGGAGATCTTTTTCAAAAGTATTTAGAGTTAAAAGAAAAACTTGAGAAAGAAGGTTATTTTTCAGAGTTAACGAAAAAATCCATAACTAAATATCCTAAATCTATCGGAGTAATTACATCTTCTACAGGTGCTGCTGTAAATGATATTTGTAGAACAATAAAGAGGAGATATCCAATTTGCGACATATTGATATATCACTGTGTTGTCCAAGGAGAACAATCTGCCCAATCTATTATTGAAGGTATTAAATATATGGACGAGCAAAATTTAGATACTATGATTGTGGGAAGAGGCGGCGGAAGTTTTGAGAATTTAAATTCTTATAATGATGAAAATCTATTAAAAGCTATTTACAATGCAAAGACTCCTATTATCAGCGCTGTTGGTCACGAAAATGATTTTATGCTTTCTGATTTTGTAGCTGATTTAAGAGCATCTACTCCAACAGCTGCCGCTGAATTAGCAACAGCAGATTTTGAGGAATTAAAAATCTATTTACAAGAAAGTTACGCTAAAATAAATAGAATTTTATCAAGAAGATTTGAAGATGAAAATCAAGAATTAGAGTATTACGGGAAGCAGTTAGAATTTTTGGGTCCAAAAAATATAATTAAGGAACATATGGATAATCTTAAACAACTTAAAGATAATCTAAAGAAAGCTTATAAGAAAAATTTGGTAGATAAATACAATCAAGAATTAAATATTTATCACAAATTAAATTTGTTAAAACCTGACAAGTTATTATCTTTGGAAATTGACAAACTAAATAAAATTCGAATAACAATGATTAAAAATTTGATTTCAAATATTAGTTATAAAAAATTGATTTTAGATTCTTATAAGAATAATTTGTTGCATCTTAATCCAAGCACTATTTTAGAAAAGGGATATGCAAAAGTATTAAAAGATGATAAGAATATATCTTCTGTTGATGATGTCAAGAAGAATGATAATATTATTCTGATAATGAAAGATGGTAAACTTGATACACTTGTTCAAAATAAGGAGAAGTTCAATGAATGAATACAGAGAATATGACGAAGGATTAAAAAGACTTAGTGAAATCGTTGAAAAATTAGAAGATAGAGAGTTAAGCCTTGAAGAAAATATAAAGTTATACGAAGAAGGCATGAAACTTCACAAAAGATTAAGTTCTATTTTAAAAGAACAAGAAGGTAAAATGACCTTGATTAAGGATAACAAAGAAGAAGATTTTCAAATAAATATGCTTTTAAGTGATGATAATGAATAATAAGGAAATTGTAAAGTTAATTAACAATTCATTAAAAGACTTGAGTTTTTCCAATGATAAAATTGGGGAAGCAATGAAGTATACTCTAGTTGATGATGGAGCAAAAAGATTGAGACCTCTTTTGTTCTTGCTAACTTACCAGATGTTTAATGAATCTATTTCTGAACCTATGAATTATGCACTTGCAATAGAACTAATTCACAATTATTCATTAGTTCACGATGACTTGGAATGTATGGACAATGACGATTATAGAAGAGGAAAATTAACAGTTCATAAAAAATATGGAGAAGACATTGCAGTTTTAGTAGGAGACGCGTTACTAAATTACTCTTTTGAGGTTTTATCTGAATCAATTAAAAATGGAGTTGACGCTATGTGTGCAAATTATATCGTAAAGAAATCAGGTTGTTTCGGTATGATAAGAGGTCAACTATTAGATATTGACAGTGAAATTTCAAAAGATAATATTATTGAAATTTACGATAAGAAAACGTGTAATTTGCTTAAAGCATCTACTGTATCTGCTGGAATATTAAGTAAAGTTGACGATACTACTTTATTGAAACTTGAAAATTACGCATTTAACTTGGGAATGGCTTTTCAAATAATTGATGACATAATGGATTATGAAAATGATATAAAAATTAATAAAAAAACTTATGTGACTATTTTAGGAAAAGAAAAAGGTATTTATGCCGCAAATGAATACTCTCAAAAAGCCATAGATTGTATTAAGGATATTGATAATTCACAATCTTTGATTGAACTTACAAATAAATTATTAGACAGGAAATATTAATATGAGAATTGATGTGTATTTATGTGAAAACAAATTTGCGTCTTCTCGAACTAAAGCAAAAGCTCTAATTGAAAATGAACTGGTTTACTATCAAGAAAAATTAGTTAAGAAACCATCACTCGAGATAAATTCTGATGAAGTTGAGGTAAAAACACACACTGAATACGTTGGAAGAGGTGCTTTAAAACTTTTAAAAGCTTTTGAAGTATTTAATATTGGTGAACATGATTTGTGTTTAGACATAGGATCATCTACGGGTGGATTTACTCAGGTTCTATTACAAAACAATGCCAAAGAGGTCTATGCTATTGATGTCGGCGATAATCAAATGGTTGATGAAGTTAGACATGATAGCAGGGTTAAGTTATTTGAAAATACTAATTTTCGAAATATTAATGTAGATGAATACCCGAAATTTGATTTAATTGTATGTGATGTATCTTTTATATCATTGAAAATGATCATTCCAAATGCAGTTAAAATGCTAAAAAATGATGGAGAAATGGTGTTTTTGATAAAACCACAGTTTGAATTAAAGTCCAAAAATCATATAATTAATAATAAAAAGGAACACTTATCTATAATAAATGATATTAATAATTATCTAAATGATAAGGATTTGTTTATTTCTGAGATTATAAATAGTCCAATAAAAGGTAAAAGTGGAAATATAGAGTATTTAATCCATATCACAAATTTGGATAATAAAAATATTAAATTCGAAGATGTTGTAGAAACAGCATTTAATAAATTGAGGTAGAAAAATGAAAAAATACACAAGACAAAGATTAATTCTAGACTTAATAGAAGAAAATGAAATAAGAACTCAAGAAGAACTTTCTGATTATTTAGAAGCTCATGGGGTTAGAGCTACACAAGCTACTATTTCCAGAGACATAAAAGAATTGAGAATTTCGAAAGTTCAAACTAGAGAAGGCGAGTATCATTATGCAATAATTGATACTGTACACGATTCTTTAAACGAAAGATTAGATAAAATTTTTAGATCTGCAGTTTTAACTATCAAGCATAACGAAGATATGGTAATAATAAAAACTATATCTCACACTGCAACAGTATGTGGAATGGCAATTACAAATGCTAAATTAGATAATATTGCAGGAATACTAACAGGCAATGACACTATTTATATAACTGTTGAAGATAAATCAGGATTGGAAAAATTAGTATCAGAAATTAAATCAATAATTAGGTAAAAAAATGTTAAATTCTCTTTATATAGAAAATTTTGCGATAATTGATAAAATAAATGTTGATTTTACGGAAGGACTTAATATAATAACTGGAGAAACTGGTTCAGGAAAGTCAATTCTTATAGAAGCCTTCGAACTTCTTCTAGGACAAAGATTCAACAAAAGTTTTATTAGAGATTCTTCAAAAAAGACAATAGTTGAAGCTACATTTACAATTAATGATAAATCTAAAATTAAATTTTTAGAAGATATGGGATACAATGTAGAAGATGGAGTAATAATAATCTCTAGGATTGTAGACACTAATTTCAAAAGCATAAATAAACTAAACAATAGATCAATAACTCTCAACACATTAAATGAACTTATGAGTAAATTTGTTGATATTCATGGACAAAACGGAACTCAATCACTTTTGAACAAGGATTTTTATATAGATTTAATTGATTCTTTTGATAAGGAAGAAACTGTAAAAATTAAGAGCGGGTTAAGTGAAATTCTAAAAAATATTGTAGATTACAAAAAATCATATAAAAGTTTTAATATTTCAAACGAAGAAAAAGATAGACAGCTCGATATAATTAACTATCAAATTGATGAAATATCGCAAATAGATCTTGAGAATTTGGATGAAGAAGAGCTTGAAAACGAGTACAATAAATTATCAAATGTCAATTTAATTAGAAACAATATTGGTGAAATATTAAATATGTATTCAGATGAAAATTACAATGAACAAGATATCAACACTATGTTTAATATTGTTTTGAGCAAGATAGATTCGATCTCTGAGTTCGATAATGAAGTCAATTCCTTCAAACAAGATTTGGATAAGATATATTATGATATGGATGACTTGTTTTCTAGAATTAGTTCATATTCATCAAGCATCTATCAAGATGAATTTAAATTAAATGACTTAGAAAATAAAATAGCAATAATTACAAATTTAAAGAGAAAATACGGAAAATCTATTGATGATATTATTTCATTTAAAATAGATTTAGAGAATCGACTTAAAGAACTTAATGAAATTACTGAAAACAAAAGAAAATTTAAAGAATTAATTGATTCAGAGCATAAAAAAGGAATTGAACTATCGGATAGGCTTCATTCAATCAGAAAACAAATTGTTTCAAAATTGGAAAACTTGATTGTTCAAAATCTAAAAGATTTGAATATGAAACATGCTGATTTTAAAGTTAAATTCGAAAAACTTTCTGATTTCAATGAAAAAGGTTATGATTCACTGGATTTTCTTATTAAAACGAATTTAGGACAAGATTTAAAACCGATGGCATCTATTGCTTCTGGTGGTGAAATTTCAAGAATTATGCTTGGATTTAAATCAGTCATATCAGATTTTGAAGATATCAATACTCTTATTTTTGATGAAATTGATACAGGAATAAGTGGAAGGACTGCTTTGGTAGTAGGTGAAAAACTTATTGATTTATCAAAGGATAAACAAGTGATTTCAATAAGTCATTTACCTCAAATTGCTTCATTGAGTGATAACCACATTTTAATTGAAAAAATTGATTGCGACAATGAAACTAAGTCAATTTTAAAAGTATTAACTCCTGAAGAAAAGGTAAACGAAATTTCAAGATTGATTGGCGGTATAAATATAACAGAAACTACAACTGAACAAGCAAAACTAATGATCAATCAAGCAAATGAATTAAAAAAATATAGGAGATAATTATGGATTATGAAGAAAAAACTATAAAAAGTGAAATGATATATGAGGGGAGAATTTTAAACCTCCGATTAGATACTGTTGAACTTCCTAACAGAAAATATTCAAAAAGAGAAATTATAGAACATGCAAATGCTGTATGCATAATTGCATTAAAAGATAACAAATTATTTTTCGTTAGTCAATATAGAAAAGCTATTGATCAACAATTAATGGAATTGCCTGCTGGATTAATTGAACACAACGAAACACCAAAGGACGCAGCCATTAGGGAAATGAGAGAAGAAATTGGCTATAATTGTAATAGTTTAACTTACTTATTTGATGCATATTCATCTCCAGGTTTCAGCGACGAAAAAGTAAGTTTCTTCATGGCACAAGATTTATTTAAAGACGAACTTGAAGCCGATGATGATGAATTTTTGAATATAGAGCTCATCGAACAAGATAAATTAATGCAGATGATAGAAGATGGCGTTATAATTGATGGCAAAACAATTATGGGAATTCTATATTATCTAAGGAATGTGAATTAATGTTAGAAACAATAAACCATTACATTATAATTATATTTGTATTACTTCCAACGATTGTTCTTCATGAATTAGCTCATGGTTATGTTGCGTACTGGATGGGAGATAATACTGCTAAAAACATGGGTAGATTGAGTTTTAATCCTATTGATCATATTGACCCATTAGGTGCAATCAGTTTGATTTTATTTAAGTTTGGTTGGGCAAAGCCAGTTCCAATTAACTCTTATAATTTTAGAAAAAGGCACCTAGGAATGTTTTTAGTTTCAATAGCAGGGGTTACTGTAAATTTAATTTTAGGACTAATATTCTCGTTTTTATATGTTAGATTTTCGCATGTAAATCCAGTAGTATCAGAGATTTTGAGCTTATTCATAGTATATAATGTATATTTTGCAGTTTTTAACTTGATACCTGTTCCGCCATTAGATGGATCAAAAGTTGTAACTGCGTTTTTCCCGGGTAAATTTTTAGATTTCATGGCAAAATACGAGAAATATACTTACTTTATATTACTGATATTAATATTTTCAGGTGTTTTAGGAAAAGTTTTAACTCCTATAACATCATTTATAATAGATAAATTTTTAAGGTTAGCAATTGCGTTATGAGTTTAATAATTGAAACTGAAGAATTTAACGGTCCGATGGATCTTCTATTGAACTTGGTAGAAAAAGAGAAAATCGATATAGAAAATGTTGATTTAGCAAAAATTACAAATAAATTTATTGAAGAAGTTGAGAATTTGAAAAATCATTCTACTAAAGATTTGACTGATTTCATTTACTTAGCTTCTACTTTGTTATATATCAAATCAAAAAAGTTGTTGCCAAAAAATGACTTTGATGAGGATGATCAAATCGATGAAGATTTGATTAAACAACGATTAATCGAGTACAAAAAATTTAAAGAAATTTCTAAACAATTGATTGAATTAGAAAACATCTCATCTAAGCATTTTAGAAAAATTCAAGAGGATTTGTCAGTTTATCAATCAGAAAAAGAAAATTTTATTGTACCAGATATTAATTTATTATCTGAAACTTTGTTAGATATCTTAAGTAGAGACGAAAATAGAATAGTAATCGAAGAAACAGAGATTATAGAAGCGGAAGAGTATAAAATCGAAGATTGTATAGAGGATATATTGTGGAAGGTAGAAAAAAATAAAAAATATAATTTTGCATCTTTTCTGTCTAAGAAGTCTAATAGAAATGAAGTTATTTCAGTGTTTCTAGCTTTATTAGAATTATTAAAATCAAACATATTGAAAGTTGTAAAAAATGAGGATAATATGGAAATATTAATGAGGTAATTATGGAAGATAAAATTATTAGAAATAAAATTGAATCTTTACTTTTCATATGGGGTGAACCATTAGATATTTCTTCTATATCTGAGGCCATAAACCTTAGCAAAAAAGAAACTAGAAATATGCTTGATGATTTAATAAAAGAGTATGAATACAGAAATACTTCTCTTGAAATCAGATGCATAAACGATAGCTACCAAATACAAACTAAAAAAGAATATTTCGAATTTTTAAAAGAAATTTTTATTAAGAATAAAAATACGAGATTAACTAATACCACAATGGAAGTTTTATCAATTATAGCTTACAAACAGCCAATTACAAGAATTGAAATAGATGAGATAAGAGGAGTAAAATCAAGTTCATCAATTGATACTTTAACTAAAAAAAATCTTATAAAGGAAGTTGGAAGATTAGATAAAATAGGAAAGCCTATATTATATGGTACAACCGATGAGTTCTTGTTTTATTTCAATATAAATTCATTAGAAGATCTTCCAAAATTAAATGAGATAGAGAAACTTATTAGGGAAAAAGAAAATGAGAATAAATAAGTTCATTGCACAAAGCGGATATTGTTCTAGAAGAAATGCTGATGAATTAATCAAAAACTCAAAAGTCTATGTTAATGGAACAATACTTCTAGATTTATCATATCAAGTAAATGATACTGATATTGTTGAAGTTGAAGGCAAAAAAATAAATTTGAAAGAAGATAAAATTTATATTGCGATTAATAAGCCCATTGGTTACGCTTCAACAGTCAAGGATAAATTCGCTGACAAGAAGGTTGTAGATTTGATAAAATCTGATACAAGAGTTTATCCGGTTGGGCGTTTAGATAAAGATTCTCATGGATTACTAATCTTGACAAATGATGGGGAGTTTACTTATGAGCTAACTCATCCGAAATTTGAGCACAAAAAAATTTATGAGGTTTTGGTAAAAGGAAAACCAAACAAAACAGAAATCAAACAATTGAAAGATGGAATATTATTGGATGGTTATAAATTAAAAAAATCCAAAATTGAATTTATAGAAAATATAAAAAATGACACTAAGTATAGGGTTACTATTTTTGAAGGTAGAAATAGACAAATTAGAAGAATGTTTGATTTTATTAATCATCCAGTTTTGGATTTAAAAAGGGTTCAAATTGGAAATTACAAAATGGAAAATAGCTTAAAAAGTGGAGAATACAAGCTGTTAAAAAGTAAAGATTTGGATTTAATACGAGGTAATAATGATAGAAGTAAGACTAGCAAATAGCAATGATGAATTAATTTTAAAAAACTTTGAATTAGAAATTGATGAAATTATTGGGAATTTTTGCTTTTTATATATTGATGACTCAGTTTCTAAAGGATACTCATTGATAGAAATTGATGGTATAAAAGCGAATATTTCTAAATTTCAACTGGACGAAGACGATTCAAAAAAGTTGTTTTTCCTAAAAAGTATAGGTATGAATTTGAAAGATTTTGGTATTGAGGAATTCTACGATAATGATAGATTGGTAAATTCATTTTTTAATAATAACGGTAAGATAAACTTTAGCGTTCTTTTTAGAGGCTTTTGCAATGATTTATAATAATACTAAAACATTAGTTGAATCATTGATGAATGATAAAATACCAACTTCAAAAATTTGTTTAGATATGACATTTGGAAATGGAAATGATTCATATAAAATGCTATCTATAAATAAAAGTATACAAGTTTACGGGTTCGATATTCAAAAAATTTGTATTGATAATGCAAAGAAAACCAATAACCTAAAAGTTATAAATGATTCGCACTTAAATTTTGAAAAGTATACTAATGAAAAAATTGATTTTGCTGTATTTAACCTAGGATATCTTCCAGGTGGAGATAAAAACATTACAACTAATTATGATACTGTTATTAAAACTTTAGAAAAACTTTTGAAATTAATGAACATTGAAGGTCAAATTGTTATTACTTTTTATCCAGGGCATAGGCCTGGATTTGAAGAAAGTATAAACATAATTAATTTTTTGCGAACATTAAACCAAAAAGAATTCAATGTTATACGATACGATTTTTTAAATCAGATTAATAATCCACCTTTTGTATGTTTGATTGAAAGGATAAAATAATGAATGTAGCAATAATAGGAGCTGGTGCAGCAGGGTTGATGGCTGCAAGTTTTATTAAAGAAGAATATGAAATACATATTTTTGACCATAATGAGAAAATAGGTAAAAAACTGTTCATTACTGGAAAAGGAAGATGTAATATTACCAATTCATGTGAAGTTCAAGATTTGATTGAAAATATAAATACAAATAAATATTTTTGTTACAGCCCATTTTATGACTTTACAAACGAACAAGTCATAAATTTTTTTAATTCCAATGGACTAAAAACTAAAATTGAACGTGGAAATAGAGTTTTTCCAAAAAGCGATAAATCATCAGATGTTATTAAAGTATTTGAAAAGATTTTAAAAAATAAAAATGTAAATTTACACTTGAATGAACAAGTAAATAAAATTTATAAATCTGATAAATTTTATCTGACTACAAGCATTAACAAATATTCGTTTGATAAAGTTATTATAGCGTGTGGCGGTAAATCATATCCAAACACTGGATCGGATGGATCACTTTACAATCAAATAACCAGGTTAGGTCATACTATTAATGAAATGAAGCCAGGCCTAAGCGCAATTATTTTAAAAGAAAATGTGGAAGAATTAGAGGGAGTTAGTCTTAAAAATATAGGCCTAAAATGTTATATCAATAATAAAATGATATTCAACGAAATAGGTGAAATGATTTTTACAAGAAAAGGAATTTCCGGACCTTTAGTGCTTACTTTATCAAGTATTTTATCCAAGAAAAATGGAGATATTAAAATATCTATAGACTTGAAACCAGGATTGACAGATCAAAAACTTGATGATAGGATTTTAAGAGATTTCAGCGATAATCAAAACAAAACCATTGAAAATGCAATAAGTAAAATAACTATCAAAAAATTGATATTGCCTATTTTAAAATCTGCAAATATAAATCCAAATAAAAAAGTAAATGAAATAACAAAATTTGAACGTGACAATTTAAGAAAAATCATAAAAAGTTTCGATTTAACTTACGTTTCAAATGAAAAGCTTGATTATGCAATTATTAGTGTTGGGGGAGTTGATGTAAACGAGATTGACCCAAGCACAATGGAATCAAAGATTGTAAAAGATTTGTATTTCTGTGGAGAGGTCATCGATGTTGATGGGTTTACAGGAGGATTTAACTTACAATTTGCTTTTTCAACGGGTTATTTAGCGGGGATAAATATATGAAAAAAATCAAGTACGAAAACGAACATAAACTGTATGATGAAATTAATGAATATATCAAAGACAAGAATTTCGATATTTTATTGATATCTACACCTAAAATTATGAAGAAAGTTTTGAATGATAAATTGATTAATACAAATAAAAATATTTTAACTTCATCAAGAATGCTTCGAAAAAAAGATGATGATAATGTATATATTGAATTAATTAATAATGATGTATATTCTGTGACAGTAGATGGCCCTAGTGGTTCTGGGAAATCAACAGTTTGCAAATTGATATCTAAAATTTTAAACATTGAGTATTTAGATACAGGCTCAATGTATCGATCACTTGCTTATTATTGCTTAAAACAAAATGTTAATTTGGAAGACGAAGAAAAAGTTGTAAAAATTTTGAATAATTTAGAAATAACATTTGAATCATCTGAAATTAAAGTTAATAATGAATTTTTGAGAGACAAAATAAGAACTAATGAAGTATCAATGGCAGCATCAAAAGTTTCCGCATATTATTCTGTTAGAGAAAAGTTAGTTGACATTCAAAGACATATTGCAAGTGATAAAGCTATAATTATTGATGGAAGAGATGCTGGTACTAATATATTAAAAAATGCCGATTATAAGTTTTATTTGGATGCATCTGCTGAGATAAGAGCTAAAAGAAGATTTGATGAACAAAAAGACGATTCATCTTATGAAACTATTCTTGAAGATATAAAATTGCGAGATGAGCAGGATAAAAATAGAAAATATGCTCCTTTGAGAAAAGCTGAAGACGCTGTATTGATAAATTCTGATAATATGAATATCGATCAAGTGGTCGAAAAAATATTAGAAATAATTAGAGGTAGAAATGTTTTATAGATTTGCAAGATTTTTAATGAAAATAGTATTTACAATAAAATACAAATTAGATATCCATGGGAACACTAGATTACCGGAAACTCCTTTAGTTATTTGTGCAAATCACATCAACTTATGGGATCCAATTTTATTGGCGATAATTTTTGATAGGCCTATAAGATTTATGGCAAAAAAAGAATTATTTGAAAATAAAATTTTAGGATTTTTACTGTACAAGTTTGGTGCTTTTCCGGTTGACAGAGAAAACGTGAATGTAAAAACCATTAAAGATGCTATTAAACTTGTAAAGAACAACGAGGTATTAGGTATATTTCCAGAAGGAACAAGAGTCAAAACTGTTAGTGAGGAAAACATGAAAACAGGGGTTGCTATGATTGCATCAAGAGCTGATGCTGATGTTATACCTGTATTTATCAAATCTGATTATAAGTTCAGATCAACAGTTGAAGTATTTATAAGAGAAAAAATAGCTATATCGAGTTTTGATGATGTATCGAAAGATATTAAAAACAAAGAAATTACAAAAGCAATTTACAAAAATATATACAAGGTGAATTGATGAATATAATAGTGCAACAAAATGCTGGATTTTGTTATGGAGTAAAAAGAGCTATAAATATAATTGAAAATGACCCGTCAGAAATAAAGTATACTTTAGGTCAGCTTATTCATAACGAACAAGAATGCAAAAGATTAGAAAATTTGGGTATTAAACAGATAGATGATTACACTCAAGCAGAAAAAGGCTCTACGATTTTTATTAGGTCACATGGGGCTACTTTAAAATTAAAGCAAGAAATAATAAATAATGGATACAAATTAGTAGATTTGACTTGTCCTTCTCTATTAAAAATTTATGAAAAAATAAATAAAAAACACGATGAAGGCTACAAAATTATAATTATTGGAGACCCAAATCATCCAGAAATTATAGCTATGAAAGGACAGGTTGAAAATAATATTGAAGTAGTTAATTCAATTGATGAGGCGAAAAAAATAAAAGGTGAAAAACTTTATGTAATTTCACAAACTACTAATTTAAAGAGGAAATTTTTGGAAATTTCTGATATAATAGTAGAAGGTAATACTAACGTTGTGATAGATAATACTATTTGTGGGGCTACAAAGAGCCGACAAATGGCTTGTTTAGAGCTTTCTAAGAATGTCGATTGTATGATTGTGATTGGCGGCTTGAATAGTTCTAACACAAATAAATTGTATGAAATTGCAAAACAAAATTGCAAAAAAGTTTTAAGAATTGAAACTTACAAGGATATTTGTATCGATGATAGTATTATTGAATCTAAATTATTAGGTATTACAGCTGGTGCGTCCACACCGGCTTGGATTATTGAGGAGGTTGTAAATTTAATGGATAATTACAGCAAGGATTTTATGGAACAAGTAGAAGAAAGCATGAATAAGATTTACCCAAAAGAAATCGTAAAGGGTGAAGTTATTTATGTAACAGATGATGAAGTCATGGTTAATATTGGCTACAAAGCTGATGGTATTATTAAACTAGACGAATTATCAACAGAAGAAGGTAAATTACCTAAAGATTTGTACAAACAAGGCGATGAAATCGAAGTTTATGTTATTAAACTAGATGACGGAGAAGGAAATGTTGTACTATCTACAAAAAGAGTTGAAGGAATTAAAAATTGGAAGAATTTAGTTTCTAGTTTTGATAATGATTCAACTGTAGAAGCAAAAGTAACACAAGTAGTAAAAGGCGGCTTAATAGCGACAATTGATAATGTAAGAGCTTTTATACCAGGTTCACAAGTAACTACTCACTTTGTAAAAGATTTATCTAAATATGTAGGAGAAACTTTGGTATGTAAAGTTTTGAATATAGATGAAAAGAAGAGACGTTTAGTTTTATCTCACAGAGCTGTTGTAGAAGCAGAACAAAAAGAAATCGAAGATAAAGCTTGGGAAAACATCACTGTTGGTGAAAAAATTACTGGTAAAGTACAAAGATTAACAGACTTTGGTGCATTTATCGATTTAGGCGGAGTAGATGGTTTACTTCATATTTCAGATATTTCTTGGAATAGAATTGAATCACCAGAAGATGTTTTAAAAGTTGGAGATGAAATTGAAACATTAGTTCTTAAAGCTAATAGAGAAAAGAATAGAATTTCACTTGGCTTGAAACAATTACAACAAAAACCATTCGATGCTTTTGTAGAAAACAACCACGAAGGCGATGTAATCGAAGGAGAAGTTGTAAACTTAGTTGACTTTGGTGCATTTGTTAAATTAGCTGAAGGAATTGAAGGATTAGTTCACGTTTCTGAAATTTCAAATGAACATGTTGATAAACCATCAGATGAATTAAATATTGGTGATACAGTTAAAGTTAAAATCTTAGAAATCAATCCTGAAAAGAAGAGAATTGCTTTAAGTATGAAAGCTTTATTACCAAAACCTGAAAAACCTGAAAGAAAACCAAGACCAAAGAAAGATAAACCTAAAAAAGTTGAAACTAAATCAGAATCAAGCGAAGAAACTTTGATTAACAGTGATTTAGGAGCATTATTAGATTTAAAATTAAAAGAAATGGAAGAAGAGAACTAAAGTTTACTTTAGGTCGATAAAGCCAAACAATTGTTTGGCTTTTTTTTATGCTTTTATGAATTAGTCAAGGCTTTTTGGGGTATATAACACATATAGGTTGAAGGTGTGATAATTATGAATATAGATTTTAAATTATATGAACAAAATTATAGTGAATTTGCCACAAAAAGTGAAGATGCACAACGAATTAAATTTGAAGAGAAAAATAATTTAAGAAATCCGTTTCAAATAGACAGGGATAGAATTATTCACTCAAAATCATTTAGAAGACTTAAACATAAGACACAAGTATACTTAAATCCTGAAAAGGATCACTATAGAACAAGATTAACACATACTTTAGAAGTGACACAGATAGCTCGAACAATTGCGAGGTGTTTAAATTTAAATGAGGATTTGGTAGAGGCAATAGGATTAGGACACGATTTAGGACATACACCATTTGGTCATGTTGGTGAAAAAATATTAGATAAATTGAACCCAAAAGGATTTAAACATTACCAACAATCACTTAATGTTGTGCAATATCTTGAACACAATTCTACAAGAGTTGGCCTTAATTTAACAAAACAAACACTTGATGGTATAGTTAATCATTCTGGAACTAATATGGCCAAAACCCTTGAAGGACAAATTATAAAGTTTTCGGATAGAATAGCTTATATCAATCATGATATTGATGATTCAATTAGATCAAATATTATAAAAAATAGTGATTTACCATCAGAAATAATAAATGAATTAGGTACTAGCGGATCTAAAAGAATTAATTTTTTAGTGAATGATTTAGTGGATAATAGCTTTGGGAAAAATTGTATAAAAATGTCTGATAAAACTTATAAACTAATGGAAGATTTAAGAGCTTTCATGTTTGAACAGGTTTATTTTAACGACATTGTCAGAAAAGATGATAAAAAAGTAGAATATGTTCTAAGAAATCTATATGGTTATTACCTCGAAGATTTAAAAAGATTACCAAAATCACATACGGAAATTTATAATAATATTGAACTACAAGATAAAACAAAAGATGATATAGTTACTGATTATATTGCTGGTATGACTGATTCGTTTGCAAGACGAACATTTAAAGAAATTTTTATACCAGATTCTTGGAGTATATAAGATTGGATGATAAGATGGGATTTATACCACAAGATAAAATAGATGAAATAAAAAGTGTAGCTGATATAGTTTCTGTAATTGGAGATTACGTTGAGCTTAAAAGATCTGGTTCAAATTATATTGGCTTGTGTCCTTTTCATAATGAAAAGACTCCTTCTTTTAGTGTTTCTCCTTCAAAAGGAATTTTCCATTGTTTTGGTTGTGGGGTAGGTGGAGATGTAATTTCTTTTATAATGCAAAAAGAAGGACTTTCTTATCCTGAAGCAATAAAGTTTTTAGCAGATAAATTAGGAATTTTAGTCGAAACTAATGAAGTAAATAAAGAAAAATATGAACATCGCAAGAAATTATTTGCTATCAATAATGAAGCAAAGTTGTTTTTTTATAAAAATTTGTTAATCAATGATGTACCAAAAGAATACATTAAGAAAAGGGATTTGACAAATTCTATGATCAATAAATTTATAATAGGCTATGCTGATGGGAAAAATAGTCTTTACAGACATTTGCTTCAAAAAGGTTATCAAAAAGATGATATAATAGAAGTTGGACTCGCAAATCAAGATGAACGCGGAAATATATTCGATAAGTTTAGAAATAGACTTATGTTTCCAATTATAGATATTAGAGGAAATATTATAGGTTTTGGTGGAAGAACTCTTGCTGATGCTAAGGCAAAATACATGAATTCTCCTCAAAGCTTGGCTTACGATAAGAGCAAAAATGTTTATGGAGTGTCAAATTTAAAAAATTCTACAAAAGTTGGAAAAATTATCCTTGTTGAAGGTTATATGGATGTAATTTCACTGACAAATTATGGATTTGATTTTGCCATAGCTTCATTAGGTACATCTCTAACACATGATCAAGCCAAATTAATTAAAAGATATTGCAAGAATATTTATATCTGTTATGACGGAGATTCTGCAGGACAGAATGCGACATCACGTGCTATACAAGTATTTAAAGAAATAGATATTAGTCCTAATATAATAGTTATCCCTGATAACTTAGATCCAGATGATTATATTAAAAAATATGGTAACGAAAGTTTTAATAAATTAATCGATAATGCTATGGATAGCATTATATATGAATATAAAAAAATACTTAAAAAATATGATATAAATGATGTTAAAGAAAAGATACAACTAATAGACGACTTAACAACTTTGTTATCCAAATTAGATCGAGCAGTTATTAGAGATGAATATATTAAAAAATTTGCAGAGGATTTACAAATTGACGATAATAGTTTAAGAACAGATGTTAGTGATAAGTTAAGTGTAGCGAAACCTAATATATCAGTTAATAGAGAGGTCACAGAATACTCTGATGTTTTGGACATTAATCTTCAAGAAAAAATTACTGCAATTGAGATAATGACTATAGCTTGTTTTTATAGAGACATATATGAAACTATAAAAGAAGATGTTTCAAAATTTAAAACAGATATTATCTATTATAATAATTTTATGGAATTTGCAGATAATTATTATTTGAAAAATAATGAAAAAGAAATTGACGAAAATAGTGTCAGAGATTATTTTAAAAATGATATACAAATGGATAGAACAATTGACTATCTCTTTAATACATCTCGAAACTCAATAAATATTAATAGTATTGATAGGGTTATATTAGAAATAAAAAAATATCTTATAACACAAGAAAAAGATAAGATAAAACAGCAGCTTGACCTTATGCAATCAGTTGATTTTAATGATAAAATTAACCAAAAATACAAAGAAATCTTAAATAAAATTTTAGAAATCAATAGACAACTTAAAGAGTGCAAATAATCAGAAGGGAGTTTTTTATGTCAGAAGAAAACTTAGATGTTGAACAAATAAAAAAAGATGCATTAAATCAGTTAATAGAAATAGGAAATGAAAATGATGGAATTGTTACTATCAAAGATTTCAAGAAAATTGATGATTTGACATCTTTAGATGAAGAAGACATAGAAGATATCAGAAATTTGTTAATTGAAAATAATATAGAAATTTTTGAGAGCAATGATGATATTGAAAAAAAATCTTCAAAAGATGACGATACTGATGATTTAGACGTAGATGAATCATTAGAAGATGACGATGATGAAGATGAAAAAAATGATAAGAAAGTCATTGAAGATGTATCTGATATTAAAGGAATTAATGTAGATGATCCAGTAAAAATGTACCTAAAAGAAATTGGTAAGATTCCATTGTTATCTGCTGATGAAGAAGTTCAATTGGCACAAGAAATGGAAAATGGATCTAAAAGAGCTAAGAAAAAATTAGCTGAGGCAAACTTGAGATTGGTTGTAAGTATTGCCAAGAGATACGTTGGTCGTGGAATGAGTTTCTTGGACTTGATTCAAGAAGGAAATCTTGGCCTTATGAAAGCTGTAGATAAGTTTGATTACACTAGAGGATTTAAGTTTTCGACATATGCTACTTGGTGGATAAGACAAGCTATAACAAGAGCTATTGCTGACCAAGCAAGAACAATAAGAATTCCTGTACACATGGTAGAAACTATTAACAGACTTGTGAGAATTGAAAGACAATTATTACAAGACTTGGGAAGAGATCCTACTAATGAAGAAATAGCAAAAGAAATGGGAATAGAAGTTGAAAAAGTTAGAGAAGTAAGAAAAATAGCTCAGGAACCTGTAAGTTTAGAAACTCCTATTGGTGAAGAAGAAGATAGTCATTTGGGAGATTTTATTGAAGATGATACTGCAATCGCTCCAGATGAAGCAGCAAACTTTACTATGCTTAGAGAAGAATTAGAAGGTATTTTAAATACTTTAAATGAAAGAGAAAGAAAAGTATTAGCGTTAAGATTTGGACTCGTAGATGGTACTCCTAGAACACTTGAAGAAGTTGGAAAAGACTTTGATGTAACAAGAGAAAGAATAAGACAAATAGAAGCAAAGGCTTTAAGAAAATTGAAACATCCATCTAGAAGTCAAAAATTAAAGGATTTTTTGGAATAAAATGAAAAAACTAAGGCTTGAAGAAATAATTAAGTTGGTTGAAGAAAATTCTATAGTTGCTGATATAGGGACGGATCATGGGATTGTTCCATATGAATTAGTAAAATCTGCAAAAGCTAAAAAAGTGATAGCTTCAGATATTAGTGAAAAATCTTTGGATAAATTGCGAGAAAAGTTAGATTATTTAGACGAACCCGAAAAGATTGTATTGAATGTGTCAGATGGTTTAGATAATTTAAATGAATATCAGGTTGATACTATTATAATTTCTGGAATGGGAGGAAATCTAATAGTTGATATTCTAAATAAAAACCTCGATATTGCTAAGAGTGCTAATTGTTTAATTTTAGGAGCGAACAATTCCTTGGCTTTGTTAAGAAGATTTCTGCATGAAAATTCTTTTGAAATCATTGAAGAAGTTGATTTATTTGAAAATGATAAATACTACCAAATTATAAAAGCAAAAGTCGGAAAGCAATTGTTTGTAAATGAATATGAGTATGAATTTGGCAAATATTTAATCGACAATAAATCAGTTTATTTGAAAAAATATATAAATCAACAGATAGAAAGTAAGAACACGATATTATCTAGTTTGTCGGGAAAAAAATCAGATAGTGTTAAAAGTGCAGTTGAAAATATCAATGTTGAAGTAAATGATCTTGAGAAAGTGTTGGATAAAATTGAAACTTAAAGATTTTATAAAATGGTTTGAAAAATTAGTTCCTTTGGAACTTCAGGAAGATTTTGATAATTGCGGTCTGCAATTTGGAAATCTTGAACTAGAGATTAATAAAATTTTGATATCACTTGATTTAGATGATAATTGCTTGAATAAAGCGATTAGAGAAAATTATGATCTCATTATTACACATCATCCTGTTATTTTTCACCCATTGAAAAGTATTATTGAAACAGAAAACAGTGTAAATACTCGATTAATTAAAGCTATCAAAAACGATATTTGTATTTATTCATCACATACTAATTTGGACAGAATGGAATTTGGAGTAAGTTATGCTTTGGCAAGTAAAATAGGACTTAAAAATACAAAAAACTTAAAAGAGTGTGATAATAATACTGGTTATGGAAAATATAGTGACATAGATGAGATTTTTGCTGAAGATTTTATTCAATTAGTAAAACAAAATCTAAAGCTCGATAATGTCATAGTATATGGAAATACTGAGTGTAATGTAAATAGAATTGCGGTCCTTGGTGGAAGTGGAGGTCACTTCATAAAGGATTGTGTTGAAAAAAATTGTGATGTATTTATATCTTCAGAATTTAAACACGACCAACAGATAGATGCTTCAGATAATAATTTAATATTAATTGATATCGGACATTATGAATCAGAAAAATTTATGCTTGAACCATTGAAGAAATGTATTCAAACATCTTTTCCGGACATAAAAGTTGATTTAAATTTTTTAGATAAACCAACTAGAAAAATTTTCTAGTTGTGTTATAATATTATGGTGACTAAATCAGATAATCGCATGAATTCATGAGGAAAGTCCGTGCACTATAGAGCGAGGATGCTGGATAACGTCCAGTGGGGGCGACCCTAAGGCTAGTGCAACAGAGATATACCGCCATTTAATGGTAAGGGTGGAAAGGTAGGGTAAGAGCCTACCAGCATAAAGGTGACTTTATGGCTATGTAAACCCCATTCAGTGCAAAATCAAATAGGAATAAAGACGGCTGCTCGTCGTCTCCGGCAGGTAGATTGCTTGAACTAATTGGTAACAATTAGTCTAGATAGATGATTATCAAATACAGAACACGGCTTATAGATTTGGTCATAAAAAAGATTGGTAGCATTGCTGTTACCAATCTTTTTTTTATTTCGTAATTATACTATCATCAAAGGAAACCAACATTACAGTTCCTAAGTTTAATTTTGAGTTTACTGAAATGTTTGCTCCGATTATGTCAGTATAATTTTTTACAATAGATAAACCGAGTCCATAACCATTTGTTTTGGTATTTCTGCAGTCATCAACTCTGAAAAATCTTTCGAAAATTTTAGGCTTATTTTCTTCGCTAATTCCAATACCAGTATCTTTTACAGATATCACAATTTTTTTGTTAATGTGTCTTGCTCTTAATAAAACTGAGTCTCCTTTTTTACATGCTTTTAATGCGTTAGATAACAAGTTAATAATAATATTTGCTAATTTTTCTCTGTCAGTAATAATGTCCAAATTCTCTGAGATTTCTAAATCGAACAAAACTCCTGAATTATCATATTGAGTCTTCATTGATTTGTATATTTCATTTAGAAAATCTGATAAATTGAATTTAGAAGGATTATAAATTGTCTCAGGTGTAGATTTTTTAAATGTATTATTTAATTGATTAATTAAACTTGTAAGTCTGTCAACCTCCACAAGAAGCATATTTACGTTTTCTTTATTTGATTCCATAATACCATCTTGCATTAACTCTAAGTTAACTCTTAAATTCGTAAGAGGTGTTCTTAATTCATGACTGATGTTTTGTGCATACTGTTTTCTATTAAACTCTTGTGATTTTAATGAATTTGCCATATAGTTTATGTTTTGAGATAGTTGATTTACTTCAACAATTCTACTTTTTATATCAGGCACAGCGTAAATCTGTTTTCTGATATTAACAGTTGCTTGTGTGAGTTCTTCTATTGGGTTGGTTATTTTACGTGAAAGATATATAGAAATTATTAATCCTGTAAAGTAAGATAAAAACAAAGATAAAATTATAAATCTAAAAAGATTAGTTATAAAAACTTCACTTCTTTTTTTGAAATTATTATTAACTCTATAGATATATTTTATTTGACCTATTTTTTTATTGTTCTTATCATAAACATCTTTTACAATAGTATTATAAAGAGATGTTTTCTTAGCTAATTCAAAGCCTTCAGAAAAACTGTAAAGTTCTTTTTCGTTATTATCATAGAAAATTACATCTAAGTCTAGTTCGCTTAGATACCACATATATTGATCTATTCTTTTTTTACTTAACCCTTGTTGGTGATCTATAAATAAATTTTTTGTTAATTGTTCTATCTTATTTCGTCTATTTAACTCTTCATTATCAACAAAATTTTTAAATGAAAATTGAAAAACAAAAACAGCAATAAATGATAATAATAAAATAGGAAATAGAATAGCTCTTAAAAATTCATACAAAATTTCAGATTTAAGCTTCATCGTAAACACCCAATTTGTAACCTACACCATATATAGTTTTTATATATCGAGGTTTTTTAGGATTATCTTCAATTTTATGCCTAATGTTTTTTATATGAGTATCAATAGCTCGGTCAAAAGCTTCATAATCATATCCAAAAGATAATTCTATTATTTCATCTCTAGTAAAAATTTTGTTAGGATTCGAAAATAAAGTTTTGATTATTTGAAATTCATTACTTGTAAGACTAATATTTTCTCCATCTTTAATAAAAGTATTATCATCAAAAGAAATACTAACTCGTCCATTATCAAAATAAATCTTATCTGATTTAGGTAGACCAAGTTTTTCAACTCTCCTCAAGATTGTTTTTACTTTTTGTACTAAAATTTTTAAACTAAAAGGTTTAGTTATATAATCGTCAGCTCCAAGCTTTAATCCTTCTAATATTTCATCTTCATCTATTTTCGCAGTAACCATTATGACAGGAGTTTCTGTTCTGGACCTAATAACTTCCATAACTTTTTCCCCACTTATTTTAGGAAGCATCAAATCCAAAATAATCATCGAATAATCCGTTGAATTAATCATATCGATGGCTTCTTGTCCATCAAAAGCTTGTTCAACTCTAAAACCTTCAACTTCTAAGTATTTTTTTTCAGCATTAGAGATATTTTTTTCATCTTCTACTATTAAAATTTTAATATCTGTTAAGTTTTCTTTAAACAATTACAAAACCTCCATTTGGACTTAATATTTGTCCAGTCATAAATGAATTTTTATCGGATATTAAAAATTCCACTAAATTTGCTATATCTTCTGGTGTTCCAAGCCTACCCATAGGAGTATCTTCTACTACGTATTCCAAATCATCCTTTGATATATTATTTAACATCGGTGTATTAATTGCGCCAGGAGCTATTGCGTTTATTTTAATATTACTATATCCAAATTCTTTAGCTAATGACTTCGTTAAACCGATTATGGCTGATTTGGTTGCAGAATAACAAGATTCCATTGATCCACCAATCATACCCCAAATAGATGTTATATTAATGATATTACCGTCTTTATTGTCTAGCATATCTTCTAGTGCTAATTTTGAAATGTGATAATTTCCATGGACATTAACATCAAACATATTATACCAATCATCTATTTCGATATCTTGAAATTGTTCTACAATTGATATACCAGCATTATTAATCAATATATCAACACATCTAAATTTATTTCTTATAAATTTAAACATTTCCTCGCATTCGTCATAATTTCTTAAATCACATTTATAAGATATTGCATCTATTCCTTTATTTCTTATATTTTTAACGATTTGTTTCGCTTTATCTTCATTATTAAAGTAGTGCACAACGATTCTGTATTCAGGGTGATTTTCTAACATTTTACAAATTCCTTCACCAATACCACCGCTAGCACCAGTTATTAAAATAGTCTTCATTTTATCTCCTTCTTAACTGATTATATTATAACATATAGGTAAATTAACAAGTTAAAATGTTTATGATATAATATTAAAACATGTTAAAATATATTATAGTATAGGATTTGATAATAAATGAGAGTTTTAGGCATTGATCCTGGTATAGCAATAGTTGGCTATTCTATATTGGATTATGATAATAACAAAATAAAATGTCTTGAATATGGCTGTATTACAACCAGTTCAAAATCAGCATTACCTGATAGGCTATCATTCATTTATCAAGAAATGAATAAAATTATTGATGAATTTCAACCTGATGATTGTGCTTTTGAAGAATTATTTTTTAATAAAAACGTAAAGACAGCTATAACTGTTTCACAAGCAAGAGGAGTAGAAATTCTAAGCTGTATAAATAAAGATTTAAGCCTTTATGAGTATACGCCACTTCAAATAAAACAAGCGGTTGTTGGATATGGCAGAGCGGATAAAAGACAAGTTCAGGAAACTGTCAAAACAATTTTAAAATTTAATGAAATACCTAAACCAGATGATGCAGCAGATGCAGTTGCAGTGGCTTTATGTCATATTTTTGGTAGTAAATTTAAATATTTAAATGAAATGAAATAGGAGATAATATGTATTCGTATATTATTGGAGTTATAACAGAAGTTCATGAAAACTACATAGTATTAGAAAATAACAATATTGGTTATAAAATTTTCATAACTGATTTTTTTAGGGATAATGTTAGTGCTTTTGATGAATATAAAGTTTATACTGAATTCGTTGAAAGAGAAGATGCGAGCATATTATATGGTTTTTCATCTCAAAAAGAAAGAGAATTATTTAATTTATTAACAGATGTTACATCTATAGGTCCAAAATATGCAATGAATATATTATCAACGATGACTGTTGATGAATGTAAAACTGCTATTATAACAGATGATATTAAACTTTTGACACAAGCACCAGGCGTGGGTAAAAAAACTGCATCAAGAATTATTTTAGAACTAAAAGAAAAAATAGAAAAAGACTTTGTTCCATCAGAAAAGCCTGTTAATAAAGAAGTGAAAAGATCTAATGATTCAGAATTTGCAAGAGAGGCATTGTTACAGCTTGGTTATTTTAAAAACGATGTCGATGCGTTTATTGAAAATACTGATATTTCTGGTTTATCCATTGAAGATATAATGAAAAAAGCAATGAAAAGTTTAGATAGTAGTAGGTAGGTGAGAAGATGGAAGATAAAAATGATAGAATTGTCGGAGCATCTTTTACGAAAATTGATGAAGACATTGACTTTAATTTAAGACCAAAATGGATGAGCGATTACATTGGTCAAGATAAAGTAAAAAAGAAACTATCAATATTTATTGAAGCTGCAAAGAATAGAAACGAACCATTAGATCACGCGCTATTATATGGACCACCTGGACTTGGGAAAACCACATTAGCACACATTATAGCTAATGAAATGGGTGTTAATTTGAGAGTAACCAGTGGACCTGCCATAGAAAAGCCTTCTGATTTGGCTAGTATCCTCACAAATTTGCAAAAAGATGATGTTTTGTTTATAGATGAAATACATAGGATTAATCGATCGGTCGAAGAAATATTGTATCCTGCAATGGAAGATTATGCTTTGGATATAATAGTTGGAAAAGGACCTTCTGCAAGAAGTTTAAGAATAGATTTGGAGAAATTTACACTTATTGGCGCTACGACAAGGTCTGGTCAATTGACAGGACCACTGCGTGATAGATTTGGTGTTCTATTAAACTTAGAATTATACGATATAGAAAGTTTGAAAAAAATAGTTACAAGATCTGCAGGAGTTTTGGGAATAGGAATTGATGAAGAAGGAGCTATGGAAATAGCTAGAAGAAGTAGAGGTACTCCAAGAATTGCAAACAGGCTATTAAAAAGAGTAAGAGATTATGCTGAAGTAAGGGCAGATGGTACTATAACACAAGAAATAAGTAATCGTGGTTTAAATTTGTTGGAAGTTGATAAATGTGGACTAGATTATGTTGATAGAAAAATCATAATGACAATGATTAATAACTTTGATGGTGGGCCTGTTGGTGTCGATACAATTGCAGCGGCTACAGGTGAAGAAAGAATTACTATTGAAGATGTTTATGAACCATATTTGCTACAAATTGGTTTTATCAACAGAACTTCCAGAGGAAGAATTGTCACAGATAAAGCATATAAGCATTTTAATATAGTTCGAAAGAGGTGATTTTATAAGATGAATACAGATGATTTTGATTACGAGTTAGATGAAAAATTTATAGCACAAACTCCATTAGATAAAAGAGATGAATCTAAACTAATGGTTATGGATAGATTTAATGGAAATACAGAAATTAAAAAGTTTTATAATATTATAGATTATTTAAATCCTGGCGATGTTTTAGTATGTAATAACACAAGAGTTATTCCCGCTAGACTTTTTGGACACAGACCAGAAAAAGAAGAAAAGATTGAGGTTTTACTTCTACAACAAACTGAGGATAAATGGGAATGTTTAGTAAAACCTGGAAAGAAAATGAAATTAAATCAAGTTATAGAGTTTTCTGACAGTGTAAGTGCTAAAGTTGTTGACATAACAGAAGATGGATCTAGAATTTTAAAATTTGAATATGAAGGAATATTCGAAGAGCGATTAGATGAACTGGGAAATATGCCCCTTCCTCCATATATAAAAGAAAAATTGAATGATAAGGAAAGATACCAAACTGTTTATTCCAAACACAATGGAAGTGCAGCGGCTCCCACAGCAGGACTTCATTTCACCAATGAATTATTAGAAAAAATCAAAGATAAAGGAATTTATGTAGTTTTCTTAACATTACACGTAGGTTTAGGAACATTTAGGCCAGTTAAAGTTGACGATGTTAAAGATCATCACATGCATTCAGAATATTACACTATTAGTCAAGAAACTGTAGATATAATTAATCGACAAAAAAGCAAGGGTCACAATATTATAGCGGTAGGTACTACTAGCGTAAGAACTTTAGAGACTGTAACACACAATAATAATTCAAAATTAGTGGCTGAAAGTGGCTGGACAGATATTTTTATTTATCCGGGATTTGAATTTAATATCGTGGATAGCTTAATCACTAACTTCCATTTACCAAAGTCTACTTTAATGATGTTAGTTAGTGCTTTTTCTAAGAAGGAATATATTTTTGATGCTTATGAAAAAGCAAAACAAAATGATTTTAGATTTTTTAGCTTTGGAGACGCTATGTTTATAAATGGAGGAAGGAATGTTTAAATTTACACTAGAGAAAAATTCTTCTCAATGCAAAGCAAGAACAGGAACAATAGAAACGAATCATGGTGTTATTAAAACACCTGTGTTTATGCCTGTAGGAACAAGAGCTACAGTAAAAGCAATGAACAATGATGAATTAAAATCAATTGGTTCACAAATTATTCTTTCGAACACATATCATTTATATTTGAAACCAGGGCAAGAAATTATAAGAAAAGCAGATGGCCTTCATAAATTTATGAATTGGGACAGACCAATTCTAACTGATAGTGGTGGATTTCAAGTTTTCAGTTTGAGTAAGACGAGAAAAATTACGGAAGAAGGAGTACAATTCAGAAGTCATATTGATGGATCAAAACATTTTATATCTCCAGAAAAATCAATGGAAATACAGAATGATTTAGGATCTGATATAATGATGGCTTTTGATGAATGCGTTCCTTATCCAGCAAGTTATGAATACACTGAAGATTCCATGAAAAGGACTTTAAGATGGCTTAAAAGATGCAAAGATTATCATAAAAACATTGACAGACAAAATCTCTTTGGAATAATTCAGGGTGGAATGTACAAAGATTTAAGAGAATATTCTGCAAAGAATACAATTGATTTTGACTTGCCTGGATATGCTATAGGTGGACTATCAGTTGGTGAACCACGAGATTTGATGATTGAGTTATTAGATTTTACAACTGATTTTATGCCTGAGAACAAACCGAGATATCTAATGGGCGTTGGTACACCGGATTATTTATTTGAAGCTGTAGAACATGGAGTAGACATGTGCGATTGCGTTCTTCCTACAAGAATCGCTCGTAATGGAACTGCTCTAACTTCTAAAGGTAAATTGGTAGTAAAAAACGCAAAATACAAAGACGATTTTTCACCTCTTGATGAAAATTGCGATTGCTATGCCTGCAAAAATCATACTAGAGCATATATTAGACATTTGTTGAATGTAGATGAAATATTGGGAGCTAGATTATTGTCTATTCATAATTTGAGATTTTTAATTAACATGATGGAAAATATTCGCAAATCAATAGAAGAAGATAGATACTTAGAATTTAAAGATGAATTCTATAGAAATTATGGTTATGATTATCACCAAAAATGTGATATTATTAAATAAGTAAATATTTAAGGAGGATTATTATGCCAAAAATGTTAGCATCGTTGTTGCCTTTGATTGCACTTTTTGCTGTAATGTATTTTTTAATGATTCGCCCACAACAAAAACAACAAAAGCAACTCATGGATATGAGAAACGCTATAAAAGTTGGAGACGAAGTAATTACAATTGGTGGAGTTAAAGGAACTATAGTTTCTGTAACTGATGATAGTGTTATATTAGAAACTTCATCACAAAAAACTAGACTTGAATTTGTTAGAAATGCAATTGCTTCAAATGTTAAAGCATCAAAAGTAACAGAAAATAAAAAAGAAGATAATGAAGTAAAATAGAAATTGATTTATAGTTCAAACTTAGCATTTGGGCTATAAATCCATTTTTTTATTTGGAGATAATGAATGAATAAATGGTTAATTAATAATAGAGGAAATAATTATAACGAAGTATCAAAAAAATATAATATTCATCCATTAATAGCAAAAATTTTGCTAAATAGAAATATCACTGATTTTGAAAAATTTTTAAATCCTAATGCAGAAAATTCATATCATAATCCTTTTTTAATGAAGGATATGGATAAGGCAGTAGATATAATTATTAGCACTATAGATCATAATGAAAAAATAAGAATAGTAGGAGATTATGATCAAGATGGAAATTCTTCTACTATGACTCTACTAGATGGACTTGGATATTTTACAGATAAAATTTCCTATGATATTCCTAATAGAATGACAGATGGATATGGCATTTCCTTTAGTATAATAGACAAATGTATCGAAGATAATATAGATTTAATAATAACTTGTGACAATGGTATTAGTGCAATTGAACAGTGTGATTATGCAAGGAAAAATGGAATTAAAATAATTGTAACTGATCATCATCAAACAATAAAACATGATGGAAAAGAAATAATTCCAAATGCTGATGCGGTCGTTAACCCACAACAACAATCTTGCAAATATCCTTTTAAAAGTTTATGTGGTGCAGGGGTTGCTTATAAATTAATACAAGCTATTAATATAAAAAAAGGATATGGAATGCTAGAATGTGAAAATTTGCTTCAATATGTAGCAATGGGAACAGTATGTGACATAGTCGATTTAAAAGATGAGAATAGGTATTTTGTTACAAAAGGTTTAGAAGAAATCAATAATACAGATAATTACGGTTTAAAATGCTTGATCAACATGACTGGAATTAAAAATTCAATAAATGTATACAGTTTAGGATTTATAATTGGTCCTTGTATCAATGCAGCAGGAAGATTGGATACTGCAAAATTAGGAGTGGAACTATTTAGAGATGAAAATATGGATAATGTTGAAGCATATGCAAAAATTTTAGTCGATCTTAATGAAAAAAGAAAAAAACTAACAGAAGATGGATTTAATAAAGCTGTCGAAATTATCGAAAATACCGCACTAAAAAACGACGATATTTTAATTTGCAATGTGGAAGGAATTCATGAAAGTGTTTGTGGAATAATAGCTGGAAGAATAAAAGAAAAATATAATAAACCAACTTTAATCTTAACGGAATCTGAAAATAAAAATTTACTAAAAGGATCTGGAAGAAGTATATCAGAATATGATATTTTTGAAGAGTTTGATGAGTTTAGAGATATGTTCGTATCTTTTGGAGGTCATCCTATGGCATGTGGATTATCAATTGAAAAAAATAAATTAGATGAGTTTAGAACTAAAATTAATAAAAATAGCAAACTTACAGAAGATGATTTTGTTAAGAAAATCTTGATAGACTCTAGCTTTTATATTGATAAAATCGATTTTGAATTGATAGAAGAAATTGGTAATTTGCGTCCATTTGGAAAAGATAATCCTAGACCGATTTTAGGAGATAAGGATGTTGAAATTATATTTGCCAAAATGATAGGGAAGAATCAAAATGTATTAAAAATGAAATTACTAAAAAACAACAAAGCAATAGATGCAATTTTGTTTACGGATGCTATAGAAAAATATAACTATTTATTAGGAAAATTTGGTGAAAATGTATTAAAGGAACTTGAAAATAGTATTTCTTGTAAAGCTTATATAGATATTTTATACTATCCAGAAATTAATGATTTTAATAATGTCAAAAATATTCAATTAAATTTAATTGATTTAAGATAAATGTTAACAATAATGCTCATGTTATGGTATAATTATAACAAAATAATTATTAGGAGGTAGCTTTATGCATTATGAACAATCGGATTTACAAAGTTTGATAAAATCAATAAAATCTTATAATCCAAATACTGATGTAGATGAGATAACTAGGGCATATGGCTACATGGTTAGAGCTCATGAAGGTCAGTTTAGAAACTCTGGTGAGCCTTATGCAATTCATCCAATGGCAGTAGCCAAAATTTTGGCTTCATTAAACATGGATGATGCAACTATCATAGCCGGGTTATTTCACGACGTCGTGGAAGATACTGAAATAACTTATGAAGATTTAGAGTATTTATTTAGTAAAGAAATTGCTGACCTGGTCGATGGTGTAACAAAATTAAAACAAATTAAATTTAAAACAAAAAAGGACAATCAAGCCGAAAATTTAAAGAAAATGATTCTTGCTATGGCTAAGGATATCAGAGTAATTATTATCAAGTTATCAGATAGACTTCATAATATGAGAACTTTGGAATATATGACTCGTGAAAAGCAAATCGAAAAAGCTAACGAAGTATTAGAAATTTATGCACCACTTGCACATAGACTTGGGATGTCCACGATAAAATGGGAATTAGAAGATTTAAGCTTAAAATATTTAGAACCAAATATTTATCAAGATATTGTAAATAAAATCAACGAGACAAGACAACAAAGAGAATCGCAAATACAAAATATAATAAGACAATTTCAAAATGAACTAGAAAAATGCAATATTAAAGCAGAAATATTTGGAAGACCAAAAAGTATATTTTCGATTTATAAGAAAATGTACAAAAAACATTTGGCTTTTGAAGAAATTAAAGATTTGTCTGCAATTAGAGTTATCGTAAATAAAGAAAGTGAATGTTATGATGTATTGGGAATTGCTCATAGATTTTTCAGGCCAATCCCAAATACTTTCAAAGATTATATAGCAACACCAAAACCAAACATGTATCAATCATTGCATACGACGATATTAGCGCATGATGGAAGAACTTATGAGATTCAAATAAGAACTTGGGAAATGCATAAGACATCTGAGTATGGTATTGCTGCACATTGGAAATATAAAGAAGGAACTTCGAATAAAAAATCAAAATATGATAGCAAATTAGCTTGGTTGAGAGAAATAATGGATTGGCAGAAAGATTATACTGATTCAAAAGAATTCATGGACTTATTCAAAGAAGAATTTGCCAATGATGAGGTTTTTGTCTACTCTCCAAAAGGCGACGTAATGGATTTGCCATCAGGTTCGACACCTATTGATTTTGCGTATAGAGTTCACTCAGCAGTTGGAAATAAATGTGTAGGTGCTAAGGTAGACGGTAAAATAGTACCATTAACTTACAAACTAAAAACAGGAAATGTGGTAGAAATACTTACAAATCCAAACTCAGGTCCTTCAAAAGATTGGCTTAAAATCGTAAAGTCTTCTCAAGCAAAAACAAAAATTAAGCAGTGGTTTAAAAAAGAGCAGAGAACAGAAAACATCGTTTTTGGACGAGATATGCTTGAAAAAGAAGTTGCGAAAATGGGATATAGTTTTAATGAATTGCTAAAAAGAGATTGGCTTGAAGAAATTGCTAGTAAGCTAAGTTTTTCATCGTTAGATGATTTGTATGCAGCAATTGGATATGGGTCGACAAGAGTTACACAAGTAATTCCAAAACTAAAAGAGTATCATAAAGATTATTATGAAACAGATCAAGTTGTTAATAAACCAAATCATGTTGATTTTGTCAATGAGGAACCTAAAGAAAGTGGCGTTGTAATTGATGGTATTGACAATGTCGAAATAAAATTAGCTAAATGCTGTAATCCGATACCTGGTGATGAAATAGTAGGATATATTACTAGAGGTAGAGGAATAAGTGTTCATAGAAAAGATTGCTCTAATGTAAAGTCTATAGATGATAAGGACAGACTTATCCCGGTTAGATGGGGAAATAATTTATTAAATCGTAATTACCAAGTTGAACTTCAAATTATTTCTTTCAATAATGTTGGATATTTAGCAGCTATAACTAAAGTCATAAGTGAATGTAAATTAAACATCAAAACATTTAATACAAGAACTAATAAAGACAAAACAGTAACGATTAATATTATTTTAGAAATAAGTTCTAGCTCGGAAATTGATACTGTAATTGCGAGAATAAAAAACACAAAAGGAACTATAGATGTTTTTAGGGTGAATTCATAATGAAATTATTAGTTCAAAGAGTAAATGAAGCAAAAGTAGATATTAACGGTATAACAATAAGCAAAATAAATGACGGATTTCTAGTGCTTTTAGGAATTCATAAAGAAGATAATGAATCAGATATTGATTATTGTATTCGAAAACTTATTAACCTAAGAATATTTTCTGATGAAGACGATAAACTTAACCTTTCTATTAAAGACTTAAATTATGAAATATTGCTTGTATCTCAATTTACATTATATGCAAGTACAAGGAAAGGAAACAGACCTTCTTTTGATAAATGCGCAAAAGGAGAATTCGCTAAAAATTTATATGATAATTTTATAAAAAAGTTAAAATTAGAGAATGTACCTTTTCAAACTGGTGAATTTGGAGCAGATATGAAAGTATCACTTACAAATGACGGACCGGTTACAATAATTATAGATAGTAGGAGTGAATAATGACATTAGATAAAATAGTTACTACAAAATATGGTGAAAATATGTACATTTTATCAGAAGATAACAAATGTTTCGTAGTAGATCCAGGTGCACAAGCTGATGATATTTGTGAGTATATAAAAAATCGTAATTTAGAAATACAATTTATATTAATTACACATGGTCATTTTGATCATATATTTGCAGCAGAAGAATTAAAAAACAAACTTTGTACAGTTATTTATGCCCCTGAAAAAGAAAAAGATTTACTAGAAGATCCTGAAAAAAACTATACAAGAAAAGTTGGGAATCCAATTACTCTAACTGCAGATTATTATGTAAAAGAAGGGGATACTATTGAGTTTAATGATTCAAAGATATCGGTTTTAGAAACTCCAGGTCATACTTATGGCTCTTGCTGTTATATATACAAAGATATAATGTTTTCTGGAGATATGTTGTTTAAAAACTCAATAGGTAGATATGATTTACCAACTGCAAGTTATGGAGAGATTAAAAACAGCATCGAAAAATTAAAACTTTTAAATGATAATATAAAAGTATATCCAGGACATGGTCCAGAAACTAATATTGGTGACGAAAAGAAATACAATCCATATTTTAAATAAAATTAGGAGAATTATGAAAAATTTAGAAAAGAATTACAATCCAAAAGAATTTGAAGATAAAATATATAAAATCTGGGAAAATGAAGGTTACTTCAAAGGCATTATTGATAAAGACAAGAAACCATTTACGATAGTAATGCCTCCACCAAATGTAACAGGAAACTTACACCTTGGTCATGCATTGAATAATACAATCCAAGATATTTTAATAAGAAAAAATAGAATGGATGGATACAGTGCACTTTGGGTTCCGGGAACAGACCATGCTAGTATAGCAACTGAAGCTAAAGTTGTGAATAAATTAAAAGAAGAAGGAAAATCGAAAGAATCTCTAGGTAGAGATGGATTTTTGGAAGCATCGTGGGATTGGACACGTGAATATGGTGGTAACATTAAAAACCAATTAAAAAAATTGGGAGTATCTTGTGATTGGAGTAGAGAGGCATTTACTCTTGACGATAATTTAACTGAAGCAGTAGAAGAAGTATTCATTAAAATGTACAATGATGATTTGATATATCAAGGGGACAGAATTGTAAATTGGTGTCCAAATTGTCATACTGCTATAAGTGACATTGAAGTTATACACGAAGATGAATCGGGACATTTTTGGAATATAAGATATAAATTCAAAGATTCTGAAGATTATATTGTAATAGCAACAACTAGACCGGAAACACTATTGGGCGATTTAGCAGTTGCAGTTAATCCAGATGATGAAAGATACACTGATATTGTCGGAAAAACTTTGATATTACCATTAGTTAATAGAGAAATTAAAGTTATTGCTGATAGCTATGTTGATATGGAATTTGGTACTGGAATTGTTAAGATAACTCCTTCCCACGATCCTAATGACTTTGAAGTTGGTGCAAGACACAATTTGGGACAATGTATTGTAATTGACGAAGATGCAAAAATTGTTGAAGGATATGGTAAATATTCTGGTTTAGACAGATATGAAGCTCGAAAATTAATTATAGAAGATTTGGAAAAAATCGGACAATTAGATTCAGTAAAAGATCATGAACATGCTGTTGGCCATTGTGAGAGATGTCATACTACGGTTGAACCATTAATTAGTAAACAATGGTTTGTTAAAATGGATAAACTCGCAAAATTAGCCTTAGATGCATATAAGAAAGAAGAAATTAGATTTATACCAAAAAGGTTCGAAAAAGTTTATGTAAATTGGCTAGAAAATATACGAGATTGGTGTATATCTCGTCAATTATGGTGGGGACATAGACTTCCAGTTTATTATCATAATGAAACTGGAGAAGTAGTCGTTGCAAGAGAAAATCCTGATCAACAAAAATACACTCAAGATCCGGATACTTTAGATACTTGGTTCTCATCTGCATTATGGCCTTTCTCAACTTTAGGATGGCCACATGAAACAGAAGATTTAAAATATTTCTTCCCAACAAATGTATTAGTAACCGGATACGATATTATTTTCTTCTGGGTAATCAGAATGGTATTTTCGTCACTTTATAATTTAGGGGAAGTTCCTTTTAAAGATGTTTATTTGACAGGGTTAGTTAAAGACTCTCAAGGTAGAAAAATGTCAAAATCTTTGGGAAATGGAATTGATCCAATAGAGGTTATTGATCAATACGGTGCGGATGCTTTAAGATTTGCTTTAATAACTGGAAATACTCCAGGAAATGATTCAAGATTCTACATGGAAAAAGTTGAGGCAAATAGAAATTTCTGTAATAAATTATGGAATGCTTCTCGTTTTGTTTTTATGAATGTTGAAGAAAATGTAAAAAATATAGATGAAGTTGAATTGCAAATCGAAGATAAATGGATTATTTCTAGTTTAAATAATGTAATTGATGAAGTATCTACAAATTTAAACAAATACGAAATTGGTATCGCAGCTGAAAAAATATATGATTTTACATGGAATGTATTTTGCGATTGGTATATCGAATTAGTTAAACCAAGACTTTATGGAGATAATGCTAAGTTAAAAGAATCTGCAATATCAGTTTTGATATATACATTGACTAATGTAATAAAATTATTACATCCATTTATGCCATATATTACTGAAGAAATATATAGTTATCTTCCTAATAAAAATGATATGTTGATAAATGAAACATGGCCAAAATATTCTGAAAGCAATTCATTTAAGAAAGAAGAAGAAATAATAGATAAATTGGTAGAATCCGTTATTAGCATTAGAAATTCCAGACAAGAAATGAATATAGCGCCTAAAAAACAATCTGATGTGTATATATTAACTTCAGATAAGAGCTTAGAAGATGATTTTAAACAATTAGAATCATTATTTAGATCAAGTGTTTCCATTAATGAATATAAGGTTAATGAAGATATTTCTGAGGAAAATAACATAGTTATTGTTAAAGATTCATATAAAATTATTATTCCATTGAATGATTTGATTGATTATTCTAAAGAATTGGAAAGACTAGAAAAAGAATTGAACTCTGCTAAATCAGAATTAAAGAGAGCAGAATCTAAGCTTAAAAATGAAGGATTCTTAAAAGGTGCTCCTGAAAATCTTGTAGAAAAAGAAAAAGAAAAAGTTGAAAAATATTCACATTTAATCGACGATATTAATAATTCTATTTGCTCTATTAAGGAAAAAATGTAATGAAACTCGAAATCATATTTGGTTTTGTTTTGATTATGGTATTGGCTAGTTTACAGTATACTTTAAATAAAATTTTAGTATCATTAAAAAATATTGAGAAAAACATAAATGAGATATTAATTAATTCAAATTCAGAGGTGAATAATGAAAGAAGAAATATTATTAAATGAACAACAAATTAAAGAAAAAGTTAAAGAATTAGGTGCTCAAATCACAAAGGATTATAAAGATAAAAATCTATGTGTAATATCTCTTCTTAGAGGAAGTTTTATGTTCATGTCTGATTTGGTTAGACAAATTGATATGCCTATTTGCATTGATTTTATGACTACTTCATCTTATGAAGATGGTGAAGAATCAACAGGGAAAGTAAAAATTCTTACTGATGTTAGAGAAAACTTAGAAAATTATGATGTGCTTATAGTAGACGATATTATTGATTCTGGAAATACAATTGTAAATACTGTGGAATACATTAAACAAAAAAATCCAAAAAGCATAAAAACTTGCGTATTACTAGATAAACCAAGTAGGCGACAAGTTGAATATAACGCTGATTATGTAGGATTTGAAATTGATGATGTCTTCATAGTTGGTTATGGTTTAAATTATAAATCATCATATAGGAATATACCTTATATTTTTATTTGGAACCAAGATGTATAACGAATTTGCATATATTTACGATAAATTAACTTTTGATATTGACTACCAAAAGTATTCTGAAGTTATTAAACAAGAATTGAATAAGCTAAATATAAAACCCGAATCCATCCTAGAATTAGGAATCGGAAGTGGAAATATGACACAATTCTTTTACGATTCTTCTGTTGATTATACTGGAGTTGATCTTAGCAAAGAAATGCTTGAAATTTGTGCTGATAAATTTCCTAGAATTAATTTAATCAATGAAGATTTATGTGAATTGGAATTAGAACAAGATTATGATTTTATATTTTCAACATTAGATACAATAAATTATATACTTGACCCAGATAAATTACAGAATTTGTTTTTCAAAATTAATAAGATTTGTAAAGGAGTGTTTATGTTTGACGTAAACACCCCTTATAAGTTAATAGATATTATGGGAAACAATCACTTTGTATACGAGTATGAGGATATTTTCTATACTTGGGTAAATCAATATTACGAAGAGGATAACCTAATAGATTTTTATATTGATTTCTTTGTGAAAAATAAATATGATTCATACGAGAGAATTCAGGAAACACAAACAGAAAAAGTTTATAGCCTGGACACTCTAAGGTTTATGCTTTATAATTGTGGATTTACAGATGTAAAATTAATAGACTTTGATACAGGAAAATCTGTTAATGAAATTACGCAACGAGCATTATTTGTATGTGCTTTATGTAACGATGATTAATGCATTGTATATTTTTATTTTGTATGTTATATTAGTATAGTAAACAAAAGTAAACAAATTTTATGGAGGAAACATGACAAAAGGAAAAGTAAAATGGTTTAATGCAACAAAAGGTTTCGGATTTATCTCAACAGAAGATCAAGGAGACGTTTTTGTTCATTATACTGCAATAGAAGATAATGGGGAATACAGAAAATTAGAAGAAAATCAAGAAGTTGAATTTGAAATTTCTGAAGGACCTAAAGGTCTTCAAGCTTGTAATGTAAAGAAATTATAATAAAATTTTAAAAACACCCCTTTTAAGGGGTTTTTTATTTGGAGGTTATATGATAAATAAATTATATATTGCTACCGATTCTACTGAATCATTTAGATTTATTATTGTAGATTCTACAGATTTAGTTCAATCAGTAAGAAATATTCACAATACATCAGCAACAGCTTCAGCAGCCTTAGGAAGATTGAGTACGATGACAGCAATAATGAGCCATGAGTTAAAAAACGAATCACATAATATTACTTTGAATTTACAAGGAAATGGACAAGGTGGAATGTTAATATCTACGGTTAATGGTAGAGGAGAGGTAAAAAGTTATGTTAGTCATCCTGAAGTTGATTTGCCAACTAAATCTAATAAAAAATTAGACGTTGGTAGTTTTGTAGGAAATGAAGGATTGCTAACAGTTATAAAAGATTTTAAACTAAAAGAACCATATATTGGTCAAACTAGTTTAGTAAGTGGCGAAATAGCGGAAGATTTTAGTAATTATTTTTATCAATCTGATCAAAGACCTACTGTAGTAGCTTTAGGTGTATTAGTAGATACTGATTTATCAATTAAAAGTGCTGGGGGATTATTTATCCAAGCATTGCCAGGATTTGACGAATCATTAATAGATAAATTAGAATCAGATATAAATAAATTTCCACCAATTTCATCTCTTTTTGTAGCACATGATGATCCATTTGATATTTTAAATCAATATTTTTCGGATTTTGATTTGAAATTATTAGGTAAAAAAGAAGTCCAATATTTATGTGATTGTAATAGAGACAGAGTGGAGAGATCTTTAATTTCATTAGGCAAACAAACATTAACTGAACTGATTGAAGAAGATGGCAAGGCTGAGTTAGTGTGCGATTTTTGTAATAAAAAATATAACTTTTCCAAAGAAGAGTTAATAGAACTTAGAGACAATTTATAGGATGGTGTTGATTGAAAACGAGAAATCTTACTGAAGGAAATATTTATAAGGAATTAATCAGTTTAGCACTACCGATAATGGCAACTTCCTTTATTCAAATGAGTTATAATTTGATGGACTTATTTTGGTTGGGCAGATTATCAATTGAATCAGTTGCTGCAGCTGGAACAGTAGGCTTTTTTGGGTGGTTAAGTTATGCTATATGTATGATGCTAAGTGTAGGAGTACAAATATCAGTTGCAGATTGCATTGGTAAAAAGGATATGGAATCTGTTCAGAAATATATATCAAATGCTATAAAATTTGCATTGATTGTTGGAATTATTTTTATTTCATTGATGATCTTATTTAAAGTACAAATAATACATTTTTTTAATTTAGATGAATCTGTAACAAAGCTTGCATTTGAATATTATGGTTTTTTTGTAGCATCAATATTTTTTAACTTTGTAAATCCGGTATTGACTGGGATTTTAAACGGTCAAGGAGAAAGTAAAATTCCTTTTATTATAAATACAATTGCATTAGGAATTAATATCGTATTGGATCCTATATTGATATTCGGATTTGGATTTGTTAAACCAATGGGCATCAAAGGAGCGGCACTGGCAACTTTTATAGCTCAAATGTCAGCATGCATTATGTTCATGATTGCTAGATTTGAATATTTTAAATATTTGAAAGAAAAAATGCACTTAAATTATGTAAAAAGACTTTTTGATTTAGGATTTCCTATTGCACTTCAAGAATGCCTTTTCGCGACCTTTTCAATAATTATGGCTGCCATAATAGCTCATTGGGGAAAAGAGGCTATAGCCGCTCAAAAAATAGGTAATCAGATAGAATCTATCACATGGTTAACAGTTGGTGGATTTAGCGTTGCTTTATCTACTTTTATTGCTCAAAATAATGGAGCTAAAAAATACTCTAGAGTAATGGATGGATATAAAAAGGGAATGAAAATATGTATTGGTATCGGAATATGTACAACCATAATTTTATTTACATTTGCACCACAATTATTTAAATTGTTTATACCTGATGATCCAAATACTTTGAATATCGGAGTAGTTTATTTAAGAATTCTTTCGATTTCTGAAATTCTAATGTGTGTAGAAATCGCTACGACAGGATTCTTAAATGGTATTTCATTAACTAAATATCCTTCAATTAATGGAATTATATTTAATTTCATAAGAATTCCATTGTCATTATTGGTTATGTATAGTAATTTGAGAATAGAGTGGATCTGGGTAATAATATCTTCGCTTGTTATATGTAAAGGTATAAGTTTGTTTATCATATTCTACACAAGAGTTTATAAAAATAAATTAAAATATTTATTAGATTAAAAAAACCTAGGATTGATTTCATCATCAATTCTAGGTTTTTTATTATCTGTGTTTCAATGCAAATTCAAATAATTTATTAATGAGTTTATTAAAAACTATGTCAAACTCACCAATTGTAGCAAGCATTTCTGTTCCAAATCTTTTTTTAAATTCATATAATCCTGCTTCATGATCTTCTACATTATCTTCAGGCGTATAACCAGATACGCCACCAAAGTCATAAGTCGTGCATCCTTTTTCTATAGCCCTTTTCATCATAGTCCATTGCATTAAGTAGTTTGGACTTAAGTCTCTGAAATCATTAGAAGAAGCACCATAAAGGTAATATGATTTCTTGCCACAGAAAGTCAGCAAGGCACCGGATAATACAATTTCATCAACACCATTTTCAATGTATTTATTCATTTGCTCAATCAAATCTTTACATCTTTTTCTTCTATTGTCTAAAACATCTAATTCTTTTAAGAAGTTATTCTTTTTATCTTCTGTTATATCTTTTTCTAATTTGTTTTTAGTTTTCAACTCTTGATTATCTATTTGATTTAATTCTTCTTCATTGGATTTCTTTACAAGAGATGGTATAAGTTTAGTTAGATATAATTCACA
The DNA here is from genome assembly GCF_052932205.1 of Finegoldia sp. P1-F-LS. Taxonomy (NCBI): domain Bacteria; kingdom Bacillati; phylum Bacillota; class Tissierellia; order Tissierellales; family Peptoniphilaceae; genus Finegoldia; species Finegoldia sp. P1-F-LS. The sequence continues at coordinate 293,453 of NZ_JBRFJH010000001.1, read as the reverse complement.
ATCATCATCTGGTCCTAAAACATCATATAAATTCTCAAAATATTCATGACTTCGATGATTGAATTCGTCTCTTTTTGCTGTTATTTCCATCAATTTTGAAAACTTTGGTAACTCACTCTTATCACATCGTTGACATTCAAGGCCGTTTTTTAAAGATTTTTTTACAACACTTTTTGTTCTAGATTGAAAAGAATTCATCACATCTTTCTCTGATTTGTTTATATCAGTTATCATATAATATCTAGGTTGATTATATTCTAATCCTTTTTTTAATCCGTGATGGTAACATCCCAGATTTTTTAAGTAACTAATTAATCCATCAATTTCTACAGATACTTGAGGGTCAAACTTTAAAGAGAAAACTTTATTTTTCTTGCAAAAATCTTTTAAAATTTGGATAGTAGCTTTTAAATCCTCTTTATTTTCATAATCAACTACTGGCCCTTTAGGTGCATAAGCAAAATAATAGGGAAGAATAGGAAGCTTTTTTAATAAAATCAAACAAGCTCCAATAAGTTTGTCGTCTTTTTTAACTCCTATATTCTTTCCAATCCATCCTTTTTTTACATATTGCCATTTATATATTTGATTTAATTCTCCGTATTTATGGTTTTTAACAAAATTATCATGTTCTTCAGCACTTAGTGTAACCATTTTGTAAGCCATTTTATCACTTCCTTAACTTTATTCATTATACCATAAAACTACTTAATAATAATTTCTTTTAAAAGCAAAAAAAGATAGAGTAAACGAATTTACTCTATCAAGTTCAAATAATTATTTTAATTTTTCTCTTGCTGCTGCTTGAGCTGCTGCTAATCTAGCGATTGGTACTCTGTATGGGGAACAAGATACATAGTCTAATCCAATTCTGTGACAGAATTCCACGCTTTCAGGATCTCCACCGTGTTCACCACAAATACCTACGTGTAAATTAGGATTTGAAGACTTACCTTTTTCAATTGCCATTTTTATTAACTGACCAACACCTTCTTGATCCAATCTTTCAAATGGACTTCTTGAATAAATCTTCTTTTCTTTATATTCTGATAAGAACTTACCTGCATCATCCCTAGAGAATCCAAATGACATTTGAGTTAAGTCATTTGTACCAAAACTGAAGAAGTCAGCTTCTTCAGCAATCTCATCAGCCATTAAGCATGCTCTTGGAATTTCAATCATAGTACCGATTTCGTAATCTAATTTTTGATTAGTTTCTTCAAATACTTGATTGATTTCTTCAATTATTTGGTCTTTAACATATTTTAATTCTTTCTTTTCTCCTACAAGTGGAATCATGATTTGAGGAACTATATCATGTGAAGTTTCTTCTTTTACTTTTAGAGCAGCACTTATGATTGCTCTTGCTTGCATTCTGTATATTTCAGGATACGTTACGGCTAATCTACATCCTCTGTGGCCAAGCATTGGGTTTACTTCATGAAGCTCTAAAATAATATCATTTACTTCATCATATGTTAAATCCATTTCTTTTGCTAATTCTTCAATATCGTGCTTTTCTTTTGGCAAAAATTCATGAAGAGGTGGATCTAAAAGTCTTATAGTAACTGATAAATCTCCCATTTCCTTGTAAATATTATAAAAGTCATCTTCTTGGAAAGGTCTTAATTTATCTAGAGCTTTTTGTCTTCTTTCAGTAGTGTTTGATAGAATCATTTGTCTAACAATTGGAATTCTTTCTTCATTGAAGAACATGTGCTCAGTTCTTGTTAGTCCAATGCCTTCAGCACCAAATTCTTTTGCTTGATGTGCATCTTTTGGAGTGTCTGCATTAGTTTTTACACCTAATCTTTTAATTTCATCAACCCATTGCATAAATTGGGCAAAGTTACCAGAAAGTTTAGGATTTACTTTAGAAATTTCTCCTTTATAAACATATCCAGTGCTACCATCTAATGAAATCAAATCTCCTTCTTTGATTTCTATGTTTTTACCTCTGATTACTTTGTTCTCTTCGTCTACCCTTATTTCACTAGCGCCTGCTACACAACATGCACCCATTCCTCGTGCAACTACTGCAGCGTGAGATGTCATACCTCCTCTTGCAGTTAATATACCTTCGGCTTTAATCATACCTTCGATATCTTCAGGAGATGTTTCTTGACGAACTAATATTGATTTAATTCCCTTAGAAGCAGCTGTTTTACAATCTTCAGCACTAAAATAAACGTGACCACTAGCGGCTCCAGGTGAAGCAGCTAAACCTTTTGTAATAACTTCAGCATTTTCTAATTCTTTTTGATCAAAAGTAGGGTGTAGGAGTTGATTTAAACTATTTGGTTCAATTCTTAAAATAGCTTCTTCTTTAGTTATCAATCCTTCATTTACTTGATCTACTGCGACATTTAGTGCGCTGATAGCAGTTCTTTTTCCGTTTCTAGTTTGAAGTAAATATAATTTAGAATTTTCAATTGTGAATTCTAAGTCTTGCATATCTCTGTAATGCTCTTCTAATCTTTTTGTGATTGAATGGAATTGTTCATATACTTCTGGCATTACGTCTTGTAATTGACTAATTGGTTGAGGAGTTCTTATACCAGCAACAACATCTTCGCCTTGTGCATTCATTAAAAATTCACCGAATAATTTGTTTTCACCGGTTGCAGGGTTTCTTGAGAAAGCAACACCAGTTCCAGATGTATTACCCATGTTACCAAATACCATTGATTGGATATTTACAGCAGTTCCTAAATGATCATCAATGCCATTTAATTGTCTGTAAATTTTTGCTCTTGGGTTATTCCAAGATCTAAAAACCGCTTCGATTGCATATTTTAATTGATCGATAGGGTCTTGTGGGAAATCTTCATTCATTTCTTCCTTGTAGATTTGTTTAAATTTTTCTACAATCTTTTTTAAATCTTCACTATCAAGATCTGTATCGTCTGTAACGTTTTTTTCTTGTTTAATTTTATCTAATTCATTTTCGAACAATACTTTAGGAATTTCTCTTGCTACGTCTGAAAACATTTGAATAAATCTTCTATATGAATCATAAGCAAATCTTTCATTATTTGTAGACTTTGCTAAACCTATAACTGATTTATCATTTAAACCTAGATTTAAAATTGTGTCCATCATACCAGGCATTGATATTACAGCACCTGAACGAACTGAAAATAGTAGAGGATTTTCTTCATCAGAAAATTTCTTATTCAATTCTTTTTCTGTTTCTTTAATATGAGATTTAATTTCTTCAAATAATCCATCCCATAATTTTTCATCTTCTTGGTAAAATTTGTTACAAGCTTCGGTAGTAATAGTAAATCCTGTAGGAACAGGAATATCCATGTTAGTCATTTCGGCTAAGTTAGCACCTTTTCCACCAAGAAGGCTTCTCATATCTTTGTTACCTTCTCTAAAACTGTAAACATATTTTTCTGTCATTTAAAAACTCCTTTTTAATCATTCATTTTTTTTAGATGTCTGATAATAACTTCTGCTGTTTCTTCTATTGCTCTATCAGAAACATTTATAATAGGACATCCGATTTTCTTCATTATCTTTTCAGCATAGTCTAGCTCATCAAGTATTCTACCCAAATCGGAGTATGTACTTTCAGTTGGCAGTCCCATAGATTTTAATCTTTCTTTCCTGATCTTATTTAATTTATCAGGTGAGTTAGTTAGTCCAATTACTCTTTTTGGCTCAATTTCAAAAAGTTCTTTGGGAACTGGAGACTCTGGAACAAGTGGAATATTGCAAACTTTATAATGCTTGTTTGCTAAATACATTGACAACGGAGTTTTGGAAGTCCTAGAAACACCTATAATAGTAATATCGGCTCTTGAAACTCCTCTAGGATCTTTGCCATCATCGTATCTAACAGCAAATTCAATTGCATCAATTCTTCTGAAATAATGCTCGTCAAGTTTGCGTAAAGCTCCGGGGTTTGTAGCTGGAGATCGTTTTGTTAACCTTTGGATGGCAACGATTGATGGAGTCAAAATATCAACTGATATAAGATTATGCATATCGCAGAATTTTTTTAAACTATCAATTAAACTTTCTTCAACCAAACTATAATAAATGATAATATTATCCATTTCTAAGCATTTCTTTAATGTGGAATTAAGATGCTCAATGGATCGAATATGTCCAAATAAGTGAAATTTAGCATTTTCACAAGTAACATCAAACTGAGCTAATGCAGCTCTTGCAATTTGATCACCTGTATCCCCGGTAGAATCAGATAAAACTACCAGATTAATATTTTCCATAATTCACCCCTTTAATTGTATTATCAATTTAATTATACATCATTTTTTACAATTTTAAAGCAATTGTTTGTTATTTAATTTAAAATTATTCAAAATTAGATAAAATTTAGATTAAAAGAACTTTAATTTTCAATAAATGTTTACTATGTTGATAGATTTGTGATATCATTCTATTGACAGAAATATTTAATAGCAGGTGATAATTTGAAAAATATATTAAAAAAAGATGATGAAAAGCTTGCAGATAAGTCTAGCAATAATTCTTCAAAATCTAATAGCATTTATAAACTAAAAGAAACAAAACAATCTCATCCTTGGATTTGGGTTATATCAATTCTTTTAGGAATTTATATAATTGTTTCGATATTTTTTAGCATCATGACTTATCCTAATGCCAAAATAAATGGTGAGAATTTAGGAGTAAGAAAAATATCTGAGATAAAAAATATTTTTGATGAGCAAACAACAACTATAATTGGACGCGACAATAAAACAGTCACATTAAATAATTCGCAATCTGGACTAAAACAAGTTGCACTAGAAAATCAAACTTATGTACAACACGGATTTTTATGGCCAATAGAGCTCATAAAAGGCATAGAAACAAATGTGAAAGTTAAGAAGACTGTTGATTCTGAAAAATTAAAAGATACTATTAAAAAAAGCGAACTATTCAAAAATATTAAAGAACCAAAAAATGCTCAATTGATTTTTGAAAACAAAAAGGCTACGATAAAGCCTGAAGAATTAGGTAACAAACTTGATTTAGACAAAGTATGTGAATCAGTAATAAAGGGTTTTAATGAGCATAAAGATGAGATTACTTTATCTTCAGAGTACATTAATCCTAAGGTTACAAAAAAATCTTTAGAACCTAGTCAAAAAGAACTTGAAAATATAGCAAAAGCTTCAATAACTTTAAAATTACCAAACGGAGAATCTCAAAAAATTGAAGATAATTCGATTTTTCTAGACGAAAATTATAAATTTGAGGATAAAAAAGTTAGAATTTTTGTTGATGAATTAAAAGAAAAATTTGAAGTAATTGGAAAAGATTTTGATTTTACTACTCATAATGGTAAGTCTATCAAAGTCAAAGCAAAAGTTTTTGGAAATGAAATAAACAAAAAGCAAACTGTTGCTTTGATTACTGATGCTTTAAAAAATGGAAAAACAATAGATAGCGATTTGGTTTATAGTAGAAGAAGTCGTAATAATGGAATTCTCGGAAAGAGCTATATAGAAATAAGCCTAGGAGCTCAACACTTGTGGTATTATAGGGATGGAAAGTTAGTTTTAGATACACCTGTCGTTACAGGTGATCCATCGATTAATCACGATACTCCGACTGGACTATTTGAAATTTGGTCTAAAGAAACAGATAGATTTTTAAGAGGGAATAATCCGGATGGAACAAAATATAAAGTTCACGTCGATTATTGGATGCAAATTGATTATACTGGTGTAGGAATACATGATACAAAAGCAAGAGCAGCATATGGTGGACAAGTATTTAATGGTGCCGGAAGCCATGGTTGTATTAATACTCCTATAAAACCAGTTCGCACAATTTTTAATACTGCTGAAAATGGGATGCCGGTTATTATATATTAATAAACTAGTCGATTATTTTATAATAATCGGCTTTTTTTATTGTAAAAATATATTTAATAATGGTATTCTATAAGTAAAGAAAAGGGGTATGATATGGATTCAGATTTATTACTATTTTTAAGTAGTTTGAATACAAATTATAATTGGATAGGTCCGATTCTTGAAAATTATAATACACTTGATGATATTGTTTATGATAATGCAAAAAAACTTTTAGAAGTTGATCCTAAAATTTACGAATTTATTTTTAAAAATATAAAAAAGTTTGATATTAATCTGTACAAAGAAAAATTGTGGAAAAATAGTATAAAATTTACTACATATGGTGATTCAAAATATCCGAAAAAATTACTTGAAATTGATGATGCTCCATATACTTTATATTACAAAGGAGATCTAAATGAAGATTTTGATAATTCAGTTTCTTTTGTTGGAGCAAGAAAATGTAGTCAATATGGATCATATGCTTGTAAGAAATTTGTTTCAGAGATTTCACAATATAAAATCCCGGTAGTAAGTGGATTGGCACTAGGAATTGACAAAATTTCTCATCAAACTGCCCTGGAAAATAGCAATAAAACAATAGGAGTTTTAGGATGTGGAATAGATCAAGTTTATCCTCAAAGTAATTATAGAGTTTTTCAAGAAATGATTTCATCACATAATGGAGTAATTATGAGTGAATATCCTTTTGGAATAGCGCCAATGCCATATAATTTTCCATTTAGAAATAGAATAATATCTGGATTGTCACTAGCTACTGTTGTTATAGAAGCAAAAGAAAAAAGCGGTACATTAATTACATCATCTTATGCTTTATCACAAGGAAGAGATATATTTGCTGTGCCAGGAAACATTAACTCAGTTTATTCGACAGGTACTAATCAATTAATCAAAGATGGTGCATACTTATTAACAGATGTTTTGGATATAATAAGTCAAATACCGGAATTTCAAAATAAATTTATAGAAAAGCCTCAATTAAGTTTTGATTTAAATGAACTAGAAAGTAAAATATTTAATTTATTAAAAATTGATGCAAATTCGCCAGATGAGATTTCTTTAAAATTAAATGAAAATATCTCTGATGTATTGATGAGTTTAACAAAAATGGAATTATTGGGAATTGTCGTTGACATTGGAAGTAAATATTCATTAAAGTAGTATGAATTATATGATATAATAACATTGGAATTTTAAAGAGGAGAATGATATGGACAAAAAACAATTAGCTATTAATACTATTAGATTATTATCTGTAGAAATGATTCAAAAAGCAAATTCAGGACACCCTGGACTTCCTTTAGGTGCAAGCCCGATGACATTTACATTATTTAATGATATAATGCATTTTTCGCCAAAACACAGTGATTGGATAAATAGAGATAGGTTTATTTTATCGGCTGGTCATGGTTCTGCTATGTTATATTCGCTTTTACATTTATTTGGATTTGGAATAACAATAGATGATTTAAAAGAGTTTAGACAATATAACAGCTTGACACCAGGACATCCTGAATATTTGCACACAAAAGGAATTGATGCTACAACTGGCCCTTTAGGACAAGGATTGAGCATGGCTGTTGGTATGGCTATAGCTCAAGAATATTTAGCAAGCCAATTTAATACTGAAAATCATAAAATTTTTGATAACTATACTTATACAATTGTTGGTGATGGTTGTCTTCAAGAAGGCATAACAAATGAAGCTAGTTCTATAGCTGGATCATTAAAGTTATCAAAATTGATTTGTTTATATGATTCTAACAATATAACAATTGAAGGTGATACTAAAAATATTTTTTCGGAAAATGTCAGAGCTAGATATGAAGCATTAGGCTGGGATACTTACTTTGTAGAAGATGGTAATAATATAGAAAAAATAAGAGAAACTATCAAACATGCAAAAACAACTGATAAACCATCGTTTATTGAAATTAAAACAAAAATTGGTTATGGAAGTGTTGTTGAAGGATCTGCAAAGGCACACGGAGCTCCAATTGGTAAAGAAAACATTCCGAGTTTGAAAGAAAAATTAGGATTAGACTTTACTGAAGAGTTCTATATTCCACAAGAAGTTAAAGATCTTTTTGAACAATCTGTTATTGAAAAAGAAAAATATTATTCTGAATGGGAAAATATGTTTGAAGACTATAAACAAACTCATAGAGATCTTTACGATAAATTAATGAAATTTTTATCAAAAGAAATTGATGAAGAATATTTAACATCAGAAGAGTTTACTAGTTTTGAAAAAGATGATGCTACAAGATCATACTCACATGTATTATTAAATAGACTAAAAGATAAGCAATTAAATATTGTTGGTGGTTCAGCTGACCTAGCACCATCCAATAAAACATTTATGGATGGATTGGATGTCTTTACACAAACAATTAGATCTGGACGAAATATACAATTCGGTGTTAGGGAACATGCGATGGCCGCTATAAGCAATGGTATAAGTTTGTATGGCGGATTGATTCCATATTGTGCTACATTCATGATTTTCTCAGATTATTTAAAACCAGCTATGAGATTGTCGGCTTTAATGAAGAGACAAGTTATATATATATTAACACACGATTCGATTGGTGTTGGAGAAGATGGCCCAACTCATGAACCTATAGAACAATTAGCAATGTTAAGAACTATTCCAAATTTAAATACACTTAGACCTGCAGACGGATTCGAAACAGCAATGGCATATAAAATAGCATTAGAAAACAAAGAAACTCCATCAGCTTTGGTATTATCAAGACAAACATTAGTTAATTTAAAAGAAACTAATGAAGGTGCTTTAAAAGGAGGATACGTTCTTAAAAAACAAGAAGCTCCAGACTTAGTTATAATTGCTACAGGTTCCGAGGTAAAACTTGCTTTAGATGCCAGCGAAATTCTTGAAAAAGAAGGTATTAAAACGCAAGTTGTTTCTATGATGTGTCAAGAAATTTTTGATAAACAAGATCAAAAATACAAAGATTCTGTTATTCCTAAAAATATAGAAAAACGAGTAAGTATTGAGTGCTTATCAACTTATGGATGGCAAAAATATACTGGACTAAATGGTTTGAATATCGGAATCGACGAATTCGGTATGAGTGCTCCAGGAAATAAAATAATGGAACATTTTGGTTTTACAACTGAAAAAATAGTTGAAAGAATAAAAAAATATTTATAATTAAAAGACCGTCTACTTTTTTGTGTAGATGGTCTTTTATTTTAAAATTTTATTCATTATTAAAATTGAAATACTATTTCTTTTATGGTATATTTTTTATGGGATTGTTAGAGAATAGTTATGAGATTGTTAAGAGGTGGATATGTTAAATATTGTTCTATTAGAGCCAGAAAAGCCATCAAATACTGGAAATATTGGAAGAACTTGTGTTCTTACCAATACGAGGTTACATTTAGTTAGACCTTTTAGTTTTAGATTGGATGATAAATTATTAAAAAGGTCTGGAATGGATTATTGGGATAAAGTTGATTTAGTTATTCATGATGATATTGATGAATTTTTGGAATACATAAAGGGAAATGATAGAGTTTTTTATGTTGAAACTTTTGCAACCCATTATTATCATGAAGTGGAGTATAAAGATGGAGATTATTTGGTGTTTGGAAAAGAATCTTCAGGAATAGACAAAGATTTGGTAAGTAAACATAAAGAGCATTCCATAAAAATACCTATGAATATGGAAATAGACAGATCTTTGAATTTAGCAAATTCTTGCAATATAGTATTGTTTGAAGCATTGAGACAAATTAATTTTCCGGGATTGAAATAGGAGGTTTTATGGAAATTATAACTCCGGTTTTAGGTGGTTTAGCATTATTCTTGTTCGGCATGACAATAATGGGAGAGGGCCTTCAAAAATCGTCAGGTAATAAATTAAAAATGATAGTAGGATCATTAACTAGAAACAAATATATAGGGGTACTTTTAGGTATTATTGTTACTATGGTTATACAATCATCATCCGCAGCAACAGTAATGGTGGTAGGTTTTGTAAACGCTGGTATTATGCCCTTAAATCAAGCTGTAGGTGTAATTATCGGTGCTAATGTCGGTACAACTATTACTGCTCAAATCATTGCGTTTGATATTGCAAAATACGCACCATTAATTGTGGCGTTTGGAGTACTTTTATATATGAGTGCGAAAGATGACAGGAAAAAAAACTTAGGTGAGGTTTTCGTTGGTTTAGGATTGATTTTCATCGGAATGAATACAATGGGCGATGGGTTAAATCCGCTATCAAAAGAATTGTGGTTTAAAAATGCACTGCTTAAACTTAATTCACCAATTATAGGTGTTTTTGTTGGATTTTTCTTAACAACAGCTGTTCAATCATCTTCAGCATCTATCGGTTTAATACAAGCATTAGGTAGACAAGGACTACTATCAATCAACCAAGCAGCGCCTTTATTGCTAGGTGGAAATATTGGTACAACAACAACGGCACTATTGTCTTCAATAGGCGCAGGGAAGAACGCAAAAAGAGCGGCGATTATTCACTTATTATTTAATGTAATAGGTACAGTTATCGTGTTGCTATTTTTGAATAAGATAATGCAAAATATTGTTTACATGCTAACTCCACTCAATGTATCTAGACAAATAGCAAATTATCATACACTTTTCAATGTAGTAAACGTAGCGCTTCAACTTCCAGTCTCGAACTTTTTAGTAAAAGCGGCAATGAAAATTGTTCCTGGTGAAGAGCACGCTAAAGATTTACAATATTTAGATGACAGAATTTTAGAAACTCCTTCTATTGCGGTTGAACAAGCAAGGCTTGAAGTAAACAGAATGAGCGATATCGTTTATCAAAACTTCAAGAATGTAGATGAGTACTTCATGACTGGAAACAAAAAGCTAAAAACAAAAATACTAGAAGAAGAAAAAAGAATTAATAATTTAGAAAAACATATTGTGGAATATCTAGTTAAATTATCTAATAAATCTATTTCTGATGAAGAACATACACAAATATTCATAATGCAAGATATGCTCAATGACCTTGAAAGGATAGGAGACCATGTTGAAAATATATGTGGTATCGTCACACTTATTTTTGATGAAGACAAAGAATTTAGCAAGATAGCTATAGATGAGTATAAAGATTTATATACTAAGGTTGAAAATGCTATAATTGATTCAACTATGGCATTCAAAAACAACGATCAATCGCTTGCTTCTAAAGTTGCAAATATAGAAAATAATGTGGACTTTTTAGAGAAAAAATATAGACATAATCATATTAAAAGAATTAATAATAATGAATGTGATCCAACAGTTGGTGTAAATTTCCTAGATATTTTATCAAACTTAGAAAGAATATCTGACCACTGTACGAATATATCAAATTATACACTTCATATTGAAGTATAATATATTGATTTAAAAAAACAAAAAACGGGTATATAATAAAAGTATGTAATAAGAAATATTCAAGGAGGAATAAATGAAAGTAGCAATTAGTGGATTTGGAAGAATAGGTAGAGATGTGACTAGGATTTTGATGCAAAAAAATGATCCTGATCTCGAATTAGTAGCATTAAACATTACAAGTGACTTAAAAACAAATGCCCACCTTTTAAAATTTGATTCAATTTATCGTACTTTTGAAAAAGAAGTTGAAGTAATTGCAGATGACAAAATTAAAATCGGTGGAAAAGAGATTAAGGTAGTTAATAGTAGAAATCCAGAAGAATTGCCATGGAAAGAATTGGGAGTTGATTTAGTTATCGATTCTACAGGTGCATTTAAAGATAAGGAAGGCTTATCAAAACATCTTAAAGCTGGTGCTAAAAAAGTATTATTGACTGCTCCAGGAAAATCTGATGTAAAAATGATTGTTGTTGGTGTTAATGATAAAGAATACAATCCTGAAACTGATGACATTGTTTCAAATGCATCATGCACAACTAATTGCTTGGCTCCAGTTGCTAAAGTATTAGATGATGAATTTGGAATTGAAAAAGGATTAATGACAACAATCCATGCATATACAAACGATCAAAATATTCAAGATGCCCACCACAAAGATTTAAGACGTGCGAGGGCAGCTGCATTGAGTATGATTCCAACTACAACAGGTGCTGCGAAAGCAGTTGGTAAAGTTCTTCCTCAATTAGAAGGTAAAATGACTGGACTAGCAGTTCGTGTACCAACTCCTACTGGATCTATTACTGATTTAACTGTTCTTTTAGGTAAGGAAGTTACAAAAGAAGAAATTAATAATGCAATGAAAAAAGCTAGTGAAGGTGAATTGAAAGGAATCTTAGGATATTCTGAAGATCAATTGGTATCTTCTGATATTATCGGAGATGAGAGAAGTTCAATATTTGATGCTGATATGACATATGCATTAGGTAATATGGTTAAAATAGCTTCTTGGTATGATAACGAATGGGGTTATAGTTCAAGAGTATTTGATTTAGCAAAAATAATAGCTACAAGATAATAAAACAATTAAGAGTCGATGGTAAAATATTTTACAATCGACTCTTTTCAAAGAAAGGTTAATCTATGAATAAAAAAACACTAAAAGATTTAAATGTTGAAAATAAAAGGGTACTTGTAAGAGTAGATTTTAATGTCCCTATTAAAGATGGTGTAATTACTGATACAAATAGAATAGAAGCCTCTTTAACTACAATAAAGTATTTAATTGATAACAATGCTAAAGTTATTTTAATGAGTCATCTAGGCAGACCAAAAGGAGAACCTAAACCTGAGTTCTCATTGAAACCAGTCGCACAAAAGCTATCAGAAATTATTGGACAAGACGTAAAGTTTATAGATAGTGACAAAGTCGTTGACGATTCTGTTATTGAAGAAAGTAAGAAATTGCAACCTAAAGAAATTATGATAATTCAAAATACAAGATTTAGAAAAGAGGAAGAAAAGAATGATGAAAAATTTTCTAAAGAATTATCACAATTAGCAGATTTATATGTAAATGATGCTTTTGGAGCTAGTCATAGGGCTCACGCTTCAAATGTTGGTGTTTCGAAATTTTTACCAAGTGCTGTAGGATTTTTAGTTCAAAAAGAAATAGAAATAATGGGTAAAGCTTTAGAAAATCCTGAAAGACCTTTTACTGCAATATTAGGTGGTGCAAAAGTTTCTGATAAAATAGGTGTTATAGAAAATCTATTAGATAAAGTTGATACAATTTTAATAGGTGGCGCTATGGCATTTACTTTTATTAAATCACAAGGCAAAAATGTAGGAAAATCATTGATTGAAGAAGATAAATTAGATTTAGCAAAATCTCTTTTAGAAAAAGCTCAAGAAAAAGGTGTTAAAATCTTCTTACCTGTTGACTTTGTAGTAGCCAAAGAAATGAGTGAAGATTCAGATTCTAAAGTAATCAATATTGACGATTTTACAGATGATATAGCTGGATTTGATATAGGTACTAAAACAATAAAGATATTTGATGAAGAAATACAAAAGTCTAAAACTATCGTATGGAATGGACCTATGGGAGTATTTGAAATCGAACAATTTAGTAAAGGTACTTTTGAAATTGCAAATTCTTTAGTGAAATCAAAAGCTACAACTATCGTTGGCGGTGGAGATAGCGCATCAGCAATTGCAAAATCTGGAAATAAAGATAAAGTAACACATGTTTCAACTGGTGGAGGTGCTTCTTTAGAATTCTTAGAAGGCAAAGTTTTACCAGGTATAGATTGTATTGATGAGAGATAATATTATGAGAAAACCTTTAATTGCAGGAAATTGGAAAATGAACAAGACTGACGGAGAAACTAAACAGTTTATAAATGATTTAAAATGTTTAGATATTTCTGATAATGTTGAAGCTTGTATTATATCTCCATTCACGTCTTTAAAAACACTTACTGAAGATTTAAGAAATTCGAATATTTCTACAGGCGCACAAAATATGTATTATGAAGAATGTGGTGCTTTTACTGGAGAAGTTTCTCCAAATATGCTTAAAGATTTGGGCGTTGACTATGTTATAATTGGTCATTCTGAAAGAAGAACCATATTTAAAGAAGATGACGAACTATTAAATAAAAAAATAGCATCTGCATTAAAACACGATATTAAACCAATACTTTGTTGCGGAGAAAATTTAGAACAAAGAGAATCCAATAGACACGAAGAGGTAGTTGAATCACAAATCAGATTAGACTTGAAAGGAATAAACGAGAAGGACATAATGTCCAAACTAGTCATTGCTTATGAACCTATATGGGCTATTGGAACTGGAAAGACAGCTTCTAGTGATGATGCTCAATCTATGTGTAAATTTATAAGGAATTTATTGTCGAAAATGTATAGCAAAGATTTAGCTGATTCAGTTAGAATACAATATGGTGGAAGTGTAAAACCTGAAAATGTATTGGACATAATGTCAAAAGAGGACATTGATGGAGCTTTAGTAGGGGGTGCAAGTTTAGAAGCTGAAAGTTTTTCTAAACTTATTAATTATGGAAAATAAAAAAAACAAATTAATACTAATAATTTTAGATGGCTGGGGACTAGGTAAGGATTATCCTGGCAATGTTATAAAACTAGCTGATACTCCAACTTTCGATAAACTCATGAGTGAATACCCGAATTCACAATTGATTGCATCTGGAAATGAGGTAGGACTACCAGCCGGTCAAATGGGGAATTCTGAAGTAGGACACATGAATATAGGTTCTGGTAGAATTATCTTTCAAGATTTAAGTAAAATTTCCAATGAAATAGAATCTGGAAAATTTTATGAAAATGAAATCTTAAAAAATATTATTTTAAAAACTAAAGAAAACAGAAAAAGACTTCATTTATTAGGGTTACTTTCTTTTGGTGGAGTCCATTCACATTATGATCATCTTGTAGCAATTTTGAAATTATGCAAGAAATTAGACTTTAAAGATGTTGTAATACATTGCTTTACTGATGGAAGAGATGTATCTCCAACTTCAGCAAAAAATGATATAAAAAAATTACAGGATGATATTAATGTAATTGGTGTTGGAACAATTGCATCTGTTTGTGGTCGATATTATGCAATGGATAGAGATAAGAGATGGGATAGAGTTGAGAAAGCTTATAATTGTATTACCAATTGTGAAGGAAATAAGACAAATGATCCGATACAATATCTACAAAAAAGTTATGATAGAAATATCACCGATGAATTTATCGAACCATGTGCGATAGTAGATGAAAATAATCAAGGAATAAAAGTTGAAAATGGAGATTCATTTGTATTCTTTAATTTTAGACCAGACAGGGCTAGACAACTTACTAGGGCGTTTGTTGATGATGATTTTGATGGTTTTGCTAGAAAAAAATTCAAAGACATTTCGTTTGTTACAATGACAGAGTACGATAAAACTATAAAAAATGTACAAATTGCATATCCAAAACAAGGATACAATAATGTATTAGGTCAAATTGTTTCCGAAAAAGGATTAAAACAATTAAGAATTGCAGAAACAGAAAAATATGCACATGTAACTTTTTTCTTTAATGGTGGTATAGAAAAAGAGTTTAAAAACGAAGATAGAATTTTAGTTCCATCTCCAAAAGTATCCACTTACGATCTTAAGCCAGAAATGAGTGCTATCGAAGTTAAAAATCACGTTGTTGATGTTATTAATAAGGATATATATGACTTAATTATATTAAATTTTGCTAATTCTGATATGGTTGGTCACACAGGTGTAATTTCTGCAGATAAGATAGCCGTCGAAACTGTTGATAAATGTTTGGATGAAATATTAACAGCCATAGATAAAAATGGAAAATATCATGCTTTAATAACTGCAGATCACGGGAATAGTGAATATTTAATTGATGAAATGACTGGTGGACCATTTACGGCACATACAACTAATCCAGTGCCATTCATAGAATATCCTGAAAAAGATATCGAATTAAATAATGGAATTTTAGCAGATATAGCACCAACAATTTTAGAATTGATGAATATAGAAAAACCTGCAGAAATGACAGGTAAATCTTTAATTAAAAAGGAGAGTAAATAATGAGTTCAATAATTGATGTTTACGCAAGAGAAGTATTAGATTCAAGGGGAAATCCAACAGTTGAAGTGGAAGTTTACACTGAAGCTGGGGCGATGGGTTCAGCAATAGTTCCTTCAGGTGCCTCTACAGGAGTACATGAAGCAGTAGAGCTAAGAGATAATGATGAAAAAAGATTTTTAGGAAAAGGCGTAGAAACGGCAGTTGATAATGTTAACTTAGAAATAGCTGACGAATTGGTAGGATGGGATGTGTTCGATCAAGTTGGAATAGATAATTATCTTATAGAATTAGATGGAACAGAAAACAAATCTAGACTTGGTGCTAATGCTATTTTAGGGGTATCTCTAGCCGTAGCAAAAGCAGCTGCCGATGAAAATGGTCAAAGATTATTTGAATATATAGGAGGAGTTAATGGAAAAACTTTACCTGTTCCTATGATGAATATCTTAAACGGCGGACAACACGCTGATAATAATGTTGATATTCAAGAATTTATGATTATGCCAGTAGGCGGAGAAAATTTCAAAGAATCTTTAAGAATTGGTACAGAAGTATTTCATAATCTAAAAAATGTATTAAAGTCTAGAAAACTAAATACAGCTGTTGGGGATGAAGGTGGATTTGCACCAAACCTTGAGTCTAATGAAGAAGCATTACAAACTATAGTTGAAGCTATAAAAAAAGCTGGATATGAACCAGGAAAAGATGTAATGATTGCTATAGATGCAGCTGCTAGTGAATTCTACGAAGATGGTAAATACAACATGGCTGGAGACAACGCAGTTAGAACAAGTGACGAAATGATAGAATATTACAAAAACTTAGTTGAGAAATATCCAATAATTTCTATAGAAGATGGATTAGCTGAAGATGATTGGGATGGTTGGAAAAAATTGACTCAAGAATTAGGTTCTAAAATTCAATTAGTCGGCGATGATTTATTTGTAACAAATGTTAAGAGATTGCAAAAAGGTATTGAAATGGGAGTTTGTAATTCTATTTTAATTAAATTAAATCAAATAGGAACTTTGACTGAAACTCTTGATGCAATTGAACTTGCAAAAAGACATGGATATACAGCTGTAATATCTCACAGATCTGGGGAAACTGAAGATACAACTATAGCTGATGTTGCGGTTGCAACAAATGCTGGACAAATTAAAACTGGTTCAACTTCAAGAACTGATAGAATCTGCAAATATAATCAATTATTAAGAATTGAAGATATGCTAGAATCTACTGCAGTTTATGATGGGATAAAAACTTTTTATAATTTAAGCAAATAAACATACAAGGAATCACAGCTAATTGCTGTGATTCCTATTAATTAGGTGTAAAATGCTAATCACTACAATCATTTTGATACAGATAATTTCAGCAACAATTTTATACATATATTTTAATCCTATATTTATTGCAATTGATGTAGTGGTAACAGGTATAGTTTTATTTAAAGATAAAAAGAAACTTATTATATCTTTACTAGTACTTTTTTTGACTATAATTCATTTGAATACAATTGATGCTAAATACAATTCAATCAAAGATAATGAATTTTTAGATGTTAATGCCGTAGTAATTAATAAAAATAGGTCTAATAAAAAGTATATTGTAAAGCTAACTAATAATAACAATATAAAATTTTTAGTAACTACTAAAAAAGATTTAGAAATTGGTGATAAAGTAAATATCAGATCAAAGGTTAATAAGGCTTACACAAATGGTAATCCATATATGTTTAACTATAAAAATTATTTGCTAAAAAATAACATATATGGAGATATATACTGTAGAACTAATCCAGAAATAATAGGGAAATCTAAATCACCTCTATTAAAAATTAGAAAATTAGTTTTAAATCACATAGTTTTTAAATTAGATTCCAACTTTAACAGCGAAGAATCTTCAGTGTTAAAATCTGTATTTACAGGTTCTAACTTTTTGAGCGATGACTATACAAATGCTGTTAACGCACTAGGAATTAGTCATGTATTTGCGATAAGCGGACTGCATATTATAATTTTATATACCATTTTTAATAAATTATTTGGAATATTTAAGATTAATAGAAAACTTATTTCTTGGATTTCACTAATATTAATTGCAATTTACGGATATGCAGTAGGTTTACCTTCATCTATTGTTAGAGCTTTTATAATGTTAGTGATAGTAGAATTATCTAATCAAATGCAAATAGATTGGTTTGATTTAAATAATTTAACAATCGCAGCTATTATTATTTTGCTGATAAACCCTTATAATTTGTTAGACGTTGGATTCATTTTTTCTTTTTTAGCAACATTTACCATAATTTATTTGTATCCTAGATTCAAAAAATATAATAAAAAATTATATAATTATTTTTTATTATCTGGAATGGTTTATTTAATATTATTACCGATACAATTAAGATTTTTTAATGAATACACCTTAGGATTTATTATCGGAAATACCATTATATTGCCGATTTTTACAGTGGTAATCCAATTAACTGCAATTGTACTTTTGATACCTAATAGTATCAATTATATATTTGTTCAACTTATAAAATTGTGTTTAAAAACTATAAGCTATATTTTTGCTACAATTGATTTTTTAGGTATACATAGTACTAATTTCATGAGTTTTTCTATTTTAATGATAATTTTATATTATATAATATTATTTACAACATATAATAGGCACTATATCAAAACTTTAAATAATTTTAATAAAAAGACTCTAACAAATATGTTATTCCTTAGTTTAATATTACCTTTAATTTTAAATATTATAAATCCGATTACAAAGATAAATTTTGTTGATATTGGACAAGGTGATTGTTTACTTGTTAGACAATATATTAAAAGCTTTATGATAGATACGGGAGGATCTTATAAGTCAGAAGATAAGTCTGGAGAGAATCTTATGGAATATCTTCATAAAATAGGTTTAAATAACCTTGAGTATGTGTTTTTAACACATTTTGATGAGGATCATAGTAAAAATCTAATAAATATTAACAAATCATATAATCCAATAGTTTTATCCAGAATTAATGGAGACAAAATATTAAAAAAGAAATACAATCAGGGCAATGTTTATGTAAGCTTACGAAACAAACAAAATATAAGAATTGGTAATGTTGATATTAAGATTATAGATAAACCGATTAGTAACGAAGAAAACGACAAATCTATTGTTTACAAATTATATATTAATAATATTTCATTACTTATTACGGGTGATATTTCTGGTGAGTATGAAAGAAATATTTTAAAAGATGATATTAAATCTGATATATTAAAAGTTTCTCATCACGGAAGTAAAAGTAGTTCAGATTCTCATTTTTTAAAAATAGTTAGACCGAAACTGGCTGTTATTTCTGTAGGATTAAGGAATGAATATGGACACCCACATCATCAAACATTAGATAGATTAAATAAACTTAAAATCCCTATAAAAAGAACTGATTTAGATGGAAATATCGAGGTTGTTTCTAGCAAATTTTTTAATTCTATTAGAGCCAATAGAGATAAATATTCGATTATTTATTTTCTAGTAGAAGAACAGAATTCGATTATTACAACAGTTGTTATATTGCTTTACTTTAAAAATAGAGGAGTGAAAAATGGATTTTTCATTGGCGAAACAAAAATTAGATAATAATTTACTATCCAATTTAGTACTGATACACGGAGAAGAAAAATTTTATATAGAAAAATATCTATCATTAATTAAAGAACACTACAATGCTCAAAGTTTTGATGAATACGACTTATCAGATTTTGAAAAAATATATAGCTCATCCGAGACTATTCCTATGTTCAGTGATAAAAGGCTTATTTTAATAGATGATGTAGACTTAAGCAAAACAGGAATTTCTAAAAATAAAGATAACATTGACAAGCTGATGCTTTATATTAAAAATATTCCAGAATATACTTTGATAATCATAACATCATACGGCAATGTATTTAAGTCGAAATTATTGAAAGAAATAGCACATTATGGTGCTGATATTGAATTCAATAAGTTAAACAGAAATCAATTCAAAGCATATATAATTAATTATCTAAAAGGTAAGAAGCTTAATAATAATATTGTTAATATTTTCATTGAGTATTCTCTATATCTTATTAAAAATTCTGAAAAGACATTAATTGATGTTAATAATGAACTTGATAAATTTAAAAACTTAGAAAAAGAAGAAATAACAGAACAAGATTTGAATTCTTTAATAAATCAGTATGATAAAAATATATTTGATTTAACGGATTCAATAGCACAGAAAAATTTATCTGAGACAATATACTATTTAGATTTACTGATAAATGATACATCAGATAGTTTTAAAACACTTCATATGATTATTAGACTGTTTAGAAATTTATTATATTTAAAAGAATTGTTGCGTTTAAAAGTATCTCCAAATGAAATTACAAAAAAGTTAAAAATTTCATCATATGAGCTAAACAAAATTCAAAATTTTGTTAAAATTTGGAGATATGATCAATTAAGATTTGCTATTCATAAAATGTACGAAATAGAAATAACTTTAAAATCTAATACTTTAAACTCAAAGTATTATATTGAAAATAGTATATGCGATATTTTAGCAAAAAAATAAAGGTTGAATTTAATTCAACCTTTAAATAATGTAATGGATCCTTTACATTATTATTATGCTAATTTGTTCAATTCTTTAGCCATTCTGCTAATTTTTTTAGCTGCACTGTTTTTAGAAATTGTGTTTTTGCTTGCGGCTTGATCAATCTTTTTAGTTGCTAAGTTAAATAATTTAGTAGCATCTTCTTTATCGTTTTTTTCAATCGCTGCTTCAAATTTCTTAATAAAAGTTTTGATAGCTGATTTTTTAGATTTATTTCTAGCTGTTTCAAGTTTAGTTACATCAATTCTTTTAATTGCTGATTTAATATTTGCCATAATATCCCTCCTTTATTTTTGAACAGTGTTATTATTATACACTATAGATTTAATTATTTCAAGTAATCTAGAACATTATTCGCAAATTATGTTATAATAGGTTGGTAAAGAATGGTGATAATATGAAGAAATTTATGAATAGCAAGTTATCAAATATACTTTTTACAATATTTATAGCATTTATTGTTGTATTTGTAATCAAAACTTATATATTAGAAACGCAACTTTTAAAAACATCTAACATGAGTCCAACACTGAATTCAGGAGATTTTTTACTAATTAATAAATTGAATAAGGTAACTGGATACATAAAAAATACTGATATAGTTGAGTATTATGATGAAAAAAATTCAAAAATTTGTATCGCAAGAGTTATTGCTAAACCAAAAGATTCCGTTGAAATTATAAATGATGATATATTTATAAATGGGAAAAAAATATATGAACCATATATTTTATTACAACAATCGAAGAAGTTGAATAATAATAAATGGGTTTTAGATGATGACGAATATTTTGTCATAAATGATGATAGAGAGCTTGGTAGTTACAATGATAGCAGGTATATTGGACCTATAAAAAAAGATTACATACTTGGTGTTGTTTTCTTTAGACTATATCCTGTTGATAAAATTGGTTCGATTTAGGAGATTTAAATGAAATATGATAAAAAATACGTAAGAAATTTTTCAATAATTGCACATATAGATCATGGAAAGTCAACCTTAGCTGATAGATTAATTGAAGAAACTGGTATGCTTACTCATAGAGAAATGAGTGAACAGGTTTTAGATTCCATGGATTTAGAGCGTGAGAGAGGAATAACAATCAAATTAAAAGCCATAAAATTGTTTTACAAAGCAAAAGATAATAACGTATATATACTTAATTTGATAGATACTCCTGGTCACGTAGACTTTACTTATGAAGTTAGCAGATCATTAAAAGCATGTGAGGGAGCTGTATTAATTGTTGATGCAACTCAAGGTGTAGAAGCACAAACACTTGGAAATGTATACTTAGCCATTGATCAAGATTTAGAAATTTTACCAGTGATTAATAAGATTGATTTACCGAGTGCTGACATTAATTTTGCAAAGAAAGAGATAGAAGATATTATTGGATTAGATGCTGAAAATGTTCCTGCAGTATCCGCTAAAGAAGGAATAAATATTGTAGATGTATTAGAAGATATTGTAAAAAATGTTCCAGCTCCAATCGGCGATGAAAATAAACCTTTAAAAGCATTAATATTTGACTCTTATTATGATTTTTACAAAGGTGTTGTTGTTTATGTAAGAGTTTTTGATGGATGCATAAAACCTGGATCAGAAATATTAATGATGTCTACAAACAAGACATTTGAAGTTACTGAATGTGGATATACTTCTTCTGGAATGATAAGCACTGATGAAATCAGTGCTGGAGATGTTGGATATGTTGTTTGCAGCATTAAGAATGTAAAGGATGCAAGAGTGGGCGACACTATTACTGATAAAAACAATCCTGTTGATAAACCTTTGGAAGGATATAAGCAAGTGACGCCAATGGTTTATTGTGGTATTTATCCAGCTGAAGGAGAAGATTTTAATTCTGTAAGAGATGCTCTAGAAAAGTTACAAGTTAATGATGCGGCTTTAACATTTGAAAACGAAACGTCAATAGCATTAGGTTTTGGATTGAGATGTGGATTTTTAGGACTATTACACATGGAAATCATTCAAGAAAGACTAGATAGAGAATTCGACCTAGATATCATTGCTACTGCGCCAAGCGTAATCTATAAAGTTCATAAAAAAGATGGCACTGAAATAGAGATCCAAAATCCTACGAATTTCCCAAAAGAGACTGAAATAGATTATGTTGAAGAACCTGTTGTTCATGCAGAAATTATGACACCTACTGATTATGTAGGAGTAATCATGGAACTTTGTCAAGGCAAAAGAGGTACTTTCATAGATATGACATATCTTGACGAAAAGAGAGTAACTATAAAGTATAAATTACCACTAAATGAAGTGATTTATGATTTCTATGACGCATTAAAATCAAAAACTAGAGGCTACGCATCATTAGATTATGAATTAATTGGATATGAAAAATCAAATTTAATAAAACTTGAAATAATGATTAATTCAGAAAAAGTCGACGCTTTAACAATTATTGTACATGAAGACTTGGCTTATGAAAGAGCTAGAAAAATAGTAACAAAACTGAAAGATGAAATACCTAGACATCAATTTGTAATTCCTGTACAAGCAGCTATAGGAAACAAGATAATAGCAAGAGAAACTATTAAAGCATACAGAAAAGATGTACTTGCTAAATGTTACGGCGGAGATATAACTAGAAAACGTAAACTTTTAGAAAAACAAAAAGAAGGTAAGAAGAGAATGAGGTCTGTAGGTAGTGTAGATGTTCCTCAAGAAGCTTTCTTATCAGTATTAAAATACGATGAAGGAAATTAAAATTATTAAGCCAAGCGAAAGTTTGGCTTATTTTTGTAGGAGGAATTATGAAAGGAATTTATATTCACATACCTTTTTGCGACTATAAATGTAATTACTGTGATTTTTCAACCATGACAAAACAATATAATAGAGTTGATGAATACTTTAGATTACTACAGAAAGAAATAACTATTTACAAAAATCCAAATGAGAAGATAGATACCATTTATATAGGTGGAGGAACTCCCAATCTTGTAGATTCAAAATATATTAAAGAAATATACAATCTATTAAATAAGAGTTTTGATTTACAAATAAAGGAATTTACTATTGAATGTAATCCTGAATTTGTCACAAAAGAAAAAATAGAATCATATAAAAGTATTGGTGTAGATAGAATATCTTTGGGTGTTCAATCATTCAATGATGAATATAACAGATTTTTAGGAAGAGGACATAAAGTAACAGATGTTTTAAAATCTTTTGAGATAATTAAACAATATATTGATAATATTTCAATTGATTTAATATTCGGATTTCCAAATCAAACTTTAGAATCTTTGGACAATGATCTTAATTATATAAGAAAACTTGCTCCAAATCACGTATCCTGGTATAACATGATTCTAGAACCAGGAACTAAATTTTATAAAGATTATGAAGATATCAATAGAAATAACGATATCGAATATGAAATGTATGTAAAAATTTGTAAAGGATTAGAAGATTATAATCACTATGAAATTTCAAATTTTGCAAAAGACGATTTTGAATCCAAACATAATAAAATTTACTGGAAAGATGAAAATTATTATGGGTTTGGATTATCTTCATCTGGATATATTAACCAGAAAAGATATACCAATGAGTTTTTCTATCCTAACTATAAGAGAAAAATAATAAATGAACAAAAGCCAATAAATTTTTCAGAGAATATTGATTTAGAAAAGAGAGAATTTGAATTTATAATAACTAATATGAGGTTAAAAGAAGGATTAGATTTAACAGAATACAATCGAAAGTTTGACATAGATTTATATAAGAATAACAAAAACATGATAGATAAGTGGATTAAAGAAAGATTATTAACATTAGAAAATAATCATTTAAGCTTTACAGATCAGGGATTTTTCGTATCTAATACTTTTTTTATAGATATTTTAGTTTAACACTTGACATAGTAGTAATCGTGATGTATAATTTTATTATCACTCAAGGTAATAGGTTGCTAACAAAAAAGAGGTGAGATTTTGAATGAGCATTTAACGCAAAGAAAATTTAATATCTTACTAGCTACTATAGATAATTATATAAAGACAGCTCAACCAATTGGATCACGTGTTTTATCGAAAAATTATAATATAGGATTTAGTCCAGCAACAATTAGAAACGAAATGAGCGATTTAGGTGATTTAGGATATTTAGTACAATCCCATATT
Source organism: Finegoldia sp. P1-F-LS (assembly GCF_052932205.1). Taxonomy (NCBI): domain Bacteria; kingdom Bacillati; phylum Bacillota; class Tissierellia; order Tissierellales; family Peptoniphilaceae; genus Finegoldia; species Finegoldia sp. P1-F-LS. Next base: position 268,757 of record NZ_JBRFJH010000001.1, on the reverse strand, counting down.
TCATCGGGAAGAATCCCATCGCAAAAAGCTTTCAGATTGTATGTAGATTATATCCTGGATAAACTGTATAAAAGTGACGAATCTAGTTCTTCATTAATGTCTATAAGGAAGCCATATGAAAGAATTGTTGAACCAGAAAAATTAATTAAATCTTCTTCACAATTCATATCTGAGATAACCCAGTATCCGGTGATTTCTATGTTAAAAAAATCAGATAAGATGCGTCTATCTCACATAGAGTTGCTTCCAATCAGTGAATATAATTATGTATTATTAACTTTATATGATTCTGGTGATTTAAATCATACTGTAATTTCATCAGAGCAAATCATTGAACAAAACGAATTGATTAAGATAAATTTTCTATTAAAAAAACTTTTCTTAGGGAAAAACCTAAATGAAGTTTATGATAATTTAGACGAATTTTCTTCAAAATATAAGTATAATGATCTTTTTAAAGGAGCGATTACCGAAATTATTGAAAATGAAAAAGATAAGTTATCTTCTATGTATGTTTCTGTTGAAGGTTTATCAAATATTTTCAAATATAGTGAATACAATGACTTAAGCAAAGTTCAAAGCATAATAGAGTACCTTGAAGACAAAGATAAAATTGTAAGTATTCTAAATTCTTCAGATAATTTTTTAGACATTAAAATTGGGAATGAGAATAATGAACAAACTCTTGTTGAAAATACAATTATTAAAAGTTCTTATTTCTTCAATAAAAACAATATCGGTGTTATAGCTATCGTAGCTCCCATGAGAATGAATTATGAACTATCAATAGAAGCTATGTTTAAATTATCGAGAAGAATTAACGGATTAATTATTAGGGGGGATTATTATGAAAGATAATGAAGAAAATATGAAAACAAGTCATTCTTCAAATAATACAACAAACGAAGAACACGACTTAGGAATAAAAAATACTAATAAAAACGACAATGATTCTATAGAAGAAGAAATTAATCTTGATAAAGATGAGGTAGTAAATACTGAAATAGAGGATTTAAAAGATTCTTTAAAAAGATTACAAGCAGATTTTATAAATTATAAAAATAGAACAAATAGAGAAAAACAGCAGTCTATTGAATTGGCTAATGAGTCTTTAATTTTGAAAATTCTACCTATAATAGATGATTTAGACAGAGCTATTAATAGTAAGGAAGAAAAAGATGAGTTTTCTAGTGGAATAGAGTTAATTAGAGATAACTTGCTTCTATCATTAAAGGAATTTGGCTTAGAAGAAGTAGATTGTTCAGACAAATTTGATCCAAATTATCATCATGCAGTTATTACTGAAGAAAGTGATAAAGGATCAGATAAGATACTAGAAGTATTCCAAAAAGGATATATTTTGAATAACAAATGCATTAGACCTGCAATGGTCAAGGTTAGTAAATAAGAATTTTTAATATAGATAAAAATCTAAAGGGGGATTTTATAATGAGTAAAGTAATAGGTATTGATTTAGGTACAACAAATTCAGCAGTAGCAGTTATGGAAGGTGGAGAATCAGTTATAGTTCCTAACTCCGAAGGTAATAGAACTACTCCATCAATTGTAGCGTTCACTAAGGATGGTGAAAGATTAGTCGGAGAAACAGCAAAAAGACAAGCAATTACAAACCCAGATAGAACAATCACTTCAATTAAAAGAGAAATGGGTACTGAATACAAAGTAAATATTGATGGAAAAGATTATACACCAGAAGAAATTTCGGCGATGATTTTACAAAAATTAAAAGCTGATACTGAAAGCTATTTAGGAGAAGAAGTTACAGAAGCTGTAATTACAGTTCCTGCATACTTTACAGACTCTCAAAGACAAGCAACTAAAAACGCTGGTAAGATTGCTGGATTAAACGTAAAAAGAATTATCAACGAACCTACAGCAGCTGCGTTGGCTTATGGTATTGATAAAGAAACTGATCAACACAAAGTTATGGTTTATGACTTAGGTGGTGGTACATTTGATGTTTCAATTCTTGAAGTTGGAGATGGAGTATTTGAAGTATTAGCTACACGTGGTAACAACAGACTAGGTGGAGATGACTTTGATGAAAAATTATTAAACTATCTAGCAGATGAATTCATGAAACAAAACGGTGTAGATTTAAGAAAAGATCCTACTTCAAAACAAAGACTTAAAGATGCTGCAGAAAATGCGAAGAAAGAATTATCTACAAGAGTTTCTACAAATGTTAACTTACCATTTATTTCTGCAGTAAATGGAACTCCTGTTCACTTAAATATGGATATTACAAGATCTAAATTTGATGAATTAACATCTGATTTAGTTGAAGAATCCTTAAAACCAGTAAGACAAGCATTAGAAGATGCTGGATTAAGTCACAATGATATAGAAAAAGTACTACTAGTTGGTGGTTCTACAAGAATACCAGCCGTTCAAGAAGCTGTTAAGAAATTAATTGGAAAAAATCCACAAAAAGACATCAATCCAGATGAATGTGTAGCAATTGGTGCAGCTTTACAAGGTGGTGTATTGACAGGTGAAGTAAAAGACTTATTATTACTTGATGTTACACCTTTGTCATTAGGTATTGAAACATTAGGTGGCGTTTGCACTAAACTAATTGAAAGAAACACTACTATTCCAACAAAAAAATCACAAGTATTTACAACTGCTGCTGATGGTCAAACTTCTGTAGAAATCAAAGTTCTTCAAGGCGAAAGAGAAATGGCAGCTGACAATACTTTGTTAGGACAATTTAACTTAACTGAAATTCCTGCAGCACCAAGAGGAGTGCCACAAATCGAAGTAACATTTGATATTGACGCAAATGGTATTGTTAATGTTAGTGCTAAGGATTTAGGATCTGGAAAGCAACAAGCTATGACTATCACATCTTCAACAAAAATGAGCGATGATGAAATAAAGAGAAAAGTTGACGAAGCCAGCAAATATGCTGAAGAAGATAAGAATAAAAAAGAAACTATTGAAACTAAAAATAGCGCTGAATCTGTAATCTATCAAGTTGAAAAAACAATTAAAGATTTGGGTGACAAAGTTTCAGAAAATGAAAAATCTGATATTAATTCAAAGATAGAAGCTTTAAAATCGATCTTAGATTCTGGAGATAACAAAGATATTAAAGCTAAAACTGATGAATTAACTCAAGAAATGTACAAATTAAGTTCTAAACTATATGAAAATAATGCTCAACAACCAGGAGCCTCACAAGAAGCAAAAAAAGATGACGATGTAGTAGATGCTGATTATGAAGTAGTTGATGACGACGAAAATAAATAATGATTAAAAAATCTAAAAAAAGGGGTAAAATTCTTACCCCTTGATTTTTTTATATCTTTTAGTAAAATAGAAAAGTCAGTATATTAGGATGGTGAATAATGAAAAATTTGTACGAAATACTTGAGGTTAATGAAAATGCAACTCAAGAAGAAATAAAAAAATCATATAGAAGATTAGCTAAGAAATATCATCCAGATATAAATAGTGGTGATTCAGAAGCTGAAAATAAATTTAAAGAAATTAATGGTGCCTATGAGGTTCTAGGTGATAAAGAAAAACGAAAGAAATATGATATGTACGGTGATAGAATGTTTGATCAAGGTACAGGAGGGGGATTCTCGGATTTCGGCGATATATTTGGTGATTTTTTTGGTGATATATTTGGAGGATTTAGTTCAAGATCATATTCAAAAAATCCTAACGCTCCTAGAAAAGGTTCAAATATTCAGGTTGAATTAGAAATAGATTTTGAAGACTCTATTAATGGAACGAAAAAAGAGATTTCTTACAAGAAAAAAGTGAAATGCCATGTATGCAACGGCGATGGCGCGAAACCTGGAACAGAAAAACGACAATGCGAGAAATGTCATGGTACTGGAATTATAAATGATACTAAAAGAACACCTTTTGGAATTTTTACACAACAATCTGAATGTGATAAATGTCATGGAGAAGGTTATGTAATTGATGAAAAATGTGAAAATTGTAAAGGTAAAGGTTATGAAATCGAAAGAAAAACAATCAACATTACTATACCAAAAGGAATAAATAATGGTGCTATCATGAGCGTTAAGGGAGAAGGTAATGATGGCGAAAACAATGGCAGTCCAGGTGACTTATATGTTATCATAAAAATTAGAGAACATGAATTTTTTAAAAGAATAAATAACGATATTGTTTTTGATATGCCAATCACTTATGCACAAGCCGTACTTGGTTCAAAAATCGAAGTTCCAACTTTAGATGGTATAGAAGAATTTGAACTTCCTGAAGGAACTCAACCAAATACAACTTTTAAACTTAAATCAAAAGGAGTTCCATATCTAAATTCTAATTCTAGAGGGGATATATTATTCACTGTAAAAATTATTGTTCCTAAAAAGATAAATAAAGAACAAAAGGAAAAATTGATTGAATTTTCAGAAAGTATGAATCAAGAATTAAATGTAAATGAAAAGAAATCAATATTTGATAGAATAAAGGATATGTTTGAGTAATGGAAAAATGGTTAAGTTTTGATATAAAATGTCCAAAAGGATACGATGAAATTATTAGTTCGATATTATATGATTTAGGAATTGAAAATTTACAAATCGACGATTATCAAGATGTTTTAGATTTCAAGAAAAATCAGCCATACTGGGTTGTTATAGATGATGAAGATTTTGTAGAACATGATAATGTAATCATTAAAGCTTTTTATGAAGACGATAAAGTAAATTATGATGAAATTGAAGCTCAAATAAAAGAATTTTCAACTAATAACAATATAGATATTCAAATTTCTAAGAATAAAGAAATTGAAGATATGGACTGGGCTAATGAATGGAAAAAATATTACGAACCATTTTATATCGGCAATATTCTTATCAAACCAAGCTGGATTGATATAGATGAATCAGATCACAAAGTTGTAGAAATTAATCCAGGAATGGCTTTTGGAACAGGACTTCATGAAACAACAAATTTATGTATTGAACAACTCCAAGAACTAAACTTAATAGATAAGATCGTTTTAGATATCGGTTGTGGTTCGGGTATACTTTCTGTAGTTTCTTCAAAATTAGGTGCAAAAGAAGTTTTTGCTACAGATATTGATCCGTTGGCCATAGAAGCTACATTAGAAAATGCTAATCTGAATAAAATATCTAATATAAATGCTGTAAAAGGCTCTTTACTAGATAATGTAGATAAAAAATATGATGTTGTAGTTGCTAATATATTACTAAATGTATTAGATATCTTAATTCCAGATTTACCTAAAGCATTAAAAAAAGATGGAGTATTTATTTGTTCAGGATTAATAAATTCTCAAAGAGATAATATTGTAAATACTTTAGAGAAAAACAATCTTGAAATTGTAGAAGTATCTGAAAAAGGTGAGTGGATTAGTATAATAAGTAGGTTCAAAAATGTATAGGACTTTTAGAAATCAAGAGGATAAGATAGATGATAAAATCCTAATAAAAGGTGAGGATTATAACCATATTAAAAATTCTTTGAGACTTTCAAAAGGTTCTTTAATTCATCAAGTCATTGGTGATACAATTTTTGTTACAGAAATTGAAGAAATAACATCAAATGAAATAATATGTAAAATAATAGATGAAGATAGCATACAGTATGAATCACCATTAAATATTACTTTGTATCAATGTATTCTTAAATCAGATAAGAATGAGTATATTATACAAAAAGCCACTGAATTGGGTGTAAATAAAATTATATTTGTGGAAACAGAACGAACTGTTGTAAAATTAGATGATAAAAAGTGGAACAAAAAAAAAGATAGATTCGAAAAAATTGCACTAGAATCATCGAAACAGTCGAAGAGAACAGTTATTCCTGAAATAGAAGGACTAATCAAAATCAATGAAATAAAGAATACAAGCAATTGTTTAAATTTGGTGTTTTATGAAAACGAAAAAGAAAGTTTTAAATCTTTTTTGTCCAATTCAAAAAAAAAAGATATTAATATTTTCATTGGACCAGAGGGTGGATTATCTGAAGATAATATACAAGATTTAAGTTCGAAAGGATTTAAATCAGTTTCATTAGGAAACAGAATATTACGTGCAGATACAGCTCCAATTTGTGCTTTGAGTATTATCCAATATGAATTAGGAGATATAGAATAATGAAAAAAGTAAAATTTTCAACCTTAGGCTGCAAAGTTAATCAATACGAAACAGAAGCAATGGCTGAATTATTTGTTAAGAAAGGTTATGAAATAACGGACGATTATAATTGTGATGTTTTCGTATTAAACACTTGTACTGTTACCAATTTATCAGATAGAAAAAGCAGGCAACAAATATCTAAAATTAGATCAGAGAACAGTAATGCAGTTATTGCTGTTGTAGGATGTTATTCTCAAGTTAGCCCTGATGAAATAGAAAATATCCAAGGCGTAAACGTAATACTTGGAACAAAATATAGAAAAGAAATTGTAGAATTGTGTGAATTGGCAAAATCATCTAATAAAATTATAAATAAGGTCGAAAATATTGGTAAGAATAAAGAATTTGAAGAATTAACTATAAATACTGAACATTCTATGACAAGAGCTTACATTAAAATTCAAGAAGGATGCAGTCAATTTTGTTCGTATTGCATAATTCCTTACGCTAGAGGTCCAATACGTTCTAGAAATATTAGGGATATAGTTTTAGAAGCTAAAAGGTTAGCGGATAACGGCTTTAAAGAGATTGTGCTTACAGGCATACATGTAGCTTCCTATGGAAAAGACTTTGACAATAAAGATATTGGTTTAATCGATGTAATAGAAGATATAGCAAATATTGATAAAATTAAAAGAATAAGATTAAGTTCATTAGAACCAAGAATTGTAGACAAAAAATTTCTAGATAGATTAAGTCAAGTAGAACAATTTTGTGATCATTTTCATTTATCTTTACAAAGTGGTTCTGATTCAATTCTTCAATCAATGAATAGAAAATACGATACACATTTGTATGAAAGAACTATAAATTTAATACGAGAATATTATCCAAATGCTGCAATTACAACTGATATAATTGTTGGTTTCCCAGGAGAAACTGATGAAGATTTTGAGCAAACATTGAATTTTGTTGATAAGATTAAATTTTCAAAAATTCATGTCTTTAAATACTCCAATAGAAAAGGTACAGTAGCAAGCAAGATGAAAAATCAAATACCTGGTCTTGTAAAAAAAGAAAGAAGCCAAAGATTGATAGAAAAATCAAAATACTATACAGATAAGTTTTTAGATAATATGTTAAATCAGCCAATAAAAGTTTTATTTGAATCAAAAAATGATAATGGATTTATAAAGGGATATACTACTAATTATATAAGGGTAAAAAGACAATATAATCCAAACCTCTCTAACAAAATAATAGATGTTGTTTGCGATAGAAGAGAAAATGAAGAACTGGTCTGTAAATAATTGAAAGTTTAATTATTTTTTGGTATAATAACAACGGAGGCGAGTCATGGACTGTGTATTTTGTAAAATAGTTAATGGAGAAATACCTTCTAAGAAAATATATGAGGATGATTTAGTATATGCTTTTCACGATATCAATCCTGTAACTCCAGTACATTTTTTAGTTATACCTAAAAAACATATTTCTGGAGCTAATGAAATTGATGAATCAAATTCACATATTGTTGCTCATGTATTTGAAGTAATTGCAAAACTAGCAAAAGAGTTCGATATTGATAAGTCAGGCTATAGAATAGTCAATAACTGTGGAGAAGATGGTGGCCAAACTGTACATCATATGCACTTCCACGTATTAGGTAAGAAAAAACTTAACTGGCCTTAAAAATATTGTTATTTTATAAGAATTGTGTTATACTATTTTGGTATAAATTCTGCTCTTTTGTGAGCATTCTTGCAATAAAGAGGGGAGGGAAACCATGTCAGAAATTAAAGTAGGAGAAAACGAATCATTAGATAATGCTATAAAGAGATTTAAAAGACAATGTGCTAGATCTGGAGTTTTATCTGAATATAGAAAAAGAGAACATTATGAAAAGCCTAGCGTAAAGAAAAAGAAAAAATCTGAAGCAGCTAAAAGAAAAAAAAGAAATTTCTAATGAAATTGATATTTAATGAAAGATTCCTTAAAGGAATCTTTTTTTATTGCTTTATTTGGTGTATAATTGTGATATAAAGATATTTAGGAGGTGTTATCGTTTTCTATGAGCATATTTTCTTATCATATATTGAGTATGATTTTTCTATCAGTAACATTTGTATCTATTACTGTGCTTATGTTATCAAATAAGAAGTTCAAATATGGCTTATTAACTGCTGTTTTCTCAGTGTTATTTATTTTGTCTTATTATAATCATGGTGATATTGATATAATTGGTATATTAGTATTTTTAATAGGACTTTTATTCGTTGGATTAGAACTAATAGTTCCAGGCGGTTTTATAGCTGGAATCATTGGTGTTCTATCAATGATTGTCGGAATAAGTATGATAATTAATAATCTTTATCTTGCTTTTTTGACTGTAGTTATTGCCATAACAATTGATGTTTTGTTCATTTTGGTATTTTTGAGTAAAGAATTTGACTCTAGTAAATTTAATAAATTTGTTTTAAAGGAAACTAATTCAAAATCATTTACACAAACATCAAAAAAATATTTAAACAAAAAAGGAACTACTATAACACCTTTAAGACCAAGCGGAAAGGTTGAAATAGACGGAGATTATATTGATGCTATTACAAGAGGAGATTTTATTCCAAAAGGTTGCGAAGTTGTTGTTAGTGAAATAAAAGATTTTAAAATTATAGTAAGGAGAGTGTAAAATGCCATTTGAAATTCCATTTTTAGTACCTATATTAATAGTTATATTACTATTAGTATTCTTTTCGTTAGTACCAGTAGGTTTATGGGTCACAGCTCAGTTCTCAGGAGTACACGTAAAAATTTCACAATTAATTGGTATGAGATTACGTAGAGTAATCCCTAAAAACATTATTAATCCACTTATTAAAGCGACAAAAGCAGGTTTAAATTTAACTACTAATCAACTTGAAGCGCATTACCTAGCTGGTGGAAATGTAAATACTCTAGTAAATGCTTTAATTGCGGCCCAAAGAGCAGATATCGAGTTAGAATTTGAGAGAGCAGCAGCTATTGATTTGGCTGGTAGAAATGTTCTAGAAGCTGTTCAAGTTTCTGTTAATCCTAAAGTTATTGAAACTCCAAATATTGCTGCAGTGGCAATGAATGGTATCGAAGTTATAGTCAAAGCGAAAGTAACCGTTAGAGCAAACATAGAAAGATTAATCGGTGGTGCTGGAGAAGAAACTATTATAGCTAGAGTTGGAGAAGGTATTGTAACTACAGTGGGTTCATCAGAATCTCACACATCTGTTTTAGAAAATCCAGATTCAATTTCAAAAACTGTATTAAATAAAGGGTTGGATTCAGGAACAGCTTTTGAAATATTATCAATTGATATAGCAGATGTTGATGTTGGAAGAAACATTGGAGCTAAGCTTCAAACTGATCAAGCTGAAGCTGATAAAAGAATAGCTCAAGCAAAAGCGGAAGAAAGAAGAGCTATGGCCGTTGCAAAAGAACAAGAAATGATAGCTGAAGTTCGTTCAATGAGAGCTAAAGTTGTTGAAAGCGAATCAAAAGTTCCATTAGCCATTGCCAAAGCTTTAGAGTCTGGTAACCTAGGAGTATTGGATTATTATAATATGAAAAATATTATAAGTGATACTGAAATGAGACAAGCAATTTCTGGGAATAGTGAAAAAATAAAAGAGGATGATAAATAATGTTTTCTTTTATTTCTCTTTTGATTGCCTTAATAGTTATAAAGTTTTTTGCTAATTATTTTATACACATGAATAATTCAAAAAGTTATCATAAAAACTTTCGCAATAAAAATTATCGTAAGAAAAAGACATTAGAAGATTTAAGAAAAGATAAATCAAATACAAAATTGTCTTATGATAAAACTGACAATTCGCTATCTAATCAAGTTAATATCAATAGTTTAGATAAAACAAAATTTAAAAAGGAAAACAAAAAATTACTTGATAAAGATATTGATGAAAAAAGAAACGACGAATTGGAATTGATAAGAGTTGAAATTAATGATGAATTTAAACATAATGATGAATTAAAAAAAGCTATTATCATGAAAGAAATTATTGACAGACCTTTGTGTTTGAGAAACAGAAGATAGTTTGATTATTAAGTTTAATTATGATATAATATGAATAGAATAAATTGTGGCTAAGAGTGGGAAATCCCACTCTTATTTATTTAAGTAATTGAAAAAAAGGAGTTATATGAACAAGAAATACCTTAGAGACCTCATGAATAACGATCTTAGTCCTTTAATAAAAGATACTGGTATCGAATTTTATGATGTAGAATACTCAAATAATAACGGTAAAAATATTTTAACTTTCTATATCGAAAAAGATGATGGCCTAATATCGATTGATGATTGTGAGTTAATAAATAATAAAATATCTGACAAATTAGATGAAATAGATCCTATTTCAGATCCATATTATTTAGAAATAGCATCAGTAGATATTACCACACCATTTACTAGAGATAAGGATTTTAAAAAGAATTTAGGAAATGTTGTAATAGTAAACTTATATCAAAAATTAGATAGTAAAAAAGAGTTCAAAGGTATTTTAAAAGATTTCAACGATAAGGAAATATCTTTGGAATTAGAAAAAAAAGAAATTAAAATTGAAAGGAGTAATATATCATCGATTAAACTTTCTTTATTCGATTGATAGTAATATATGAACAATGATTTTATAAAAGCTCTTGATGAATTAGAAAAATCAAAAAAAATACCAAGGGAAGTTGTTTTCGATGCTTTGGAAAAAGCGTTGATTAAAAGTTATGAGAAAAATTTTGATTATCAAGACCATGAAAACGAAGAAAGTTCTGTAGAAGTTAACATCAATAGAGACAATGGTAAAGTTAATTTATATGCAATCAAAACTGTTGTTGAAAACGTAGAAGACAAAAATACGGAAATAAGTTTAGAAGAAGCAAAAGCTATTAAGCACAAATATGATTTAGGCGACAAGATAAAAATAGAAATAACACCTAAAAATTTTGGAAGAATAGCTGCTCAAACTGCTAGAAATATTGTTATTCAAAAACTAAAAGATGCAGAACGCGATAATATTTATAACGAATTTATTGACAGAGAAAAAGAGATAATTACAGGAACCGTTCAACGTGTAGAAAGAGGAATTGTCTATATAGATTTAGGTAGAGTAGAAGGAATAATACCTGTTTCAGAGCAAATAAAAACTGAAGAATACATTCCAAACAAACGATTAAAACTTTTTATTAAAGAGGTCAAAAACACTACAAAAGGAGCTCAAATAATCTTATCTAGAACAGATAATTCTTTAATTAAAAGATTATTTGAATTAGAGGTACCGGAAATAAACGATGGAACTGTTGAAATTTTCAGCGTTGCAAGGGAACCTGGTTCAAGAACTAAAATTGCAGTTTTCAGTAACGATGAAAATGTTGATCCTGTTGGTTCATGTGTAGGGTTCAGTGGAACTAGAGTTAAATCTATTGTAGATGAATTGAATGGTGAAAAATTAGATATTGTCATTTGGTCAAAAGATATTAAGACATTTATATCAAATAGTTTAAGTCCATCAGAAGTGATAGCAACATTTATTGATGAAGCGCAAAAAATATGTCGTGTAATTGTTTCGGAAGATCAATTGTCCTTAGCTATAGGAAAAGAGGGTCAAAACGCAAGACTTGCAGCCAAATTAACAAATTGGAAAATAGATATCAAAGGGCTTAACCAATATTTAGAAGCTTATGATGATGGTATCTTATCTGTTGAATTTGATGGTGAAGCTGATTTCTTAGAAGCTAACGGCATTGAAGTAAGAGCAGAAGTTAAAGATAAGATTTTTGAAAAAATAAAATATCATGAATCAGATGATAAAGAGGAAGAGATGGACGACATCAAAGATGATAATTCTTTAGTGTCTGATAACAACGAAATTGCAGAAGATTCTGAAAATTAAATGATATTTAAGTTTTGGAGTATTAAATGAAAACTAAAAAAATTCCTTTAAGAAAATGTGTAGTTTGTGGCGAAAATAAGCCAAAGGAAGAACTAATCAGAGTTGTTTTTAATAAAGATGACGGAGTTTCCGTGGATCTGACAAATAAGAAAAATGGAAGAGGAGCTTATTTATGTAAGAATTTAAACTGTATAAATAAAGCTAAGAAAAACCGAAGACTAAGTCAAGTTTTAAAAACAGATGTGGACGCACTTATATATGAGGAGTTAAGTAACCATGTAGAAGATTAATCAAAAGGAGGTCTTTGTATGGAAAAAATTAGAGTATATGAATTGGCAAAACAATTGAACGTTTCAACAAAAGACTTAATGAGCAAATTAAAAGATAATAAAATCGAAGTTAAAAGTCATATGTCAACATTAGATAAAGACCAAATAGCAAAAGTTAAATCTTTTTATGAAAATCAAAAAAAAGTTCAAACTAGTCAAAATAATAGTAAATCTAATGATGAAAATAAAAAAATTACTAATAAAAATACTGAAAAAACAACAGAAAAAATTTCATCAGTTGACTCAAATAAACAAAATAATTCTAACAAAAGATTTAAACCAAAGCACCCAAGAAACAATGACGAAGAGTCTGTTTCTCATTTCGACAAGATCAAGCATAAAAATAAGTCTGAAATGAATGGAAAACGCGATTTAAATGATAAGAAAAAGAATAAGAATTTTAAAAATACTAAAAATAAGAATTCAAACAATAATAAAAATAGCAAAAATAACAAGAATAATAAGAATAACGACCATAATAGAAAAGATGAAGCTATAAAACATGAGACAAAAGAACCTAAAAAATTTATTATTCAACCTCATATAACAGTAAAAGATTTATCTGAAAAAATAAGTGTATCTATTAGTGAGTTAATAATGAAACTAATGGAATTAGGCATTATGGCAAATCAAAATCAAGAAATTGATTTTGATACTGCAAGTTTAGTAGCAGGTGAGTTTGATGTTATCGTTGAACAAGATGAAGTCGAAGATTTCGATGATGATGATGTTTTTAATCTAGATTTTGAAGACAAGAAGGAAGATTTAAAGGAAAGACCACCTGTTATCACCGTAATGGGACACGTTGACCATGGTAAAACTTCTATACTTGATAGAATTAGAAATTCAAGAGTTGCTGGCAGAGAAGCCGGTGGAATTACGCAACATATAGGTGCATATACTATTAGAGTTAATGACAAGAAAATAGTATTTTTAGATACGCCTGGCCACGAAGCTTTCACGGCAATGAGAAGTAGAGGAGCTCAAGTAACAGACGTTTCAATATTAGTAGTTGCTGCGGATGACGGGGTAATGCCTCAAACAATCGAAGCTATCAATCACTCAAAGGCAGCTGGAGTTCCAATAATTGTAGCTATTAATAAAATAGATAAAGAAAACGCAAATATAGAGAGAGTAAAAACAGAATTAGCTGAAAATGGATTGGTTCCAGAAGACTGGGGTGGAGATACAGTTTTAGTTCCAGTTTCTGCTAGAACTGGTGAAGGTATAGATGATTTATTAGAAATGATTTTAATGGTTGCAGAAATGGAAGAACTAAAAGCTAATCCTAATAGACTTGCTGTAGGAACAGTAATAGAGGCTCAACTTGATAAAGGAAGGGGTCCAACTGCTACAATTTTGGTTCAAAAAGGTACCTTGAAACATTCTGATATGGTATTTAGTGGACAAGCTAGCGGTCGTATCAGAGCTATGTTTAATGATCAAGGTAAGCAAGTAAAAAAAGCTGGTCCATCTACTCCTGTTTTAATTTTAGGTTTAAACGAAGTTCCAGAAGCTGGCGACATGATATATGCTGTAAAAGATGAAAAAGAAGCCAGAAATTATGCACAAAAAATTAAAGATCATAACCGCGAAGAACAAATCAAATCTTCTTCAACAATGAACTTAGATGAATTATTCGGAAAAATCTCCGATGGAGAAACTAAAGATTTAAATATTATAATAAAAACTGATGTTAAAGGTACAATTGATGCCATAAAACAATCGTTAATAAAATTAAGTAACGAAGAAGTTAAGGTTAATATCATTCATGGTGCAGTAGGTGGTATAACTGAATCTGACGTTAACTTAGCATCTGCTTCAGGTGCTATAATCATTGGATTTAACGTAAGACCAACTCAAGTTGCAATGGATATGGCTAAAAATGAATCTATAGAAATAAGAACTTATAGAGTTATATATGATGCAATAGAAGATGTTAAGAATGCTATCACTGGTATGTTAAAACCTCAATATCAAGAAGAAGTTTTAGGTAGAGCCACTGTTAGAGATACTTTCAAAGTTCCTGGGGTAGGCACGGTTGCCGGTGTGTATGTTAATACTGGAAAGGTAACTAGAAATGCTACTGTTCGTCTTTTAAGAGACGAAATTTTAATTTTCGAAGGTCCGGTGTCTTCATTGAAGAGATATAAAGATGATGTTAAAGAATTAACTCAAGGTTATGAAGGCGGAATGGGCTTGGAAAATTATAATGATATTAAACCAGGAGATGTACTGGAAGCATATGTACTAAACGAGGTACAAAGATAGGAGAAATATGAATATTAAAAGAGTAAGAAGAATTTCATCAGAAATCAAAAAAGTTATTTCAAGTTCTATAATTAATTCACTAAAAGATCCTAGAATCGATAAACTAAATGTTTCGGTTACAGAAGTAAAAGTAACAAATGATTTGAGTTTTGCTACAGTATATATAGCTGTAATAGGCGATGATGAAAAGAAAAAACAAACTCTTGAAGGACTAAATAAAGCAAAAGGATTTTTAAAAAAACAAATTGGTGAAAATGTAGATTTGAGACATGTACCACAATTAATTTTTAAAATTGATGAAACAAGCGAACAAAGTATGCATATTGAAAATCTAATAAAATCAATTCATGAGGAAAACCATAATGGAAATTAAAGATGAAATCATGAAATTTAAAGAGCAATTGAATAAAGCAAATTCAATTGCTCTAATTTCACACTTAGATCCAGATGGAGATAATCTAGGTTCTTTAACAGGTTTATCTAAAAGTCTGCTTAATTTTGGTAAAGAAGTTTATCCTATTGAGTTCGATAAAATTCCTGAAAACTTAAAATTTCTTCCCAATTTGAATTTGCTATCAGATAATACAGATATTAATATTGATATGATAATTTGCCTAGATTGCGCTAACTATGAAAGATTAGGTAATATTGATAAATTATTTAATAAAGCCAAATACAAAATAAATATTGATCATCATCAAAGTAATGAATATTATGGTGATATCAATATAGTAAAAAAAGGATATAGTTCAACTTGTGAATTAGTATTTGATGTAATAGACGAATTAAATCTACCTATTGATGAAGAAATATCTATGTCACTATTAACTGGTATCTCAACTGACACTGGAAGATTTTTATATTCTGCTACTACCGCTGAAACATTAGCTAAAGCTTCTAAGTTAGTTGAATATGGTGCAAATATGATGAAAATTAATGAATTAATTTATCAGTCAAAAAAATTTGAAGCACAACTCTTAGAAAATGAAATCTTATCTAAGACTGAAATCTATAATGATTGTGTTGCAATTGGGTTTGTAAATACATCTCAATTAAATAAGTATAATGTTGAAATTTCTGATATTGATAGTGTAATAAATACTTTCAGAGATACAGACAAAATTAAGATTTCAGTCTTAATTAAGCAACAATCTGAAAAAGAATACAAGGTAAGTTTCAGGAGCAAGGGAAATATTGATGTTGGAGCAATTGCAAAAAATCTTGGCGGAGGCGGTCATAAAAATGCTGCTGCGACAAGAATTTTTGAAGATTTTGAAACAGTATTAAATAAAATTAAAGAAGAAATTGATATATATGGATTGTGTAATTAATGTTTTTAAGGAAAAAGGCTACACATCTCAAGATGTAGTTTCTATCTGCAAGGGAATATTAAAAACCAAAAAGATTGGACACGCTGGAACACTAGACCCTGATGCAACTGGTGTTTTGTTGCTAGGCGTTGGAAAAGGAACTAAAATAACAGAATATCTAATGGAACACGGAAAAACATATATATTTGAAATGTGTTTTGGAATAAGTACTGATACTCTCGATCTGTCTGGTAATGTCACAGGTTTTTCAGAAAAAACATACGATAAAGAAAAACTAAAGAAAATTCTAGACGATTTAAATGGTAAAACCATTGAACAAGTACCTCCAATGTATTCAGCAGTTAAAGTAAATGGAAAAAAACTTTACGAATATGCAAGAGAAAACAAGGAAATTAAGAGAAAATCAAGAAAAATCACCATTTTTAACATAGAACCTTTATATATTTTAGAAAATTCGTGTATAATTAAAGTTCGATGTTCGAAAGGAACTTACATTAGAGTTTTAATAGAAGATATTGCAAAAAAACTAAATAAATTGGCTTATATGAAGTCTCTTATCAGAGTAAATTCTGGTGGTTTCGATATAAAAGATTCAGTAAAAATAGATTCACTTAGAAAATGTAATATTGAAGATGTATCATATTCTGTTTACGAAAGTTTGAAAGAAATGAAATCTATTGAACTCGATGAAAGTTTATATAAAAAAATTACCAATGGTGTTAAAATAAATATCGTTCACGATAACATTGATAATATCAAAGTAATTTGTAATGATAGATTTATTGGTATTGGTAGTATTGAAGATCATATTTTAAAAATGAATAAGGTATTTGATATATGCAAATAATTGATTTAGACAAAGATAACGTAAAAATTAATATAGATGCTATTACTCTGGGAAATTTTGATGGATTACATTTAGCACATCAAAAACTTATAAATAAATGTGTTAGTTTAGGTAAATCAGGGGTTATTATATTCAAGTCCCATACTTCAGAAGTTTTAGAAGATGACAAGTTTAAAAACATATTAACGATGGAAGATAAAATCTATCTAGTAAAAAGAATGAATGTAGATTATTGTTTAATCAAATCATTTGATAAAGATTTCTTATCCTTAAATCCTAAAGAGTTTTTAAATTATGTAAAAGAGCATACCAATTTCAAAAATTTAGTTGTTGGCAATGATTTTAAATTTGGTATTAATGCATCTGGTGATGTATCTACTTTGAAAAATTTTCAAGCAGTTTTTAATTATAAACTTTATATTATAGATGATCAATTTATTAATGGTGTACCTATTAGATCAACAACAATACGAAAATTTTTGATGAGTGGAGACGTTGAGGATGCTAATTCAATACTTTACAGACCCTTTAGCATTAAGGGGGTTGTTGTCGATGGGAAACATAGAGGGAGAAATTTAGGTTATCCTACTGCTAATTTGGAATGTAAACAATATATTATACCAGCAGCAGGAGTTTATTATACTAACGTTATTTATGATAACAAATTATACAAAGGCATAACTTCAGTAGGAGAAAACCTAACATACGATGAGCATGATGTCAAAATTGAAACTCATATATTAGATTTTAAAGGTGATTTGTATGGGAAAAATTTGACATTAGTATTTATAAATAAAATAAGAAACAATATTAAATTTAATTCTGAGATTGAACTTATCAATAAATTAAAAAACGATTACAACTTTGCAAAAAATCAAGATTTAGATTTACAATTACAAGATTATATGATAATATAAATAAGTACTACTGTTACATTGATATTCGAAACCTCGACGATATCACTGTAATGGTGAATAATAAATTTTATGGAGGAAATTATGTACAACAAAGAAATTAAAGAAGAAATAATCAAAGAATACCAAACTAAAGAAGGAGACACTGGTTCTCCAGAAGTTCAAGTAGCTTTATTAACTTACAGAATAAACTACTTAACTGAACATTTAAAGTCTCATAAGAATGATCACCATTCAAGAAGAGGTCTTTTCAAAATGATCGGTAAAAGAAGGAATCTTCTTAACTATCTTAGCAATAAAGACATTGAAAGATACCGTGATTTAATTAAAAGATTAAACATTAGAAGATAATTGAAAGAGCGGGTTTTTCCGCTCTTTTTATTTATAAGGAGAATATATGATAAAAAAATACGAATATGATTTATGCGGTAAAAAAATAGAAGTTACGATTGGAAAAGTTGCCGAACAAGCAAACGGAGCGTGTTTGATTCAATCTGGTGAAACTGTACTTCTAGTTACTGCTGTAGGATCAAAAGAACCTCGTGAGGGAGTTGATTTTTTCCCATTAACATGTGATTTTGAAGAAAAACTTTATTCTGTTGGAAAAATTCCAGGAGGGTTTATAAAACGTGAAGGTAGACCTAGTGAAAAAGCTACATTAACTGCTAGATTAATAGATAGACCTTTAAGACCATTATTCCCAGAAGGATATCATAACGATGTGCAAGTTATAGCTACTGCACTTTCTGTAGATCAAGACAATACTCCAGATATTTTAGCTATGATAGGTTCATCTATTGCATTGAGTATTTCAGACATTCCTTTCTTAGGACCTACTGGCTCTGTAGCTGTAGGAATGATAGATGGCGAATTTATTATAAATCCTACAAAAGAACAAAGAGAAAAGTCAGATCTTGAATTGACTGTTGCGGGTACAAAAGATGCTATTATGATGGTTGAAGCTGGCTGCAATAATATTACAGAACAACAAGTATTGAAGGCTATACTTAGAGCGCATGAAGAAATCAAAAAAATATGTGAATTCATTGAATCAATTCAAAAAGAATGTGGAAAGCCAAAGCAAGAATTCATTCAACCTGAAAAAAATATTGAATTAGATGAAGAAGTTAAATCATTTTGCATTGAAGATTTAAAGAAAATTACAGTTAATGAAGATAAATTAGATAGAGAAGATCACATTAATACTCTTAAAAGAAGTGTAGTGGATCATTTTGTTGAAAAATATGATGAAAGTATAGCTTCAAAAGTTTCTACTATATATGATGATTTAGAAAAATCAGAAGTAAGACGTTTAATATTGGAAGATCATATCAGACCTGATAATAGAAAACTTGATCAAATTAGAGAAATAACTTGTGATGTAGATATCTTGCCTAGACCACATGGTTCAGGTTTGTTTAAAAGAGGTCAAACTCAAGTTTTATCTGTTACAACTTTAGGAACTCCATCTGATGCACAAGTACTAGATGGATTAATTGATCAAGAAGATAAAAGATATATGCATCAATATAATTTCCCACCTTACTCTGTAGGTGATGCTAGACCTTTAAGAAGTCCTGGAAGACGTGAAATTGGTCACGGAGCTTTAGCTGAAAGAGCTCTTTTACCAGTAATTCCATCAGAAGAAGAATTCCCTTACACAATAAGAGTAGTTTCTGAAGTTTTAAGTTCTAACGGTTCTAGTTCTCAAGCATCTGTTTGTGGATCAACTTTGAGCTTATTAGATGCCGGTGTTCCAATCAAAGAACCTGTTGCAGGTATTGCTATGGGATTAATTAAAGCAGATGATAATGTAGTAATTCTTTCTGATATTCAAGGTTTAGAAGATCATTTGGGAGATATGGATTTTAAAGTTGCAGGTACAAAAGATGGAATAACTGCATTACAAATGGATATTAAGATTACCGGAATTTCTGAAGAAATATTAACTGAAGCACTAGAAAGAGCTAGAGTTGGTAGACTTCATATCTTATCATTAATGAACGAGTGTATAAGTGAACCTAATAAAGAAATTTCAAAGTACGCTCCTAGAATTATGGTAATTAATATAGCTCCTGAAAAAGTAAGAGAAGTTATCGGACCAGGCGGAAAAGTAATCAACAAAATTATTGATGAGACCGGTGTTAAAATAGATACTGAAGATGACGGTAAAATTACAGTAGCTGGTGAAAATACTGAAAGCGCACAAAGAGCTATAGATATGATTAAAGAAATAGTTAGAGAACCTGAAATTGGTGAAAAATATTTAGGAAGAGTTACTAAGATTATGAATTTTGGTGCTTTTGTTGAAATATTACCTGGAAAAGAAGGTCTTCTTCATATATCTAATATAGCACACGAAAGAACTAATAAAGTTGAAGATGTTTTAAAAGAAAACGATGAAATTATGGTAAAACTTATGGATATAGATGATCAAGGTAAGATGACATTATCCAGAAAAGCTCTTTTACCAAAACCGGAAAGAAAAGAAAAAAAGAATTTTGATAAAAAATCTGAAGATCAAAACTCAGAAGATAAATAATTAATAGTTGAGTAATTATATTACTCAACTATATTTTTGAAAGGGGACATTATGAAAGTTAAAATAATTAATAAATCTAATAACCCTCTACCAAAATATTCAACAATTGGGTCTAGTGGTATGGATTTGAGAGCTTATACAGAAAATGATATTACTTTAAAACCACTTGAAAGAACACTAATACCTACCGGAATTTATATTGCCATTCCAGAAGGTTATGAAATTCAAATCAGACCAAGAAGTGGTTTAAGTATTAAGCATGGAATAACTCTGATAAATTGTGTAGGCACAATAGACAGTGATTATAGAGGAGAATTAAAAATCCCTGTAGTAAATTTGTCGAATGAAGAATATACAATTTCCACTGGGGATAGAATTTGTCAAATGATACTTCAAAAATACGAAAATATTGAATTTGCGGAAGTTGAAGTATTAGATGAAACAGATAGAAATGATGGCGGATTTGGCCATACAGGCTACTAATTATGGCTAGAAATACTAAATCACCAAATAAAACTCAAGCAAAATCCAAAAGCAAAAAAAACTCCAATTCTTCTACAAAATTAATAATTATATTAGTGTTAATCATTTCACTAATATTTATGGCTAGTAGTAGAGTTGGAGTCTTAGGAATAATTGTAAAAAACATTTATTTTAATACTTTTGGACTATTTTCATACGTTTTTATATCACTTGGTATACTTTTTACAATATCTACAATATCTGGGATAAAAAATGGGGATAAAATAAAAAAAATTACTTTTATATTGGCTGTTTCATCAATTTTCATAATGAGTCTTATTAATTTATCAAATTATCCAAACCTTAATATTAATCAAAGGATTGATTTAAATTTAACGTTGGCAAATAACTACAGTGGTATTGGAGTAATTGGAGCTATCATTGCATCATTATTAAACATAGCTATAGGATACATCGGTTTATATGTTGCACTTGTGTTTTGTTTTTTATTTTTAATAGCGGTAATAATGAATTTAACTTTAAAAGAATTATTTCAAAAATTCTTCGATTTTGTTAAAAAATCCATTTTAGATATAATAACTAAAATGGATCAGTTCAAGAGAAATAACAACATCAAAAAATCACGCGTAACTAAGCAAAACAAAATTACAAAAGAAATAAATCCTAAAAGTCCTATTAAAGAAAAGTCTGACTTTAAGAAAACTATAGATTTTGAATCTCCAAAACCTAAATTAAATGATTATAAATCTAATGAAAAAGATTCTGGAGAACAATTATCTGTTATAGATTTTGGCGAATTATCCGGTCAAAGTAATTATACTTTTCCTCCATTGGAACTTTTAAAAAATGCTGAATACTTTGAGGATAATGATGATTCAGTATTAGAAAAAGCGAAAATGATTGAAGACACACTAAAAAACTTTTCGATAGATGCAACTGTTGTTCAAATTGATAGGGGTCCTACTGTTACTTGCTATGAGTTAGAACCTAAACCAGGAGTAAAAGTTTCAAGGATAGTTAATCTTGCGGATGATTTATCACTTTCACTCGCAACAAGCGGAATCAGAATACAAGCTCCAATTCCTGGTAAATCCGTAGTAGGTATTGAAGTGGAGAATGACGTCAAAAACTCTGTAATGTTAAAAGAGATTCTAATGTCTGATAATTTTGTAAAAGAAAAATCATTGATGCCAATAGCTTTAGGAAAAGATATCTCAGGAAAATGTATTGTAACCTCTGTAGATAAAATGCCACATTTACTTATTGCAGGAGCTACAGGTAGTGGTAAATCTGTTTGCATCAATACAATAATAATGAGTATTTTGTATAAGTCAAATCCAAATGACGTAAAACTTATATTGATTGATCCTAAGGTTGTGGAATTAAGCATTTACAATAATATTCCTCATCTAGCTATTCCGGTTGTTACTGATCCTAAAAAAGCAAGCGCTGCTTTGAATTGGGCTGTTAGAGAAATGGAAAGAAGATACCAAATATTTTCAGAAAATCATGTTCGAGATATCAAAGCTTATAATAAGAAGAATAAGAATGATGAACTTGAAAAACTACCATATATAGTCATTATAATAGACGAATTAAGTGATTTAATGATGGTTTCAGCAAATGATGTTGAAGATGCTATTTGCAGACTAGCTCAAATGGCAAGAGCTTGTGGTATTCATCTGATAATTGCAACTCAAAGACCAACCGTGGATGTAATCACAGGCACAATAAAGGCAAATGTACCATCAAGAATTTCTTTTGCTGTTAGTAGCCAAATTGATTCTAGAACTATTTTAGATCAATCTGGTGCAGAAAAACTTATCGGAAGAGGCGATATGTTGTTCTTCCCTTCGTCAATGTCAAAACCAAGCAGAGTTCAAGGAGCTTTTATTTCTGATGAAGAAGTCGATAATGTAGTTAAATTTTTAATAAATAAGAACGAAACCGATTACAAAGAAGAGATTATAGAAGATATTGATAAATCAGAAACAATAGATATTGATGATGACGATACAGACATTTTATTTACAGATGCAGTAGAAATTATTTTAAATGAAGAATCTGCTTCAATTTCTCTATTACAACGAAAATTAAAAATAGGGTATGCCAGAGCAGGTAGAATCATAGATCAAATGGAAGAAAAAGGTATTGTTGGCCCTAGTGAAGGAAGCAAGCCTAGAAAAATTTTAATACCAAAAGATTATTTAGAAAGACGTGATTAATATGAATATTGCAAATAAATTCACAACATTAAGAGTAATTCTTATACCATTTTTTGTAGCATCATTACTTGTATTTAAAACAGACAATTATATACCTGCGTTAATTTTTGTAATCTCTGCAATAACAGATTTTATTGATGGTCAACTAGCAAGAAGGAAAAATTTAGTTACTACATTTGGTAAGTTTATGGATCCATTGGCTGATAAAATGTTGAGCTGTAGCGCATTGATTGTTCTAGTACAACTAGGAAAAGTTCCTGCATGGAGTGTTGTTATTGTAGTACTAAGGGAACTTACTATAAGCGGATTTAGAATATTAGCCGCATCTAACGGTGTTACATTAGCTGCAAGTTATTGGGGAAAATCTAAAACTATGACACAGTTTATTGCTATAGTTTTGATTTTAATTAATACAAGTAATAAATTAGGATTTGCTCTAGATATGTACCTATATTATATTTCAATCATATTAACTGTAATCAGCTTGTGTGATTATATTTTTAAAAATGTTAATGTTTTAGATTTAAAAAATATATAAATATTTTCTAATTTGTGGTATAATAAATACAAGAACTTATGTTCTGTTTAAAATTTTTAGGAGGTAGTCATGGACTTTTCTAATGGTACAGAAAAGGATCAAGCTTTGAGAGAAGCATTTGCAAGTATTGAAAAACAATTTGGAAAAGGCTCTATTATGAAACTCGGAGATCATGTTCAAAAAGATATCGAGGCTATTCCTACTGGAGCTATAAACTTGGATGTTGCTTTAGGAATAGGGGGACTTCCAAGAGGTAGAGTAATTGAAATATATGGACCTGAATCTTCTGGTAAAACAACTTTAGCGTTACATGTAGTCGCTGAAGCTCAAAAGATGGGTGGTACAGCAGCATTTATAGATGCTGAACATGCATTAGATGCAATTTATGCTAAAAACTTAGGTGTTGATACTGATAATCTTATCATTTCACAACCAGATACAGGTGAACAAGCTTTAGGAATATGTGATTCTCTTGTAAGAAGTTCTGCAGTAGATATCATAATCATTGACTCTGTTGCGGCATTAGTTCCAAGGGCTGAAATAGAAGGCAACATGGGAGATAGCCATGTTGGTTTGCAAGCAAGACTGATGTCTCAAGCTTTACGTAAATTAACAGGTGTTATTTCGAAAAGTAATTGTACCGTTATATTTATAAACCAACTTAGAGAAAAAGTTGGAATAATGTTTGGTAATCCTGAAGTTACTACAGGTGGTAGAGCATTAAAATTCTATTCTTCAGTTAGAATTGAAATTAGAAGAGGAGAAGCTATTAGAAAAGGTGACGATATAGTTGGAAATCGTACTAAAGTAAAAATCGTCAAAAACAAAGTTGCACCTCCTTTTAAACAAGTAGAATTTGACATAATGTACGGTGAAGGAATTTCCAAAATTGGTACAATTTTAGATTTAGCTACCGACTGTAAAGTAATAAAAAAAGCTGGTGCTTGGTATAGCTATGAAGAAGAAAAATTAGGTCAAGGCCGTGAAAACTCTAAGGTATTTTTAGAAGAAAATCCTAAAATACTCGAAGAAATAATCGATAAAACTTACGAATTTTACGGATTAAAATCAAAAGATTCTTCAGATGATACTGAAACAGAAATAATTGATCAAATCGATGAAGAATTAAAAAATGAAATAAGCGAGGATGAATAAGAATAGGGCAAGTAATACTTGCCCATTATTTATATTATGAAGATATTATTTTTTACTGATACACATATAAAATCCAAAAACCCTAGATCTAGAATAGATGATTATGAAGATTCTATTTATAAAAAAATTGAAGAAATTAGAGAAATATCAATTAATGAAAATGTCGATGTTATACTTCACGGTGGAGATTTGTTTGATAAAGCTGATGTCGGAATCAAAACAGCATCAAGATTCGGAAAATTGTTTCAAACATTTCCTAAGAAAGTTTTTATAATTAGCGGAAATCATGATATCTATGGTTATAATCCAAACTCCATAGATAGAGCTATGATGGGGCTTTTTAATTCGTTAGATGTACTAGAGCTAATCGAAGAAGGTAAGCCTGTAATTATTGAAAAAGATGGTTTAAGAGTTCAAATATCTGGACAACCATATACGCACGATATTGATTCATCAGATAAATCACATTATTATCCGAAAAGATTGGATGATGTAGACTATCACATACTAATGATTCACAGCTTTTTATTATATAAGAAATTTATTGAACAAATTGAGTATACTTTAATTGATCAGATTATGGATACAGATTGTGATATAGTTTTAAGCGGCCATTATCATACTGGATTTAAAACTGTTAAAGTTAACGAAAAATATTTTTCTAATCCTGGAAGCATCGCAAGAATGACTAATACGGAATCAGAAAGAAAGAGAATCCCAAAAGTTTTATTAATTGAACTCACAAAAGAAGAAATCAATATTAGTGATATTTATTTAAAGAGTGCTAAAAAAAGTGAAGAAATTTTTTCCGAAAAACAAGTAAATCCTTATTCAATAAAAAGCAAAAGTTTGCTAGACATAAAAGAAAAACTATCAAAATTATCAAGTAATCCAATTATAGATATTAATAATAATTTGAAAAATATAGGAAAAGAAATGAAAATCGATGAAGATATTATCGATGAAGCAATAAGGAGAATAGAATAATGTATATTACAGATATATATTTAACTAATTTTCAATCTTACGAACAAGGCCATTTTGAACTTTCAGAAAAAGTTAATTTAATCACAGGAGCTTCTGATAGTGGTAAAACTGCCTTAATTAGAGCGCTATCATGGGTTTTATTCAACGATTATACAACCGATTTGCTAATACGAAATGGATACAATAATGTTGAAGTCAAAATTGTATTTAACAACGGTAATTTTATTCTTAGAGGAAGAAAAGGCAATACTAATTATTATCACATAAAAAATAATGTAGATAATGAAGATATTAAGGAATACGTGAATTTTGGTAGGGAAATACCAACAGAAATTCAAGATGATTTTCTTTTCAAAAAAGTCAATCTACTAAACGAACAATACAATATATTGATTGCATCACAATTAGAAAATTCATTTCTGCTTTCAGAAACTGATTCTACAAAAGCAAATGCCATAGGTAAATTGGTAAATGTTGATATATTAGACAATGCATCAAGAAATGTTTCCAGAGAAATAAAAACTACTAAAAATGAATTAAACTTTAAAAAAAGTTTTATTAAAGAAAAAGAAAAATCTTTAAATAATTATAATCATTTAAATGAAGATAAAATTAAAATCGACAAGTTAAAAAGTTTATATAATAATTTAGAAATTAATTCTAAAAATCTAAATTTATTAAAAACATTATCAGATCAAGTTTCTGAATTAAATTCTAGAATTAAAAATGGATATAAATACTTAGATAACTACAAAGGATTAGACCTTTGTTTCAAAACTTTGCATAATACTCAAAATAATATTTTATTTTTATCAAAGCTTACTGAAATAAATGATAATTATCAACAAATATTAAAAGGAATTGAATTTAATAATATTAGCTTGAAGAATTTAAAAAATACTGATTTAATATCGGAAATTATTGACAACCTTGATAAAAATCTGACTTTAGTTAGGTTTATGAACCCATTATATAATAGAATAAATTACGTGAATAATAGTTACTATAATTTGAAAATTAAATTAAATAAATTAAAAAACGTTGCTGTGTCAGATGAGATTTTATTTAATACTCAAAAGTATATTCAAGTTTTAAGCAATTTATCAAATTTAAATAAAAATTATTATGAAGTAAATCTAGAGATAAGCAATAACAAGAAAATATTAAATAATCTTTATACTTCTATAATATCAAAAATAACAGATAGAATTGAGGAAAATAAAGAAAAGTATATTCAGCTAAACAATCTAAACATTTCATATCAAAATGTAAATAGGTTGATTTCCGACAAAAATTTTAACTTAAATAAACTGAAGTCTATAAATTGTTTGCCGAACATGATATTTAATATTAATAAGTCATATGAATTGCTAACAAAACTTGAAATTATAAAGAATACGTTGGATAAACAACAAGAGATTAGTCAACAGAAATCCAGAGAATTGAATCAAAGTAATATATTAATAGATGAGTTAATAAAGGAATACAAGGATAATTTGTATAAAGAAAAAACATGTCCATTTTGTCTAAGCGAGATAGATGATAACCATGTAGATCAAATAATAAAGGAGTTGAGAAAATAATGAATATTAATGAACGTTTTAATAGTATAAAAGAAAGACTTGATAAAGCTAAAGAAGATAAAAATCGTGCCGAAATTGCGTTAGAAAATTTAGAGAAGCAAAAAGAAGATATACTTAATCAGTTGAAAGAATTAAATATAGATCCTGAAAATTTGGAATCAGAGATTATAAAATTAAAAAATCAAATTGAGCAAGACCTACAAAAAGCAGAGGAGCTTCTTCCTGATGCAAAAAATTGATTTAATTGATATGCAATCCAAAATAACTTCAATGGAAATTAATTATAGAAGTGAATTAGCAGTAAAGAAATCAATAGAAAAAGAAATTGAATCTACTAAAGAAAGTATTGATGCACTTGAAAAACAAATCGAAAAACTCGAAATTATAAAGATGCTTTATGATAAGACTTCAGAATATTCAAGAGAACAAGCCAAAATTCAAATAGAAAACCTTGTTAGTAGATGTTTAAGTTATATTTTTGAAAAAGAAATGAATTTTAAAATAGAGATTAAAATTAAAAATAACAATCCATCAGCAAAATTCTTCATAGAAGAAGAACTTGATATCGATGGAGAGATTAAATCTTTCACTTACGATATAGTTGATGCTAGGGGTGGTGGGGTAGTAGACATTGTATCTCTAGCTCTAAGAATTTCCTTTATAATGCTGTATGAAAATAGTTTAGCTAATATTATTGTTCTTGATGAGCCTTGTAAGCATGTTAGTGAAGACTATATACACAATGTAGCAAATTTTATTAACGAAATAAGCGAAGAATATAATAAACAAATCATAATGATTTCTCATAATGCGCATTTATCGGCAATAGGAGATATTAACTACAGAATTACTAATAGAAATAACACTTCAGAAATAAATGTTATATAATTTTCTATTATATATCTAAATATTGACAATCAACTGTATTTGTACTACACTTAAAGAGTAAATTTATCCAAAAGATTTATTTAATGAATATTGAAAATTGAATAAAGGGGGTGTATTTATGAGCACCACAACATCTTTAATAATTGCTATACTTGCTGCAATTTTAGGTATTGTAATAGGTTTCTTTTTTAGAAAAAGCTTAGCTGAGAAAAAAATCAGAAGTGCTGAAGATTATGCTGTTAAAATAATTGAAGATGCAAATAAAGATGCTGAAACTAAAAAGAAAGAATTATTAGTAGAAGCAAAAGACGAAATCTTTAAGATGAAAAGTGATTTGGATCGTGAAAATAAATCTCGATTAAAAGAAATCAGTCGTCAAGAAGATAGACTTAATTCTAAAGAAGAGAATTTAGAAAGAAAAAATGCATCATTAGAAAAGAAACATAAAAAGCTAGATTCTGAATTGAAGAAAGCTGACGATATGCAACTTAAAATCCAATCTTTGATAGATGAAAAAGAATTAGAATTGGAAAAAGTTGCTGGATTAACAAGTGACGAAGCTAAAAACATCGTTCTTGAAAGAGTTAAAACTGAAACAATACGTGAGCAAGCTGCTATTATTAAAGAAATCGAATCCAAAACTAAGGAAGAATCTGAAAAATTTGCAAGAGAAATCATTAGTACATCAATTCAAAGGTATGCCGCAGATCAAGTTGCAGAATCTACCGTATCTGTCGTAAATTTACCTAATGACGACATGAAGGGCAGAATAATTGGTCGTGAAGGAAGAAACATAAGAGCTTTTGAAACTTTAACAGGCGTAGATTTGATTATTGATGATACTCCAGAAGCTGTTGTATTATCAGCTTTTGATCCTGTAAGACGTGAAATCGCAAGAATTGCTTTGGAAAAACTTATAGTTGATGGAAGAATCCATCCTACTAGAATTGAAGAAATGGTTGAAAAAGCCAGAAAAGAGGTAGATAATACTATAAGAGAAAAAGGTGAAGAAGCTTGTGATGAAACAAATGTACACGGTTTACATCCAGAATTGATTAAAATTCTCGGTAAACTACATTACAGAACAAGTTATGGTCAAAATGTTCTTAAACATTCTATTGAAGTTTCCAATATCGCTGGAATGCTTGCAAGTGAATTAGGAGTAAATGTTAAATTAGCTAAAAGAGGTGGACTACTACACGATTTAGGAAAAGCAATTGACCACGAAATCGAGGGACCTCACGTTGAACTAGGCGTTAACGCTGCTAAAAGATTTAAAGAGCCAAAAGATGTTATTAATTGTATTGAGGCTCATCACGGTGATGTTGAACCAACATGTATCGAATCTATATTAGTTCAATCTGCTGATGCAATATCCGCAGCAAGACCTGGAGCTAGACGTGAATCTATGGAAAACTATATCCAAAGATTAGAAAATCTAGAACAAATAGCTAATTCATTTGATGGTATTGAAAGTTCTTATGCTATACAAGCTGGTAGAGAAATTAGAATCATGGTAAAACCTGATGTTGTTGATGAAAGCTCTATGGTTATATTAGCAAAAGATGTAGCTCATAAAATTGAAAGTGAATTAGAATATCCTGGACAAATTAAAGTAAATGTCATAAGAGAAAATAGGGTATCTGATTACGCAAAATAAGAATTAACTTAGAAGGTCAACATTTGTTGACCTTCTTCTAATATGAAAAACTTTAAAAGGATTTAAAAATGATTGATATGCACGTACATTCCACAGAAAGTGATGGGAGATTAAGCATTGAAGAAATTCAATATAATGCAAATAAAAATTCTATTGATAAAATTGCTATTACTGATCATGATATACTAATGCCATCTAATACCCCATTCTGTAATGCTAACATCATAAAAGCTGTAGAATTTGGAATAACTTATAAAAACAAAGAAGTACACATTTTAGGATACTATGTAGATAGGTCCAATGAAAAATTACAAAAAATATCTGAATTAGCTATAAATGATAGAGCAAAAAGACTTGATATTTTTGAAAAAAATTTTTCGAAAATCGGAATAAAAATTGACAAGGATAAAGTCCTGAATTATAGTAAAGACAGAGTTTTTTCTAGAAGTAATTTAGCTCAATATTTAGTAGATATTAATATTTGTAAAAATAAAAATGAAGCTTTTAACGAATATTTATCTCCAAAAGGTAAATGCTATGTCGAAAAAAGCTTCACATCACTACAAAACATTATTAATTCTATAAAATCAGCTAACGGTGTATGTATTTTAGCACATCCTGTAACATTGAATGATGATAATATAGTAAATGAAATCATAGAAATGGGTATTGATGGAATTGAAGTAATTAATTCTAAACATTCATTTACTGATATTAAAAAATACTTGAATATAGCATTAAAAAACAAGTTACTATACACGGCGGGAAGTGACTGTCACGGAAAGCAATTTGATAAAGAATATTTAATGGGAAATTTCGCCTTAAATTATTCAACTTTTGAATCTATAAAAAAACTACATGAATTAAGGAGCGATTATGCTATCAAAAAAAATTAACAGTATAAATCCATCTTTAACACTTGAATTGAGTGCTAAAATTAATAAATTAAAAAATGAAGGAGTTAAAGTTTATAACTTTACTGTTGGCGAACCAGACTTTAAAACTCCAAGATATATAATTGATAAAACTATAAATTATTTAGATAATGGAGTAGTTAGATATACTGATACTAGTGGAATATCAGATTTGCGAGAAGAAATAAGTTCAAAACTTAACAATATTAATCATATTAAATGTGATAAAGATTCTATAGTAGTATCTACTGGCGCTAAACAAGCAATTGTCAATAGTTTATTTGCATTAACAAACCCTAATGATGAAGTTCTTATACCGTCACCATATTGGTTAAGTTACCCAGAAATGTGTAAACTCACTGATTGTAAACCTGTAGTTTTACCATATAATGATAACTTTAAAGTGGATGTAGATATATTAAACCAATATAAAACCGAGAATACTAAATGCCTTATATTAAATAACCCTTCTAATCCAACAGGAGTAATATACTCAAAAGATGAATTGTTTAATATTGGCAACTGGGCAGTTGAAAATAATGTTTATATAATATCAGATGAAATTTATGAAAGATTATCATACGATACAGAATTTATAAGCATGGCTTCATTGTCGGAAAAGATTAATGATATAACAATAACAATTAATGGTTTTTCTAAGTCTTATGCAATGACTGGATTTAGATTAGGATATTCTTGTAGCCGTAAAGACGTTTCTACGCTCATAAAAAGGCTTCAAGGACATATTACATCCAATGCCAATACATTAAGCCAAATAGCAGGCTTAGCGGCGTTAAAAGATGAAACTGATGAAGTTAATGAAATGATAATTGAATTTAAATCCAGAAGAGACTATATAGTATCTAAATTAGACGAACTTAGCTTAGAATATATTTATCCAAATGGAGCATTCTATGTATTTATTAAGATGGATCAATTTTATAATAGCACAATTAAAAATTCTTTAGAATTGTGTAATAAATTGCTTTCAGAATATAATATTGCATTCGTACCAGGTATTGTTTTTGGTGATGATAAATATATTAGAATGAGTTATGCGACAAGTATTGAAGATATAAAACAAGGTATGAAAAACTTAAACAAATTCATAGCAGATAACAAAAAATATAGCAAATAAAATTTGCTATATTTTTTTGACAATGGAGGAGTATTTTGATAAAATTATAATGTCACAAAATAATAATTTTGTGACATTAAGCTTATAGAATTTGGAGGTACTATGAATAGCTATCCTATGATACTTATGGACTTTTTAGACTACTTAGAAACTATAAAAGGTCGTTCGTCAAACACCGTTAAAGAATATGCTTATGATATTAATTTAATGATAAAATACATTATAGCACGTAAGCAAAATATAAAATTAAAATCATTTGATGATATTGTTAATATTGATTCTTCTGATGTAGATTTAAATTTTTTCAAAAATATTGATGTCATTGATCTGCACTCTTTCATGGGATTTTTAGATCACAATAGATCCAATGGATCATCTACACGTAGCCGTAAAACTTCTAGTATCAGAACGTTTTATAAGTATCTTATAAATATTAGAAAACTTGATATAATAAACCCTGCAGAACTTTTAGATTCACCCAAAAAAAACATTAGACAACCAGTATATCTTACGCTTGATGAATCATTAGATTTACTTAAGGTTATCCTTCGCGAAAAAGATGAAGAAATTAAATCCCGTGATTACTGTATTACAGTATTATTTTTAAATTGTGGTATGAGACTATCTGAGCTTAGCAGCATAAATATTGATCATATAAAAACAAATACTTTGAGAGTTATCGGAAAAGGAAACAAAGAAAGAACTGTTTATCTAAATGATATGTGTTTAGATGCTATCGATAATTATCTTAAAATAAGACCAGAAATAGATAATGACGCTTTATTTATTAGCAAAAAAAGAAATCGCATGAGTAATCGTGCAATACAATACAGAATTGAACATTATTTAAAAATAGGTGGATTTGACACTAGTATATACAGTGTTCATAAATTACGCCACACAGCAGCTACTTTAATGTATCAATATGGTAATGTTGATATAAAAGTATTGCAAGAAATTTTAGGTCATGAATCAGTGTCTACAACTCAAATATATACTCATGTCGATAATAACAGTTTAAGAAATGCAGTAAATAAAAACCCACTTAATAGCTTAAATAACGATTTAAAAAACACTAAATAGAAAAAAATAAAAAGATCAAGACATGTGCTTGATCTTCATTACTGTTATTAGATAGTATTAGGAGTATAACAGTATCATTATTTATTTATTAAAGGTATGTTCAAATGTTCGCCTACTTTAATTGAACT
Organism: Finegoldia sp. P1-F-LS; assembly: GCF_052932205.1. Classification (NCBI taxonomy): domain Bacteria; kingdom Bacillati; phylum Bacillota; class Tissierellia; order Tissierellales; family Peptoniphilaceae; genus Finegoldia; species Finegoldia sp. P1-F-LS. The sequence goes on along the minus strand of NZ_JBRFJH010000001.1, from coordinate 235,689 downwards.
GCCTTCTATAAATCTATTGTAGTGTTTTATTACAGATATAAATTGTCTTGTACTCATGCTATCAGGTTTGAATTTTGTAGAAATTTTCCACAATGAATCCGATGGCTCTACAATATAATATTCAGTGTTATATTCTAAATTCTCATAATTACCATAACTCATATTAGTAGTTACTACTAATATCATCAAGCATAGTGCTACAAAACAAATTGATATGAATCTAAAAAATTTAAACTTATTTGTTATTCTATATTTTTTCATATTTCCTCCCTACCAGAAATCACTTTCTGTACATATGTTCTATATGTTTATTCTACAACATATGTTCTTGTGTGTCAATAAAAGATTTTATGTTCTATTAAAAAAAGAAACAAATGTTTCATTTTTTGAAGAAATATGATATAATCAAGAAAAGAATAGAAAAGGAGTATATTAATGTACGATGATTTAACCTCAAAACAAATTGAAATATTAAAATTTATAAAAAGATATATAGATTACAAAGGATATCCCCCTGCTATTCGAGAAATTGGCGATAGTTTAAATATAAATTCAACATCTACCGTCCACAATAATATTTTGAAATTAGAGATGAAGGGTTATTTAAGAAGAGATCCTCTAAAAAATAGAGCATTAGAAATCATAGATAGTGTTTATGAAGAACAAGAAAATGAAATCAAAAAAGAAACTATAGATGTTCCTATCGTTGGGAAAGTTCAAGCTGGAATGCCGATTTTAGCTATAGAAAATGTAGAGGACACATTTCCTCTTCCTATTGAATATACATCACAAGGAATAGTATTCATTCTAAAAGTTCAAGGGGAATCTATGATTGAAGACGGAATATTAAACGGAGATAAGATAATTGTTCGCAAACAAAATACTGCAAACAATGGAGATATCGTTGTTGCGTTAATGGATGAATCAGCAACTGTAAAAAGATTTTATAGACATTCTGATCATATTGAACTAAGACCTTCTAATTCAACGATGTATCCTATTATTGTAAAAGATGTTGAGATTTTAGGAAAAGTTATCGGCCTTTACAGAACAATTTATTAAAAAAACAAGCCTTCTAATTATTGTTATAAATAGAAGGCTTTTATTATTTTATATTAAGTTTTTATTTTTTAAATTCATAACAACTTTCATGCAAGCAAGTAATGCTTGTTTATAGGTTAAAGATCCTTGAAAATAAGCTACATATGGTTCTCTTAAAGGTCCATCTGCTGAAATCTCTATACTAGAACCATCTATAAAGCTTCCTGATGCCATTATTACTTTATCATCGTAACCTGGCATATCCCAAGGATAAGGAACTACATGTGAATCTACAACAGATGACTCTTGAATGGATCTACAAAACTCAACAACTCTTTCTTCGTTTTTAAGAATAATCGCACAAATTATATCACTTCTTTTATCTTCTACATCAGGAATTGTTTTAAATCCCAATTTTTTGAAAACATGAGAAAATAATAATGCCGACTTCATTGCTTCAATAGTAATTTTAGGAGCTAAAAATAAGCCTTGTAATGTGTTTCGAGTCGTACCAAAAGTTATTCCTACTTCCTTTCCTATTCCTGGTGCTGTTAAAGTATTCGCTACCCTATCGATAATAGACTTTTTACCAGCAATATATCCTCCTGAAAGAGCTATTCCACCACCTGGATTTTTTATCAAAGATCCAGCAATAACATCACATCCTACCTCAATAGGTTCTTTATATTCAGTGAATTCTCCATAACAATTATCAACCATGATTATAATTTCAGGAAATTTCTCTTTGATAAATTGAGCTGCTCGTTCGATTTGTTCAATATTTATAGCATTTCGTAAACTATAACCTGTTGATCTTTGTATGGCTATCATTTTTACAGTAGAGTCTATCTTTGATTCCACAGCTTTCAAATTTATTTCATTATCTACCAAATCTACATAATCAAAATCAATTCCAAATTCTTTCAAATTACACGGAGAATTGCCTTCGATTCCTATAACTTCTTGTAATGTATCGTAAGGTAATCCTGTGATATATAATAATTTATCTCCAGGTAATAATGCACCTTTCATCAATAGACTTAGTGCATGAGTTCCAGAAGCAATAGACGGTCTAACTAAACAATCCTCAGCTTTGAAAATATCTCTAAATATCGCTTCACATTTATCTCTACCAACATCACCATATCCATAACCCGTTGTTGATGCAAAATCAGTAGCTTGTAACTTATTATCTTGGAAAGCCTTCAAAACTTTAAGTTGATTAACAAATTCCAAGTTTTCTAATTCTTTAAATTTTTCGGATAGTAGATAATCACTTTCCATAACTGTATCAAAACTATAATCATCTATACCGTACCATTCTTTTATTTTATCTCTTATCATATAACCATTCTTTCACATTTTTCAAACAAATTTGTTCGATGTCTTCAAATTCTCTAAAGTCTTTCAAATTCATCCAATGAATTCTTTTATCTTGTCTAAACCACGTTAACTGTCTCTTAGCATATTTTCTACTATTTTTTTTCATTAGACTAATCATATCTTTAAAAGATATCTTATTATTTAAATACATAAAAGCTTCTCTATAGCCTATAGCTTGAATTGATTGAGAGTTTTCATCCGTCATTTCATAAATGTATTTGCATTCAGCCATAAAACCTTCATCAATCATCTCATCAACTCTTTTGTTAATCCTTTCGTAAAGGACCTGTCTGTCATCATTTAATCCAATTATATAAAAATCATAATCATCGTTATAATGGTCAAATTTATCGTTAATTTCACTAAACTTATGCCCAGTTAGTTTACATACTTCGATTGCTCTAATAACACGTCTCACGTTGTTCATGTGAATCTTATCAGCGGACTTTGGATCTATATCTTCTAATATTTCATGAAGTTTCTCATTTCCATATTGTAAAGAAATATTTTCCAATTCTTCTCTTAATTTGTCATCAGATTTAACAGCATTAAACTCTAACTTATGAGTTATCGAGTTTATATATAAGCCTGTGCCTCCAACAATAATTGGGATTTTGTTTTTAGATGAAATTTCTTCAATTTTTTCTATGCATAGATTTTTAAATTGTTCAACATTAAAATTTTCATATGGTTCAACTATATCTATTAAATGATGTTTAATTACTCTCTGATATTTTGGTTCTACTTTTGCAGTTCCAATATCCATATACTTATATATTTGCATTGAATCTGCAGAAATAATCTCACTACTTAATCTTTTTGCTAAAAAAATACTCAACCTGGTCTTCCCCACTCCAGTAGGTCCAACTATTACAATACATTTTTTCCTCATTTTATCCTCATAAACATTTTTTCTAGATCTTTTTCATTCATTTCAATAAAAGTTGGCCTTCCATGAGGACATGTTAATGGATATTCACATTTAAACAAATCTTCTAAAAGTTTAATTATTTCGAAGTTACTTAAAGTGTCACCTGCTTTTACACTCATTTTGCAAGATCTTTTTATAACTTTAGATTCAATTACATCAAAAGGATCATTTGAATTCTTAGCAATTGTATCCAAAATATCGGTAAATAAAAACTCGGCATTTGAGTTTCCGAATAGATAAGGGACAGCACGAACCACTACTGAATCATCAGAAAAAACATCACTTTCATATCCCAATTCTTCAAATATGCTCTTATTATTGGTATATATTTCCATGAGTTCATCAGTTAATGAAATGTTAATTGGAAATGCTAAATTTTGTGACACTACTTCCTTATCTAACATTTGTTTTGTTAACTTTTCATAATTAATTCTCTCATGACAGGCATGTTGATCAAATAAATAAATTTTACTGTCATATTCATCCTTAGCTAAAATATATGTTTTGAATAAAACTGTAAGTATATCAAATTTTTCATATTTTGCTAAATAAGATTCAACTTTAATTTGTTCGATTTCGTCAAGAAAGAAGTTATCTTGTTTCGCTATATCTTTCTCTTTAAAAAAATATTTATTAGTTTCTGGCTTTTTATTAAATGCTTCTGACTCATCTTTATATCTTATATTTCTTAAATTGCTTAATTTTGAATTATCGTTGAAAAGATTATAAGAATATGTTGGCTCTGATACCTTATCATATTTATAGTTAGTTAAGTTAGAATCAGATTCAAAATAATTTCTTCTTAAATCTTTGTACTTATCATCATCAGGAATTGATTGACTAATATTTGTAATTCTAACGTTATTTTCTAGCAAAAATCTAACCTTTTTATTGAGTTGTTCCAATATTTCATCCAAAATAGATATTTTCACTTTTTGTTTATTTGGATGGACATTAACATCTACAAGCTTAGGATTTATTTCAAAAAAAAGCCAAAATAGTGGAAATCTCCCGTTAGGAATTACAGATTTATAGTTAGATTCAACAGTATTTCTGATATCTTCCGATTTAATAAATCTACCATTTAAGAAAATATATTGCATCTGCCTATTAGCTCTATACAAATTATTATTTGAAATGTATCCGTGAATTTTGTAATCGTGTGAACTTATATCAATATCTATTAAGTTATTGGACATTGAAGTGCCAAATAAATTAATAATATTCTCCTTAATTGAAGAATTCTTCTTAGTCTCAAACAAAGTTTTGTTATCTTTAATGTATTTGATAGAAACATCTGTGTTGCAAATAGCAAATTTATACATTGTTGTTGTTATTAGATTTGCTTCTGTCTGATCTGACTTCATAAACTTTTTTCTTACAGGTACATTATAAAACAGATCTTTTATTACTATCTTAGTTCCTACATTCATGGCAACATCTGATTCATTTATAACTTTTGAATTTCTAAACTCAACTTTTTCCCCGATTTTTTCTGATTTTGTTCTAGTACTTACAATAAGTTTACTCACAGCTAGAATACTAGCCAAAGCTTCTCCTCTAAAACCCAATGTCCTTATATCATATAAATCATCAAATTTTTCAAGTTTACTAGTTGAATGTCTTTTAAACGCTAATTCTATTTCATTTTTTTCAATTCCCGATCCATTATCGCTAACTGATATATAATCTTTTCCGCCATTTTTAATTTCTACAATAATGGTATCACTTCCAGCATCTATTGAATTTTCAACTAATTCTTTAATAACAGAAACAGGCCTTTCAATAACTTCACCTGCTGCAATTTTTTGTATTGTATCTTCTGATAATAATTTAATCATTTTAATCACCTAATTTTGAAGCTTTAATAACTAGCTCATTTAATAGTTGTAGAGACTGTATTGGAGTAATCTCATTTACATTAATATTTTTAATTTCATCCTTAAAGTCTTTTAATTCATGAATATTTTTATCATCTTCCATTTCATTTTGAACTGCAAAATCAGCAATTGGAAAATCAATTTTAGTATCTTCTTTGTCTATTTCTTTTAAGATTGATTTTGCACGTTTTATCAGAGTCTTTGGCATTCCAGCTAATTCAGCTACTTCAATACCATAACTTTTATCAGTTGAACCTCTAGTAATTTTTCTCAAGAAAATAATAGAATCATTAGTTTCTTTAATATCGACTTTCATATTAATAAGATTATCTAATTTTTTCTCTAATTCTGTTAGTTCATGGTAATGGGTTGCAAATAATGTTTTTGCTTTAATATTCTTTGAAATATATTCAACTATAGCCCATGCTAAGCTTAATCCATCAAATGTTGATGTACCTCGACCTATTTCATCTAATACTAATAAACTATTTGAAGTTGCATATTTAATAATATTGCTCATTTCTTTCATTTCAACCATGAAAGTAGATTCACCTTTAAATAAGTTATCACTTGATCCTATTCTTGTAAAAATTTTGTCGACAATAGAAATATTTGCCTTGGTAGCAGGTACGAATGATCCAATTTGATTTAATATGCAAATTAAGGCAACTTGTCTAAGGTAAGTGGATTTCCCACTCATATTAGGCCCTGTAATTAACTGTATATCATTTTTCCCAGATCCGATTAGTATGTCATTAGTTATAAATTCAGATTGGCCTACGCTTAGCTCTACAATAGGATGTCTAGATTCTAAAACATCAATTAACCCATAAGTATTGATATCTGGCTTAATATAATTATTCAAGTACGCACATTTAGCTAGCGAATTTGAAACATCAATAATTGCAATCAAATCTGCAGATTTTTTTATTCTCGATAAATTTTCTAAAATTATTTTTCTAATGTCCTCAAATATCTTATATTCTAGTTCAAAAATCTCATCCTCAGAATCTAATATTTTTGATTCTATAGCTTCTAATTGTTTTGTCTTAAACCTTGATGAATTAGTCAACGTTTGTCTTTTTTCGTAATCTTCTCCAACCTTATTTAAGTTAGATTTAGTAACATCGATAAAATATCCAAGTTTTTTATTAAAAACAATTTTTAGATTCTTTATCCCTAACCTGTCTTTTTCAGACATTTCGTATTCTACTAATTCATTTTTTCCATTAACTCTGTTATAACGCAATTGATCTAATTCATTAGAAAAATTAGGTTTTATTAGATTTCCTTCTGTCAAAATTACAGGAGGATCGTCCACTATTGATTTGTCAATCAAATCGTATATGTCACGTAAATCATCTAATTTTTCTCCTATTAATTGTATGTTTTTCTTGTTACAATTTAAAAGATTTTTCAGGTATGGAATCTTTTCAATAGAGACCTTTAAAGCAATTAAATCCTTGGCATTAGCACTTTTATAAGATAATTTCGCTAAAAGTCTATCCAAATCGTAGATACCATCTAGGCAATTCTCTAAATTAACTAATAACTCATAATCTTCAAAAATTTCTTCAACTCTATTTTGCCTAATCAAAATTTCTTCTTTATCCATCAATGGTCTTTCTAAATAACTATGCAATAGTCTAGATCCCATTGATGTTTTTGTATGATTCAACACTCCAAACAAACTACCATTTTTAGAATTAGTGTATAAATTTTTTTGAATTTCTAAATTAATAACGCTATTAGAATCAATTTCCATAAATTCATTTATATAATATTTTCTAGAACTATTGATATGAACTAAATCATCCTGATATCTGAACACATATTTTAATAAATTAGCAACACAAATATTAGTTGTTTCGCTGTTGCTATTATCGTATTTTATCTTGCTATTAATGAAATCTATAGAATTAGTGCCATTATTAACAGTAGTCAATACAATTGAGAACTTACTTGCAATTGTTTCTAATGAATTAGTTGAAAACTCATGATCATTAAATATGATTTCTTTTGGAGTAATTTTTGAAATCTCATTTTCAATTATTTTATAAATATCATCAGATGTGGTATTAGTATATGAAACATCACCTGTTGAAATATCTATATACGAAATAGCGACCTCATTTGATTTTTTTGAAATACTCATCAAATAATTAAAGTTTCCAGTATCAGAATTTTCATTTTCTATTACTGTAGCCGGAGTATAAATCTTAATTATTCCTCTTTTTACTAGACCTTTAACTAATTTGGGATCTTCTAATTGCTCACATATAGCAACCTTATACCCTTTTGAGACTAATTTGTTAATATATACATCACTCACATGATAAGGAATACCACACATTGGACATTTTTTATTTTCTCCACAATCCCTTTGTGTCAAAACAATTTCAAGCTCTTTGGATGCGATCAAAGCATCATCAAAGAACATTTCATAAAAATCTCCTAATCTAAAAAATAATATACAATCTTTGTTTTGTTCTTTTATTTCTTTGTATTGTTTAATCATAGGAGTATAAGCCATTTTAATCCACCATTTCCCCAGTTAATGCAAAAGAATTGAAATCTACAATTTTCGTATTTACTAATTTACCAATATAAGATTTATCACATTTAACATTTACCAATTTGAATGTTCTAGTTCTTCCTGTCATGACTTCTGGATTATTCTTGCTTTCTCCTTCAATTAATACTTCTTGTATAGTCCCAAGATAAGATTTGTTTTTCTCGTAAAAAATCGGATAAGCAACATCTAAAAGTCTTTCTAGTCTATCTTGTTTTACATCTTCATCAACTTGATCTTCAAATAAATCCGCCTTTGTTCCAGGTCTTCTATTATATTTAAATGTAAAAGCTTGTTCGTAACCAACTTTTCTAACTACATCTAAAGTGTCCTGGAAATCTTCTTCAGTTTCTCCTGGAAATCCTACTATAATATCCGTTGAAAAAGTAATTCCTTTTACACTTTTCTTTAATTTCTCTACCTTTTCTAAGTAAGATTCTTTTGTATATCTTCTGTGCATTCTTTCTAAAACCGAATTTGATCCTGCTTGAAATGGTAAATGAATGTTTTCGCAAACTTTATCTAATTTACCCATTGCTTCAATTAATTCATCAGAAATATCTTTTGGATGACTTGTTAAAAATCTTAATCTCTCAAGTCCTTCAACATCATTAACCTTAGTTAAAAGCTCTGTAAAAGTAACAGGATTTTCAAGTGTTTTACCGTATGAATTTACATTCTGTCCTAGTAGAGTTATATCTTTATATCCTTGATCTACCATTCTTTTCACTTCAGATAATATACTTTCAACAGATCTACTTTGCTCCCTACCTCTTGCGTATGGAACTATGCAATAAGTACAAAAATTATTGCATCCAGTCATTATATTTACATATCCGACATATTCATTATCTCTTTTAATAGCGATATCTTCATCAATGTCATCTTTTCTTTCAATGTCTACAACTAATTTGCCACTGCTAAGGTGTCTATCTATAAGATATGGTAATGAATTTATGTTATTTACTCCAAATACTATATCCACTTGTGGATACTTTTCTCTAATAATATCGCGCGCAGGACCAGTTTGCATCATACAGCCACATACAGCTATAAGCATATCTGGATTCTCTCTTTTTAAATTTTTTAATGCTCCAAGTTGTCCATAAACCTTCATCTCTGCATTTTCTCTTACTAAGCAAGTATTGAAAATTATGAAATCCGCATCTAATTTTTCATCAGATTTTTCAAATCCCATATTTTCTAATAATGTTTTTATTTTTTCAGAATCATGTTCATTCATTTGACAACCATGAGTAATTATCGAATAGGTTGGAGCGTGTTCGTGTCTATTTATAAATAAATTAACATAAGAATTTGTGGCTAATTTATCGTTATTTTCTTCCATGTATATCTCCTTTATAAAATATAAGCCATCGATACTCGATAGCTTATAAATAAATTCTATATTTTAATCAATGTAATTGTAATGTTATCATCAGATTTATTAATTACATCCTCTAATAATTTATTGCATTTTTCTTTTACGCTTAAGTTTGATTTCAAAATAGATTGAATATTGCTTTTATCAATAAATTTATAAAAACCATCAGTAGCCATTAGTATTTGATCATCAGAGCTTAGTTCCTTAATAATATAATCGGGTTTATCCATACTCCTAAAACCAAGCCCTCTGGTTATGGCATTTTTAAGATTTTCATTGTTTTTTACAACATGATCTTTTGAAATTTGATAAAAACCATATTCATTTTGTAAATAAGCTCTACTATCTCCAATATTAAATAGATACATTGTGTTTTCTCTAATAATAGTGGCTAAGAATGTTGTTCCTATATTGTTTGGGCAATTGTTTGAATTTGAAAAATCTAAAATTTTATAACCTGCATGATGAATTGAGCCATAAATCAAATCCTTCATGCTAAGTTCTTCTGCGAAGTGATTTTTAAAACAAATTAAAAACTCTTCTACTGCGATTTCAGATGCTTTTTCACCATATTCACATCCACCCATGCCATCTGCAATTAAAAATATTTGAGTATCTTTAAATGCTTCGTTTTTATAGTAATCTTCGTTTTTATCTCTAAAATCACCCTTATATGAAATCGAAAAATACTCCATATTATTCCCCGCTGTTACTATTGTCGTTTTTTCTAGTATTTTCATTATTAGATTCTTGATTATTATTTGAATTAGAATCATTATTATCTACACTAGAATTATCATTTTCATCTTCATTAGGCCTTTCATTTTCCTCTGGTGGAGTATATTCATCATCGACAGTTTCTTTCCTTTTTATTTTACCAGAACTTACAGTTATCGTAACAAAATCTCCATTCTGGATTTTTCTGCCTGCTTCAATACTTTGATCAATAACAAGACCTTCATCATATACGGTACTTTTTTTGTATCTAACTTTCTTAACATTTAAACCTAAATTAGATAGTTCTTTCTTCGCTTTTTTCAAATTTAAACCTATTAGGTTAATCATTGTGTTTTCTTTTTCTAACCCAAGTTCTACTTTTATTTTTTTCTTAAATAACAGTTTCTCTCCTACTTTAGGACTTTGTCCTATGACAACATATTTATTATAGTTTGACTTATCAACACTAACTGACTTATCTACTACCAATTCTATGTTATTTGCAGTAGCTTGATCAACAGCTAGCATTAAATTTTTTCCAACATAATCAGGTGCTTTCGGTCTCGAATTATAATAAAAAATAATTGCTGCTGCAGCAAAAAAAGCTAATAATACAGATGTAAAATAAACTAAAAAAGATTTGAGATAATTATGCGATTTCTTTTTTTTCTTTATTTCTTCTTCGAATATATTTTCATCTATTTTATAAGACATATTTTTCTCGTGTTCATTTTTCAAGTCTAGCTTTATAGTATTATCAATTGACTCATTATTTGAACTTGGCATTTTATTATAATTAATTTCATTTAAATCTTTCATTATACTTTGTGTATCATTAAAAGTGTAATTTCTTAGTTTTTGATAAAAATTATTTAGGTTACTATTAACAATATCAATATTAGATTCTTCTAAAATCTCTAATAGTAGTGTTATGTTAAATCTTAATTGGGCTGTACTATCACCAAAGTGTTCTCCATTAAAGTTTTTGAAAATATCAATCTTGAAATGATCATTCTCATCTACAATCATATTATAAATTCTTAAATTTCCTAAAAATATGCCATTATTTTCAGAGTAAATAAGCGAAAGTAATATTTTTTTTAAAACATCTAATAGAAATGATTCAGATACTCTTTTTCTTTTGAATAGAATATCAAGGGATATCCCATCAAAAATTTCGTAAGTTAAGTAGCTCTTATTACTAGAATTTATTAAATCATACATTTCAAGAATATTTGGATGATGTAGATTTGATAAGTATTTTAAATCATTTGTTAAATTTTCAAAATAGTTTTTGTCGTGATATTCTTTTAAACAAAGATATCTATTTAATTTTTTATCATATGCTTTAAATGTCGTAGAAAATTCGTCTTCATTTATTTTTCTTTGAATTTCGTATCTATTATTCTCCACATTAGCCTCCAGTATTCTCCTAATATTTTATCATAATTTAATATCTAAAACAAAAAAGCTCTCAAAAAATGAGAACTTAAATTTTACTTATATTTATCAATATACGAAATTATTTCATTAGATGTTTCATCGATTGTTTTATCTGTTACATTAATTATTTTACATCCTATTTTGTTCATAATTTTTTTTGCATATTCAAGCTCTTTTTCAATCCTGAAATCATCTGAATAACCTAATTGTAAACCAATTTTGGCCATTCTATCTTCCCTAATGTTATTAAGCTTGTCAGAATCAATTATTAAACCAATAATCTTTTTATTATCTACTTTATATAATTCTGAAGGAATTTCAACTTCCGGTAAAATAGGAATATTACAAACTTTATAGTTTTTGAATGCTAAATTTAAACTTAAAGGTGTCTTTGAGGTTCTTGAAACCCCAATTAATATAATATCTGCTTTTAATATACCAAATTTATCCTTACAATCATCATATTTTACTGCAAATTCTAATGCTTCCATTTTCTCAAGGTATTCTTGGTCAACTTTTCTATTTAATCCAACATCAAATCTAGGTTGTTGCCCGAAAAATTTACTTGAAATTAGCATAGGATATGATAAAACGTCTACTAGATAAATCGATTCATTCATTTCTGTTTTTTCAATCAAGTAATCTAATAATTCTCGATCTACAATCGTAGAAAATATTAATATATCTCCTTTAATATCATCTAGTATTTCATCAATTTGTTCTTTTTTATTAATTTTTGAGAATTTTTTTATATCAACATCTGTAATATCAAAATGAACTTTCACAGCATCCAAAACTTGATTTGCTGTCTCTCCTGTAGAATCAGAAATAACTAATATAGTTTTATTCATAACATTCTCCTTAATTTAATTTATTAAATACACCTTTAAAAATTAATTTATAAAAAGCCAAATCTTCTTCAGAGCATTTTGATAATCTTTCAAACATATCACACAAATTATTGCTATCTAATTCCATCGGTGTATACTTACACTCATTACAATTTACCTCTAGCATTTTTTGAATCTGTAACATTAATTTACCATTATATTTTGAATTTATTTCATGTAAGTTTGTCAATAAACGATTTAATTTAAAAATATTTAAATTAGCATAATTAATCACATCAATTTCATCAAAATCATACCCTGATTTTATGCATTCGTCTCTGTAAACATCAAGAATAATTTCTTTTATACTTTTCTCAAAATATTCATAATCTACTATACCTTTGTCTTGTAAAAAAACATATAAAATTTTAGTAATAAAATCACTTAAATTAAAATCCAATTCTGATTTGAGAATAATAGATATCACCGATGTAATAGTTTTTCTTAGCTTGTAATTATATTTAAAATTTTCGTCACTGCTTGATATTATGTAAGACATAACATATTCCATTTTATCAGAAATTGCTACAATTCTAGCCGCTGTTGAATTTGGAATACTTTCAGATATAAATCTTGGTTTAATATGCTCATAAACACCATCATAAACAATTTTTTCTTCTCCATCAGACTTAGCATACAATCTACCAATTAATCCATGTAAGTAAGGACACTTTTTAACAATTTCTGTTGCTTTATCTGCTTTACACAGAAATGAAATTCTGTTTACAGAATTAACTGTTTCTTCGCTAACCGAAAGCATCTTACATAATTCAGGAGATATTTTTATTAGTCTTTGTGTTTTATCATAAAAGTTACCATAATTATTAATATAAGTAACGTTTTTTAAATCTTCTACAAAATCTTCAAGTTTTTTATCTGACTTTTTAGTTATCAAATTATTTATTTCTTCCAATTTATTATTAATTTCAGCACACAAAACTCGAGAGTCTTCGGAATTTTTATTTTTAGCATAGACAAAAAAGTTAGAACTATTTCCATTTTCAAATTCCATTGGTAATACCTTAAAATTTTCCATTAAAACTGTATATAGTATTGATTTATCAATGCATAGATATTTTTCGTCGAATGAACCTTCTACACTTACTGGATAATCAAACTTATTAGCATATTCATTCATTATGCTCTTATTATTAATTATTGAGCATCCGTTAGCTCTTGCAAGTTTATTAGCACTTTTTTCAAAAGATTCTAGTCTCTGGTCTTTTTTCAATATAATTTCATTTTTCAATAACGCAGAGGAAAAATCGTTAAAAGTAGAAGAATTAACTAATTCGTTATTCTTATTTTCATCAACATCATTAAAATTTATTGTTTTATGCTGTTCTTCATTAAAAATTTTTATTTGCAAAATAGACTCTTTAAATGATAAACTCTCGTGATTATATTTATATTTAAAATTTATAGAATCAATTGCATTAATTATTATGGTTTCGTAATCTTCTAGCGTGTATTTGGTATTTTCTATGCTAGTAACATAAATAAAAAAATGATCTTTTATTGTATCCAAATCTATATTTGAATATAGTAATTGAAGTTTTTTAAATTCTTTTCTTATTTTTTCGTAAAGTGATCTATTTATAAATCCAATAAAGTCATTAGGTATATTCTTAGTCACTATATCAATTAATAAGTTGTGCATTATTTCTCCTTACAAATATTCAAGGTAACCTAATGACCCTAAATATTCTATTCCAAAATTGTTCATCGTGTATTTTAGCAAAATCTTTAAAATTTCATTCTCATTTATTGATTCATACTTTTTATTAATTATATCATCATATCTATTTTTCATTAAGTATATCATATACTTTGCATGCAAATTATCAATTTGATAGTATTCTCCATCAGAATCTACAAATCCACCATCTAAATAAAACCTATTGTGACTATTTTGATAAAACATACTAGGTTGATATCCAAGATATGATACAAGTTTCAAAATAAACGCATTTATTAAAGCGTATTGATCTTCAGAATATTTGGATAAGAATATTACTGTTTTTAAAATCAAGGCATATACTTTTTCATTGCAAACTTCATTATAAAAAATCGACTTAATTAAATCGACAATTACTAAGCTAAATAATTCTGATCTGTAATTAGTTCTAATATTGAAGTTAGAATTAATCAAATCATAATCTACCAAGTAGTAGAATTGATTTCCTTTTTTTAAAGTAAAATCATTCACTGATAAAACGTTAAATTCAATAATTGACTTCATAGAATTAATATTATTGATAAAAATACCAATAATACCTTCTTCTTTACTAAAAACATTTAAAATTATAGAGTTTTCTCCATAAACAATATGTTCTAGTACAATCGCTTGTGTCTTGATGTAGTCTTTATCCATTAGTTGTATCCCAAATACCTTAATCTAGAATCTTTATTTCTCCACTCTTCATCTATTTTAACCCAAAGTTTAAGATTTACTTTAGTATCTAATAATTGCTCTATATCTATTCTGGCATCAGTGCCTATTTTTTTAATCATTGATCCTTTTTTCCCAATTACCATACCTTTATGACTTTTTTTCTCAACGATAATTGTAGCGTCTATATCTATTAAATTCTTATCTTGTCTCTCTTTGAATTTTTCAATAGTTATAGCTATTCCGTGTGGTAATTCATCAGATAAATTGATAAGTGCCTTTTCCCTGATTAGTTCTTGTACAATCTGCCTAATAGGTTGATCAGTTACACTATCTTTATCATAATACATAGGTCCATCTGGTAATGTATTACGAAGAGAGGTTAAATATCCTTCAATATTATCCCCATTCAAAGCACTAATAGGAATTATTTGTTCGAATATTCCAACTTTAGTATACATTTCTACTAGTTCATTAACTTTATCACTTGCTATTTTATCAATTTTATTGATTAATAAAATAATTTTTGTATTAACTAATCTTAGTTTTTCTATAATTTCTGAATCCAGCTTTCCTATTTCTTCTGTGGTATCAACAATATATGTTATAACATCAACCTCATTCAATGTTGACATTGATACTTTAAGCATATAATCTCCAAGTTTATTTTTTGGTGTTTGTATTCCTGGTGTATCTAGAAATATTGCTTGCATATTTTCATCTGTATATATAAGTTGAATTTTATTTCTGGTAGTTTGTGGTTTGTCTGAAATAATCGTTAGCTTTTCTCCTAAAACTCTATTTAAAAGAGTTGATTTCCCTACATTACTTCTTCCTATTACTGAAACAAATCCTGATTTAAACATTTACATCATCTCCACTAAATCCATGAGGTAGTAATTCTTCAATATTATAAATTTTATAATCTTTCTCATTTCTAGCTACTATTATCCTAGTATCTTCATTAGAAAATTCTTTAATCACCTGTCTACAAACTCCACAAGGATAAGTAAAATCTGAATCTCCAATTATTAAAATTGTATCTATTAATTTACATCCTTCAGAAACCATCTTTGAAATAGCAGTTCTTTCAGCACAAATAGTTGGACTGAATGATGCATTTTCGATATTACAACCTCCAAAATAGTTTCCGTCTGTGTCTTTTACACAGCATCCTACATTATAGTTAGAATATGGTGTGTATGCGTTTTGTTTATATTGCAAAGCAATTTTGTACATTTTATTAATTTCCATAATACTCCTAAATAATCACTTTAAATAATAATATAGCTACTAAAGTCCCAATAATACCACCAACTATAACTTGACTTAACGTATGGATTTTGCCTTCTACCCTACTTTCTGCAACTAAAAAAGCTATAAAATATGATAGTATCGTCACGAGTGTATTATTTGCTAGAAGAGCAATAATAGTAGCACTACAAAAAGAAACTGATGAATGGCCACTTACGCTACCACCTTGTAAATATGTCCATTTATTCTGATATATAAAACTTTTTAAAACTAAAGTTATAACAACTACCAAAATCAAAGCTATAAATGTCAAATGGGTAGGTGAGTTTTGTAATTTGATTACTGCTGTGTGACTTAGAGGCACAATTCTATCATAAAACATAAAATAACCTACAAAAATAGAATTAAAAGCAGCAAGTAGCACTGCCCCAGCTCCTACATCTTTTGCTATCTTTGCTTTATCGTCGTATTTATCGTAAATTAAATCAACTATAGTTTCAATTGCAGTGTTAATCATTTCTGCCATGAGTATGAAAGTTATAGTTATACACAAGCAAGCCATTTCAACTCTAGATAAGTCGAACATCAATGATGCTATCATGACCAAAACAGTCATCAGTATATCAGTTCTAAAGTTTCTTTCATTTTTCAAGCAATGTATAATTCCATCCATTGCGTATTGAAAGCTAGTAATAAAAGATGTATTTTTTGAAATGTTTTTATCTTTTGATTTGCTATTTAAATTCTTCATCTTTATAAATACCTATTTCTTTCAATGCTGATTTTTCCTTGTTTCGCATAATAATTCTATCGCTTTCCTCAATATGATCATAACCTAACAAATGAAACATTGAATGAACTACTAAGTACACAATTTCTCTTTTAATAGAATGATTGTATTCTTTTGCTTGTTCAATAGCTCTTTTGCAGCATATAATTATATCTCCCAAAAGATTTGTTTGAATCGCAAAATCATCATCTAAAGGAAAACTTAACACATCTGTTACACTGTCTTTATCTCGATAATCACTATTTAATTTCCTAATTTCTGCTTCACTAACAAAAGATAAAGATATTTCATAATTATCGTCATTTAATTCTTGAAGCAAACATATTCTTATTGACTTTTCAATATCTGATGTCAATTCATCATCAATTTGAAAATCTTCTTGTCTATTACTTGTCTGTATTATCATAATTCGACCTATTATTTTCTAAATTTTCATAAGCTCCAATAATTTTTTGTACAAGCGGATGACGTACAACATCTGTTTTCTCAAACTCTAAAAAGCTTATTCCTTTTATATTTCTAAGGATATTAGTGGCTACTAGCAGTCCTGATTTTTTTCCTCTTGGTAAGTCCACTTGGGTAATGTCTCCAGTAACAATGGCTTTTGATCCGTATCCTATTCTGGTAAGAAACATCTTCATTTGTTCATTAGTTGTATTTTGAGCTTCATCTAAAATAATGTATGCATTATCCAATGTTCTTCCTCTCATATATGCCAATGGCGCTACTTCGATTAATCCTCTATCTTTGAATTTTTCAAAATTCTCATAACCTAAGATATCAAACATTGCATCATAAATTGGTCTTAAATAAGGATCAATTTTTTCTTGAAGATCTCCAGGTAAAAACCCTAAACTTTCTCCGGCTTCAACAGCTGGTCTAGTTAAAATTATTCTATCTACCTCGTTGTTTCTAAAAGCATTTATAGCCATCGCCATTGCCAAGTAAGTTTTTCCGGTACCTGCTGGTCCAATTCCGAAAACAATATCATTTTTATTAATCATTTCAACATAATTTCTTTGATTAACTGTTTTGGGTTTAAGAGGTTTGCCTTTTGAATTGTAGCAGATTACATAGTCTTTAATTTTTGAAATGTTATCTTGTTTTATTTTTTCCAAATTAGAAAGCAAATAATCTAAATCTTGATCTGTTACTTCGTTTCTAGATAAAGTATGTGTATCAAGTGATTCAATTAATTTGCCAACACTTTCAATATTTATATCAGAACCACTAATCAAAATACCCTCTTCAGATATCTTAAGTTTAACATCACAAGTTTCTTCAATTTTTTTTGAGTTTTTTTCTAATTGTCCAAAAATAAAAGTTATTAATTTTTCGTTATTTGTTTTGTAAATTAAATTTTTATCCATAATCACTCCATTTATCTAATTATAACATATCACTAAAAATCAAATAAACTTATTTGGTTTTCATTTTGTAAACCATCTAATACACCGTGATTTTCTAGTATTTCTAGTGCTGTTTTGTTAACTTTTGTTCTATCGGCAAAATCTTGTTTAGAAATAAAATCACCTTTTTGGATTTCTTCAAAGATAGCAATAGAGTTTGCGTCGCTTACACCTTCTAAGGCATTAAAAGGAGGTTGAATGAATCCTTTTTCCAAAACTTTAAATCGCGCTTTATCTGATTTATATAAATCCACTCTTGATTGTTTTATTCCTCTACAATACATTTCTTCTGCAACTTCTAATACAGAATATTTGTTGCTATCTTTTGCTGTCATCTTAGAATTTGATTCTTTGTACTTATCTTTCAGGGATTGCATTTCTTCTCTAATTGCACTCAATCCTCTTACAATAACATCTCCTGGATAATCTTGCAATTTTATTGTAAAAAATGTTGAATAAAATGCTTCCGGGTAGTGTACTTTAAAATAAGCTATTCTATAGCTCATCATTACATACGCTACTGCGTGAGCCTTAGGGAAAAGATATTCTATCGTTTTACAAGATTCAATGTACCAATTTGGAACACCATTTTGAATCATATAGTTTAGTGTATCTTCATCAAGAACTCTATTTTTTCTAACTGTTTCCATTATTTTAAATGATTTTTTCTTTTCCAATCCCTTATTAATAAGATAAATCATAATATCATCTCTCGTACATATAGTGTCTTTTAATTCTACAACACCATCTCTTATTAAGTCTTGTGCATTATTTAACCATACATTTGTACCGTGAGATAATCCAGAAATTCTAACTAATTCCGAAAAAGTTTTTGGTGTAGTGTCTCTAAGCATTCCTCTTACAAAGTTTGTTCCAAATTCAGGTATTCCTAATGTCCCTATATCCAATCCATCAATTAATTCTTCAAAGTGTAAAGCATCTATTGACGAGAAAATACTCATTGTTTCTTTATCATCCATAGGAATAGTTAACGGATCAACTCCTGTCATATCAGATAACATTTTTATAATAGTTGGAACATCGTGTCCCAGCAAGTCGAGTTTTAAAATTCTACCACTAATTGATTTATAATTAAAGTGAGTAGTGATTATATCACTGTTAACATCGTCTGCAGGGTGTTGAACTGGACAGAAATCCTCGATATCTTTATCTCTTGGAACTATCATTACGCCACCTGGATGTTGCCCTGATGTTCTTTTAACGCCCAATATTCCTCTTTGTAAATATTTTATCTCTGAATTATTAACATATTCGTTTTTATCTTCAAAATATTTTTTAATATATCCATAAGCAGTTTTATCTGAAATTGTACCGATAGTTCCCGCTCTAAACACCTTACCTTCCCCGAACAATTCTTCAGTGTATTTGTGTACTGTAGGTTGATATTCTCCAGCAAAGTTTAAATCAATATCCGGCTCTTTGTCACCATCGAAGCCCAAGAAAACTTCAAATGGTATGTTATGGCCTTCTTTTTTTAATGGTTTCCCGCATACTGGACAAATTTTGTCATCAAGATCCACTCCTGATCCAATATTCTCATCATGAATAAACTCAGAATGTTTACAGTTCTCACAAATATAATGAGGAATTAAAGGATTAACCTCTGTAATATCAGCCATTGTAGCAACAAAGCTTGATCCTACAGATCCTCTGGATCCTACTAGATATCCATCTTCATTACTTTTCTTTACCAATTTTTGAGCGATAATATATAATACAGCATAACCATTTGAAATGATAGAGGATAATTCACGTTCTAATCTACTTTCAACAATTTCAGGTAAATCATCACCATATATACTTCTGGCTTTTTTATAAGTCATTTCTCTTAATTCCGTATCAGAGCCTTCAATAACCGGTGGAAAAGTTCCGTCTGGTATAGGCTTTATTTCCTCTAGCATCTCTGAAATTTTTATCGTATTATCTATTACTATTTCTTCAGCCACATCTTTTTCTAAAAAACCGAATTCATTCATCATTTCATCAGTTGTTCTGAAAAATAAAGTAGGAAATTTTTCACCGTAAATTTTTCTAGGTTGACCTTCTAAAATTATATTTCTAAATATATAGTCCTCTTTTTCAAAATATTTAGCATAAGAATCAGCCACAAGAGGTTTATTATGTTTTAATGATAAATTGTATAGTTTTCTGGTTAATTCTTCACAACTTCTTAAATTAAAACTCATACTTTTAGATTTTACACCATCATAATAAAGAGGTGGTTGAACTTCCAAAAAATCATATCTTGAAATTATTTCATCTATTTTTTCATCAGATTCAAAACTAAGAATTGCTTTTATTAATTCTCCATTTTCATTTCCAGATCCGATTACTAGACCTTCCCTTCGTTTATTCAATTCAGATTTTGGTATTCCACCTTCTCTTGAAAAGTATTTTAAATTAGAAGCAGTCACTAATTTATATAAATTCTTCAATCCTATTAAATTTTTGGCATATATTGTAGCAGTATGAGATTCTCTTTTAGAAATGTTCCAATCAGAGTCCATTTGATTTATATTAATA
This sequence comes from Finegoldia sp. P1-F-LS, assembly GCF_052932205.1. Classification (NCBI taxonomy): domain Bacteria; kingdom Bacillati; phylum Bacillota; class Tissierellia; order Tissierellales; family Peptoniphilaceae; genus Finegoldia; species Finegoldia sp. P1-F-LS. Next base: position 215,059 of record NZ_JBRFJH010000001.1, on the reverse strand, counting down.
TCAAATTTAATACCTCTTTGTTCAAGGTTATTAACCATGCAGATGAATACCTCACCAGTTGCTCTAGCATCATCACAAGCTCTATGATGATTGAACAAATTTACGTTATATTTTTTTGTCAATGTATCTAGCTTATGGTTTTTAAGATGAGGCTCCAACGCCCTAGCAAATGCAAGAGTATCTATATATGTTCTTACAGGATTTATCCCTAAATCAATACAGTTTTTCTTGATAAATCCCATATCGAAATCTGCGTTATGAGCTATTAAAGTGCAGTCTCCGACAAATTTCAAAAACTCAGGTAATACTGCATCTATTTTCGGCATCTCTTTTACCATCTCATTTGTTATAGACGTTAGTTCTGTTATTTTTTCTGGTATTGGAATTTCTGGGTTGATTAATTGATTGAATTCATCAACAATTTTATTGTCTACTATTTTTACAGCTCCAATTTCAGTTATTTTTTCTGTTGCATTAGATAATCCTGTAGTTTCAATATCAAAAACCACAAACTCTTTCAAATTCATAGAGTCATAAGGATTAGTTATAATTCTAAAATCATCTTCTAATATTTTAGCTTCCATTCCAAATAGTGGTTTTAGTCCATTATTGCTGCAAGCTTCATACAATTGGGGATAACCTTGAACTACAGATTTATCAGTTAATCCAAGCGCAGTATGTCCCCATTTTTTAAGAGTTTTACAGCATTCATCCAAGTCAATGAATCCATCTAGTTGGCTCATCTGAGAATACATATGAAGTTCTACACGCTTTTTATAGTACTCATCTTTTCTTGATTCTGGTTTCTCAATTTCTTGCATTTGTTTTATTGAAAAAGACTTTCCAGAAGTAAACCTATCAAATTCCAATCTTCCAGTTAGCAATAAATAAACTCCCGATTTCAATTTGTCTCCAAAAGCTTCATATTCATTCTTCTTCAAGAACTTCTTTGCTAGAACAGCTCCACTCTCATCTCTTAAATCCAAAGAAACAATAAAACTTTTACCATCTTTTATGCTTCTTACATCTACATCAATAATTTCAGCTTTGATGCAAGTATCATCTTCATTTTCTATAATTTCTTTAATTTTAATTGGAGTCTTTTCTATGTCCTTTCCACACTTTATTCCCGTTTTTTTAACCTCTTCTTTTTCTTGCTTAGGAATATCTTTTATTGATTCGGCTATTTTTTCTCTAATTGAATTATCATACTCTTTGAGATTTTTTATATAATCATCATTATCCCTTAATTCAACTATTTTAGATTTTATTGAATAACTTAGATTATATGCTTGTTTTATTAATGATGATAATTCGATATCTTTTTGATCTGAAATGAATTTATCCCTTATTTGCTCAAAATTAAAAACAATTGATATTTCAGAATCGCTTATATTTATACTTTCAAAATCAACACATGATGAATATTCACAAAAATCAGCTGATTTTAATATTTTAATCAAAATGTCTTTTGAGAAATTCGTTTTTGAATTTTCATATTCTATAAATTCAATATTAATTTTTGCAATAAAATCCAATAAATCTTTTTGAATAAATTCCGACAAATTATCTTTATTCTCATCTTTATGAACATTTATCAAACAATCTAACTCATCATTATCCTTATTGTAAGTTAATTTATCGATGTAGATCGGATTTCTTGAATCATATTTTAGACCTATTTTCTTCAACACATCGTTTAGTAATAAATGCATTTATAACCTCTCAATTTCTTCAATTAATACGTCTAATAATTCTTCTTCCTTAACTTTTCGTATTATTTCACCCTTTTTGAAGATTAATCCTACTCCATTTCCCCCAGCTATACCAAGATCAGCTTCCTTTGCTTCGCCAGGTCCATTTACAACACAACCCATAATAGCAACCTTGATATGTTTGTCTATTTTATCCAATTTTTTTTCAGCCTCATTGACAATACTAATTAAATCAATCTTGGTTCTAGCGCATGTTGGACATGAGATTATTTCAATTCCTTCATTTAATAATCCCAAGCTCATTAATATTTGTCTTCCTACAATAATCTCTTCTTTAGGATCACCAGTTAACGATACTCTGATAGTATCTCCAATACCTTTTGATAAAATGCTACCTATCCCTACACTCGATTTTATAATTCCTTTAGTAGAAGGACCTGCTTCTGTTATTCCAACATGAAGTGGATAATTACAAAGTTGCGACATTTTTTCATAGGCTTTTATTGACATATTAACATTAGAAGATTTTAATGATAATTTGATATCGTTAAATCCCATATCCTCAATCATTCTTATTTGATCAAGACAACTGTAGCATATTGAATCAACATTTACTCCATGATACTTGTCAATGAATTTTTGATTAACAGATCCGCTGTTAACTCCTATTCTCATTGAAATTTTATGGTGTTTACAACAATCTACAACTTCTCTTACCCTGTCTATTCCTCCAATATTACCTGGATTAATTCTTATGCAGTCACATCCATTTTCAATTGCAGCTATTGCTAATTTGTGATGAAATTGAATGTCTGCAACAAGCGGAATATTTGTCATGCTTTTTATAACTGGTATTGCTTTTGCATCTTCCAAATCATTTATTGCACTTCTAGAGATATCACAACCTACTGATTCGAATTCTTTGATTTGTTTTACAGTGCTCTCTATGTCTTTAGTGTCAGTATTAGTCATAGATTGAACTGTAACTCTTGCTCCATTTCCCACGGCAACATTTCCTACATAAATTCTTTTTGTATCTTCTCTTTTCATTACTTCACCTTTCAAATTTAAAAAGGCCTATACAGGCCTGATTAAAACATCTAAAATAATTTGATAACATCTTTAATTGTAACTATAGCTATTAGTCCTAAAAGCAGGATTAATCCTACCATATGAATATAGCCCTCTTTTTCTTGAGATATTTTCTTGCCAAATATCATCTCAATCAATATGAAAATTGCTCTTCCACCATCTAATGCCGGTATAGGCAATAAATTAAATACACCTAAGTTAATATTAATATATGCCAATAAGAAAATTAAATTAGCAACACCTGTCTTTGCAGCATTTCCAATCTCCTTGACAACACCAACTGGTCCGCTCACTCCTCCTAGACCTAACTTTCCAGTTATAAGCATTCCTAAGAACTTGTATAACATTCCTGTTAAGTTAAGGAAAGTTGCTATTCCTTTTTTTAATCCTTTTATTATATTAAAATTTTTAATATTATATTCTTCTTGAAAGTTTACTCCAATTTTTCTATTATTATTTTCTAATCTTGGGGTAACTTTAATATTCCTTGATTTTTCGTTTCGTAGCAGCACAATGTCCAAATCTCCTTTGGATTTTTTTATGCTTTCTAACACTTGTTCTCCGTCTTCTAACATTTGTCCGTTTATAGATACAATCTTATCTCCTGCTTGTATTCCTGAAGAATATGCAGGTGAATTTTCCAATACACCAGATACCTCAGTACTAACTCTACTTACAGACATTAGTAAAATTAACAAAATAAATGCTAGAATGAAATTCATTATAGCACCTGCTAAAATTACTTTAAGTCTTACAAATGGTGACTGATTGTTTAAAGAATTTGGACTGTCATTTTCCTCGTCTTCACCTTCTAGTTGGCAATACCCACCTACAGGCAACAATCTTAAAGAATAAAGAGTTCCGTTTGATTCTTTCTGGAAAAGTTTTGGTCCCATACCAATTGAAAATTCCAAAACCGAAACTCCATTCATTTTAGCTACAATAAAATGTCCAAATTCATGTATTAAAATTACAAGTAAAAATATTATAATTGATGAAATTATTGTAATCACATTTCCTCCTAATTAAATCCCTAAACAGTATAAAATTGATAAATACGGTAAAACAAAAATAAAACTATCAAACCTATCCATTACTCCACCGTGTCCAATAAAAATATTTCCATAATCTTTTACATTTGCTTTTCTTTTTATTTTTGATGCACTAATATCGCCAATTTGAGATATGATTGATCCGAAGAAAGTTATTATAACTATCTTAATAATATTTAATTCACCATAAAAAGCCGAAAAAATGGCTGCAATTATCATACTACCTATTATTCCACCTAAAGCGCCTTCAATAGTTTTTTTAGGACTGATTTTTGTTAATTTATGCTTTCCAAATAGCATTCCTGTGCAATATGCTGCAGTATCTGTTCCCCAAGAGCATATATAAATAAGCCAGATATATTCAGTTCCTGAAATAAAATACATTAATGAAAAAGTAATCGTAATGTATATATGCATAAAATAATTATTTAATACTTCTTTGATAGGCTTGTCAAAAATAGTGTATAAAGTAAACTCTATCAAACTAAAACTGCACAATAATGCTATTGCAAATAATTCTTTTTTTAAATAAATACTTAAATTAAAACTTACATTAAATAATAGATTAATTATCAAATTGTTAATATTAATATTATTAGAATTGTTCTTGTTTATTACATTTTCAAGCTCATATATTGCTACATTACTAAGGAATAAGTTCATAATTAAAAGATAAACGCCACCCTTAGAAACGCAAATAAAAGATAACAATAAAATTACTATTCCAGTTAGTGTTCTTTTTACAAATTTCATTTTAATCCACCAAATCTTCTATTTCTGTTTTGATACCAATAAATTGCATCGATTAGTGAGTCCAATTTAAAATCTGGCCAATAAGTGTCTGAAAAATAAAGTTCTGCATAAGACATTTGGTAAAGCAAGAAATTGCTTAGCCTTTTTTCACCACCTGGTCTGATTAGTAAATCAACGTCAGGTTGATTTCTAGTATATAATAGATTTGAGAACTCATTCTCAGTCAAGATTTGACCATTTTCAATTGCATTATTTACAGCTAATAAAATCTCTTGTCTCGATCCATAATTAATCGCAATGTTGAGAATTAATTTATTATTATCTTTTGTTGAATCTAATGCATATTCTATCTTTTGAATTACTTTTTTTGGAAGTACACTAATGTCACCCAAGATATTAATTTTAACTCCCTGAGTTACTAATTTATTTAGTTGGTCATCTATATACTTTATTAGAATTTGCATCAAAAAATCTATTTCTTTTTGTGGCCTTTTCCAATTTTCTGTTGAAAAAGCGTACAAGGACAAATATTTTATCCCAATATTTAATGAGTTTTCGACAACATCAACAACTCTTTTCATACCTTCATTGTGTCCAAATACTCTTGGTTTATTTCTATTCGTAGCCCATCTACCATTTCCATCCATTATTATGGCAATATGCTTAGGCAATCTATCTTGATCTAAATTTGATAAATCCATTTTAAATTCCTTTTAGTTTATTCTTATTTATTGTATCATATTTTAATATTTTTCAACACAAAAAATAAGCCTTCATTTTTGTGTCTTTCTAGAAGAAATCCTCAAATTCGGCTTATTTTTATAATAAACTATTTAGTTTTAATTTCTCTTGAACCTGGTTTAACCAAATCTATTCCTTTCTTACATAATGGACATTCTTCAGGTTTAAAAATTTCTATGTCGATTTTTGTTGCACTGTACAATGGTAAATCAATATCCAGATTTACACTTCTATCTACTAGGCAACAAATTCCTACTACTTCCGCTCCCAAATCTTCCAAAACTTTTTTAGTTTCATATGAAGATTTTGCAGTTGTTACAACATCTTCTGAAATAATAACTTTCTCGCCTTTTTTTACTTCAAAACCTCTTCTTAAACACATTTCTCCATCTTTTCTTTCAGTAAATATAGCTGGTTTATGTAGTTGTCTACCTAACTCATAAGCTACAATTATTCCACCCATAGCAGGTCCAACAACAGTATCAAATTCAACATCTTTAAGCTTATCAGCAATAACTTTTATTACTTCCTCAGCTTTGTCTGGATATTGTAATAACTTTGCGCATTGGCAGTATTTATCGCTGTGATTTCCAGATGATAATAAGAAATGACCTTCTAATAATGCATTACTTTCTTTTAATAATTCAACAACTCTATCCATAATTTTCCCCCTAAATAATATTCCTTATTTCTTCAATAGATTTAAAACCATTTTCTTTTAAATAGTTTTCCATACCATTTGCTATTTCAACCATAACATTTGGATTAACAAAGTTTGCTGTACCAACTTGAACTAAATGACATCCGACCATTATAAATTCTAAAGCATCTTTGTAATTTTGTATTCCACCCATACCACAAACTGGAATTTTAACATTTTTGCAAACATCTCTACACATTCTTAACGCTATTGGCTTTATACAAGGACCTGAAAGACCGGCAGTTATATTATCAAATACAGCTTTCCTTTTATTAATATCTACTGCTAGTGCATTAAAAGTATTAACAAGGCTGATAGCATCCGCTCCAGAATCTTCACAAGTCTTTGCCATTTCTACAATATCATTAGCATTAGGAGATAATTTTATCATTAAAATTTTGTCTGTATGTTTTCTTACTTCTGAAACGACATTTTGTGCTATATCGCATTTTATTCCAAAAGCCATTCCACCCTCTTTAACATTTGGACAAGAAATATTTAACTCAATTATTTTTATGTCAGTGCTTGATATAAGTTCAACAGCTTCAATATAACTTTTTATATCGGAACCACCAATGTTTGCAATAGTAACAGTATCCAAGGATAACATATAGTCCAGGTCTCTATTAATAAATTCTTGAACAGATGGATTTTGTAGTCCTATACTATTCATAATTCCAGAAGGTGTTTCATAAATTCTTAAACCAGTATTCCCATCTTTAGCTTGAATGGTTAATCCTTTTGTGGAGATACCTCCTAATTTATTTAAATCTGTAAAATTTTCATATTCTCTTCCAAATCCAAAAGTACCAGAAGCTCCAACAACAGGATTTTTGAATTCTACTCCACAGAAATTCGTTTTAAGCATCAAATATCACCTCATTTTTTTCAAAAACAGGGCCATCTTTGCAAACTCTTTTAAGACCACTTGTTGTATGAACAGTACACCCTAAACACGCCCCTATCCCACATGCCATGTGTGCTTCTAAAGAATAAAATTCTATAGCATTCAGATTTCTTTTCTTCAATGAATTCATCATAGGGTTTGGACCACAAGCATAAATATAATCGTATTCATTTTCAACATATTCGGTTATATATCCTTTGAGCCCAATAGATCCATCCTCCGTAGATATGATTGTATTATTTTTATTTAAAATCTCATCTTCCATGTATGAAGTGTCTCTGTATCCTACATATAAATCAATGTTTTTTAGTTTTCTTGATAAATATTTCATTGGAGCGATTCCGATTCCACCCGCAACTATAGCACATTTAGCTTCTGGATGTAATTCGAATCCGTTTCCTAAAGGCCCAAGAATTTTTATATTTTCTCCTACTCTCATTGATGAGATTATAGATGTACCTCTACCTACTACTGCGTATAAAAATGTTATACTTTCTTCATCTAAATCACAAATACTTAAAGGTCTGGGAAGAAGCGGCGATTCATCCCATGCTCTCAACATATAAAATTGTCCAGGATTCCCTTCGAATTTACCTTTTAAAACTAATTTATAAATCCCTTCACTTATTTCTTCATTAAGTAATATTTCAGAATCGATATATTTATTCACAGTAAATATCCTTTCTCATATCTTCTACAGCTTTTCTAGCATATTTACCTATATTTTCTTCTCCATCATCAAATTTTCTGTAATTCAATATTATACCTCTTGATGAATTAACAATTCCCTTTTTAAAATTGTCAAGGTATACTCTGATATCTTCAGGTTTTGCCCCTTGTGCGCCATAACCAGGAATTAAAAACATTATATTTGGATAGCTTTCTCTTATTTTGTTTGCATTTTCACTTTGAGTTCCACCTACTACAAATCCTAAACAACTTAGATTACATTCTCCAAGATAATCCTTAGCAATTTTGTTTAAATTATCACCTATTTCATAATATAATGGTTGGCCTTTATAATCCTTATATTGAATGTCTTTTGAACCAGGATTTGATGTTCTCATTAGTACGAATATCCCTTTTTCTTTAGATTCAAGATATGGTAAGTAATGTTCTAATGTATCATATCCCATAAATGGATTAACTGTTATAAAATCAGCTTCAAAATCTCCCTCGAAATGTGCTTTCGCATATTCTTTAGCTGTATTTGCTATATCTCCTCTTTTTACATCGGCTATTGAAATCAAATCATTATCTTTAAGATATTTAAGAGTGTTTTTATATGCTATCAATCCTTCTATGCCTTGTGCTTCGTAGTAAGCGATTTGAACCTTGAAACATGCTACTAAGTCTTTTGTATTATCTATTATTTCTTTATTAAATTCAAATAAATATTCGCTAACTTTTTTACCTTTTTTCATATTCTCTGGTACATAATCTGTACTCGTATCTAACCCTACACATACTATAGATCTTTCATCTATTCTTTTAGAAAGCTTATCTATTATCATTTTTAACCCCTTTCTCAAATTTGACTTCTCCTTTTACAATAGTCATATCAATACTACCTTTAAACTTTTCACCAATAAATGGAGAGTTACTTGATTTAGAATTAAATTTTTCAACTTTAATTTCTTTTTCAATATCAATTACAACTAAATCTGCATCGTATGTTGGATTAATAACTCCCTTTCTTTCCCCTAATATTTTGGCTGGATTGTAACTCATTAATTCAGAAATTTTATTTAATGAAATATTATTATTTTCATGCAAAACTTTGTATGCTATATTAAATGCTGTTTCCAGTCCAATCATTCCACATGCACCGTTATCTTTATCTTCTTTAGTATGTGGAGCGTGATCTGTTGCAATAGCATCTACAGTATTATTTTTTATCATTTCAACTATACAATCAATATCTTCTTGAGTTCTTATCGAAGGATTTACTCTAAATTCACTATCTTTCATGTAGATGTGATGTGGAGTAACTTCACAAGTTATTGGCGCTTTTTTACCTTTGTAAAATTTTATTGCTTCTAGAGAATCTATAGTGCTAACATGGCAAAAATGAACTCTACATCCAGTTTTCAAACTCAAGTAACAATCTCTAATTGTTTCTAAATCTTCTGCATATCTCGTAGATATTTTAGTTAGATTATGATCTTCAGCGTGAATCATTATACCCTTATTTATTTTTTCTATTTCTGTAAAAATATTAAAAGCTAGTAAAGAGTCTGTTATTCCTTTTCCGTCTTCACTGAAGAATTTGATTTTATTATCTGCTTTTTCAAAATTAATCATCTCTTTTGATTGTAAGTCTTTTGTTGTTGCCATGCATTGATATATATTTATTAAATCAATTTCTTTTGATTTATCTATAATTTGATTGTAGATTTCGTTATTATCTACAACTGGTTTTGTATTTCCCATTAAATTACAACTAGTGTAGCCTCCAGCAAGGGCTGATAGACTACCAGTATATAAATCTTCTTTATTTTCTTGACCAGGATATCTGAAATGAGTATGCAAATCTATAAAACCTGGCATTACTATTTTATTGTTAACATCAATGACTTCATCGTATTCTTCCAATATTTGTCCTATAGCTTTTATTTTAGAGTTTTCTATTAAAATATCAGCAAAAATATCTTTATCTCTATCTATGATATGACAATTTTTAAGCAGTAATTTCATTATTCCTCCACATTATATAAGTGATCGCAATAATCACATTTATATGTTCTAGTGTCCTTATCTACTAGGCTAAATTTTTGTACAATACTACGTTCAGATTGAGTTATACATCTAGGATTTTTACATTTAATAAAGCCTTCAAAATGTTCTGGTAAATTTAAGTTGATTTTTTCTTTTATTTTTTCATTTTCAATTACATTAACAGTCATATTATCATCAAATACACCAAGTATATCGAAGTCTATATCAATAACATTTTCGATTTTTATCATGTCTTTTCTTCCTAGTTTACCTGATTGTGCATTCATAATTAATGCTACTGTATAATCCGCTTTATCTAACTTTAAAAGTTGAAATATTTTATATCCCATTCCACATTTAATATGATCAATTACAATACCTTTTTCAATACTATTAATGTTTAACATTATCTCACCCCTAATAATTTTAATATTAATGCCATTCTAACAATTACGCCGTATCTAACTTGTTTGAAATAAACGGCCCTTGGATCGCTATCAACTTCAGTAGCTATTTCATTCACTCTTGGCAACGGATGAAGTACAGCTAAGTCTTCAGTTGCTAATTTCATTTTATCATTATCTAAAATATATGAATCTTTTAATCTAACATAATCTGCTTCATTAAAGAATCTTTCCTTTTGAACTCTTGTCATATATAAAACATCAAGCTCTCCGATTACGTCTTCCATTTTTTCAACTTCTTTAAATTCTATATTTTTAGATTTTAAAAACATTTTAATATAATCTGGTACTTGAAGTTCTTCTGGTGAAATTAATATGAATTTGTTGTTTTCATATCTTGACATAGCTTTTATTAAAGAATGCACTGTTCTACCAAATTTCAAATCCCCACACAATCCTATAGTCATATTGTCTAATTTTTTCTTTGTCATCCAAATTGTTAGCAAGTCTGTCAATGTTTGAGTGGGATGTTGATGTCCGCCATCTCCTGCATTTATCAATGGAACTTCTGCATATGAACTAGCTAATACTGCTGAACCTTCTTTTGGGTTTCTCATTGCTATTATATCTGTATAATTCGATACAGTTCTTATTGTATCAGCCAAAGATTCACCCTTTGATGTTGATGAACTTGCGCTTTCGGAAAATCCAATACAATCACCGCCTAATCTATGTATTGCTGACTCAAAACTTAATCTAGTTCTTGTTGAAGGCTCAAAAAAAAGAGTCCCTAAGATTTTTCCATTACATAAATTAGAAAAATCAGAAGGACTCTTTATAATTTCTTCTGCTAAATTTAATATTTCGTTTATCTCTTCTACATTAAAATCATCCGCGTTAATTAAATTTCTATTTTTTAACATAACTATCTCCTTTGATTAATTTTTACTATAATAACATCAAAAAAGATTTATGTCAATAGTTTTTTTATTATGAGTTGTAAAATTTGCATCTGTCATTCAATATACATTCTTCGCACTTAGGATTTCTAGCTTTACATATATTTCTTCCATGCCAAATAAATAAGTGATGACTTTTTGACCATCTTTCTTTTGGTATTACCCTCATTAACGCCTTTTCAGTACTTAATACATCTTTTTCATTAACTATTCCTATTCTATTAGTTACTCTAAAAACATGAGTATCTACTGCGATTGCAGGAGTATCAAAAGCATTGCTAACAACTACATTTGCAGTTTTTCTTCCAACTCCAGGTAGTTTCATTAATTCTTCAATATTATCAGGAACTTTTGAATCATAATCATGATATAAAACATTACATGTGTTTATTATATTTTTTGATTTTGTTTTGTAGAGTCCGCAGCTTTTGATATATTTGGTTAATCCATCTATTCCTAAATCTAATATTGATTTAGGAGTATTGTGTTCTTTGAATAAAACTGCTGTAACTTTATTTACTCTAACATCTGTACATTGTGCTGATAAAATAGTCGCAATCAATAATTCAAAAGGTGTAGTAAAATCAAGCCCTGCTTTTGCATCAGGATATAAACTATCTAAATCATCTAAAATTTTGTTAATTTTGTCGTAACTCATTAAAATTTCTCCTTATTTCTTCAATTTCTATTTTATATCCATCTAAGTCATTAGGCGTTTCCAAAATAATTGGCCTGTCTTTCAGTCTTTCGTTAAAAACTACATTAAATAAATCTTGTTCTCCAATTAATCCTTTCCCAAACTTCTCGTGTCTATCTTTATTTGCTCCAAAAGGCATCATAGAATCATTACAATGAATTACTTTTATCTTGTCAATTCCAATTTTCTTATCAAATTCATCAAGATAATCATCAAAATTATCTAATCTAATTCCAGAACTAAATAAATGGCAAGTATCTATACAAACATATAAAGGAATGCTGGCGTTATTTACAATATATGATATTTGGTCTATATCACATCCAAGCTCGCTACCTTTACCACTCATAGTTTCGATACATATCATTTGACCATTAGAAACATCAACTTTGTTTATACCTGCAACGATTAATTTTAGACCTTCTTCTATCCCTTGATTTTTATGGCTTCCTGGATGAAGAACATAATGATTTATACGCATGTCCCGAATTTTTTTCATATCTTCATTGATAAGTTTGACTGCCAATTTTCTTAAATCTTCTCTATCACTACATAAATTCATGGTATATGCTCCATGACACACAATTTTGTTTATATTATGGATCTTCCTTAGTTCTAAGAATTTATCAATTTCTTTTTTAGGAATTAACCTTGACTTAGATCCTCTTGGGTTTCGAGGAAAAAATTGAAAAGTATCTGCATTTATTTCTAGACATTGTTCTATTGTTTTGTGAAGTCCTTTCGAAGTAGATAAATGACAACCTATTCTATTCATAATTACCTCCAAGTCATTATTATATCACACCTGGCTATTTAAGTATGTTATAATACTACATGAGGAAGTGAGACATGTTTAATATTAACAAAAAAAATATATCAAAAATAGATAAAACTCTAATCATTAGTGTTGTAATTCTTGTAATTTACGGGCTTATAGTTTTATACAGTGCTGGTTCAAGTTTATCCAATCACTATTTCAGAAAGCAGATTATTGCCACAATTATTGGAATAATTATCGTTTTATTTATAATTTCACTTGATAATCACATAATAAAAAAACTTAACATTCCAATGTACATAATTTGTAATGTTCTACTTGTTTTAGTTTTATTTTTTGGTGTCGGTGACGAGTGGGGTGCTAGAAGTTGGTTTAAATTCGGACCAATAAATTTTCAACCTTCTGAAATAATGAAGATAGTTCTTATTATTTCGCTTGCAAATATAATAGAATCCAATAAAAATAGCTTAAATAATCCAAAAACATTATTAAAAATACTCATTTTTGCTTTCATTCCAGTAGCATTAATTTTAAAACAACCTGATGCTGGAACAGCTATGGTATATACATTTATAATAATTGTAATGCTATTCACCGCCGGAATTGATTGGAAATATTTGATAAGTGCAATTATATTAGGTATAGTTAGCTTACCTTTTTTATATTTGAGACTTGATCAGTTTCAAAGAGATAGAATACTAAATTTTCTTCATCCTGAAAGAGATTTATCCAACACAGGATGGCAAGCTCTTCAAGGCAAAATTGCTATTGGTTCAGGTAAATTTACAGGTGAAGGATTTTTAAAAGGAGTACAAAGTCAGTATAATTTTATTCCTGAGAAACAAACAGATTTTATTTTTGCAGTATTAGTTGAAGAATTTGGATTCTTAGGTGGATTTATTCTAATTTTATTATACGCATTAATGCTTTACAGATGTGTGGTTATCGCTCAAAATTCAGATAATTTATACTCGCAATTATTAACAATTGGATTTGCGGCGATGTTCTTATTCCACATATTCGAAAATATAGGAATGACTGTCGGAGTAATGCCTATTACAGGTATTCCTTTACCATTCTTTAGTTATGGTGGAACATTTCAAATTATTAACTTAATTTCAATTGGTTTGATAATATCGTCATCAATTCAAAAAGACCCATTAAATTTCATTTAGGAGGAAGTATGAATAAAATAGAAAGTTTTAAAATTAATCACTTAAAATTAATGCCAGGCATTTATGTATCACGAAAAGACTATTTAAGTAATGAAGTACTAACTACTTTCGATTTAAGAATAACAGCGCCTAATAGAGAACCCGTTATGAACACAGCAGAAGTTCACGCAATAGAACATTTAGGAGCTACTTTTTTAAGAAACAAACTAGAAAATGAAGTAATTTATTTTGGACCGATGGGATGTAGAACAGGTTTTTATTTAATATTAGTTGGAGATAAAAAATCTGAAGATATCGTAGGTTTAATTAAAGAGCTTTTTGAATTTATATCTAATTACGAAGGTGAAATACCTGGTCAATCAGCTAAAGACTGCGGGAATTATTCAGATATGAATTTAAGTATGGCGAAATTCTACTCTAATAAATATTTAAATGTTATAAATAACATAAAAAAAGAAAATTTAATATATCCAGAATAGAAAAAACACAATTTAGTTTATCTAAATTGTGTTTTTCTTTGCTCTATTTTTATCTAAATACGTTGTTTGAAGTTCAGTTAACCTCTTCTCATTCATTTTTTCAATATAATGTTTTCTACATAACGGCAGATATGCTTCATTAGCTCCCAACTGTATTCTGTTTTTATCGTCTGATATACGATAACTTACCCATGCGTCGTTTCCACATACAGCACACACCGCATGATGTTTTTCAACGTAATCACATATTGGTAATAATTCCTTAACAAGTTGAAATGGCTTGGCTTTATAGTCCATGTCAAGACCAGCAGCTATTATTGTAAATCCTTTCTCTAAAAGATAATTAATTTGTTTTACAAAATGATCAGCTTTAGAATTTATAAATTGTATCTCATCTATTGCAATTACATTAACATCATGAGTTTTTGTATACTCGACTATATCATCAATATTATCAACATTTATTGCTTCTATTTCGTTTTTATCATGAGTTACTACTTTTTCCTTTGAATATCTAGAATCCATTCTTGGTTTAAATACAACAACATTATATTTAGCAATCTTAAATCTATTTACTTCTTTCCACAAACTAGATGTTTTCCCTGAAAACATAGATCCCGTATGCACTATAAGTTTTCCTCTGTATTGATGCATACTAACTCCTTGAAATTTCTATTGAGTTAATTATAATATCTTCTAAAGGTTTATCTGAAAAGTCCGTATCAACTCTTGCGATTTTATCCACAACTTCCATTCCTTCAAAAACTTGCCCAAATACAGAATGCTTTCCATCTAACCAAAAACAACCGCCATTATTTTTATAAAAATCTTTTTGTTCTTCGTTCAAATCACATTCATCAAGATATTTAATATAATCTTTTCTAATTGAATTATTTTGAACTATGAAGAATTGAGATCCATTTGTATTTGGCCCAGAATTAGCCATTGATAATGCTCCTCTTATATTTTTTAAATTTTCAGAAAATTCATCTTCAAATGGCTTTTTCCAAATGCTTTCTCCGCCGTATCCACTTCCTTGTGGATCTCCTCCTTGAATCATAAAATCTTTAATAACTCTATGAAAAATTGTTCCATCATAATATCCTTCTTTTGCATGAGTCACAAAGTTTTCTACACAATTTGGAGCATCATTTTCAAACAAGCAAATTTTTATTTCTCCTAAATTTGTAGTTATATTTGCAATTAATTGATCTTTTTTAGGTATATCTGTTTGATACATATTTCCTCCATAAATAATTAAACTGCTTTATAAAAGCAGTTTAAAGTTTTGTATTTGAAGAGAAGTAATATCCTTCTCCCCATTTTGTTCTTATTATTATTGATTCGTTGTCTTTGATTTTCTCTCTTAATCTTTTAATATGAACATCTACAGTTCGAATATGAGATTGTGCGTCTTCCCATAATTTCGCTGCTAATTCCTTCCTTGAGAGAACTTTATCTTTATTAGAAACAAGTGCATATAGTAATTCGAATTCTCTTCCAGTTAACTCTACATCTTGACCATATCTCTTTACACTTCGTGATATCAGATTGAACTCGAATCCACCTATTTGCATTATATTTGAATTTTTGTTTTCACTATCAAAATCTGATTTTGTTCTTCTAAGGACAGCTCTAATTCTAGCTTTAAGCTCCAGCATATTAAATGGATAAACTACATAATCATCCGCTCCATATTCAAGAGCCAAAATTTTTTTCATATCATCGGATTCATCACTAACAAAAATTGTAGGAATAGAATATAATTTACTAATTTCCTTTTTGAAATCTAAACCTGTCCCATCCGAAAAATTCATATCACACAGCAAAAAATCGTAGTAACCTTTTTTTAGTTTTTCAAGTGCGTCTTGAATTGTTGAACATTCAGATACTTCATAATTTTCATCATTTGAAAAATTAAGAATAATCTCATCTTTATAGACGCTTGAAGGAAAAACTAATAGAATTCTAAGTTTCATAAATCAATTAGATAACTTCTATAAAGTGATCTGCCTTTTCTTTTACTTTTCCGATAATATTTCCAACTTGTCCAGATTCATGAAGCTTCTTAACAAGTTTATTAGCGTCATCTTCTGATAAAGCAATTAATAATCCACCTGAAGTTTGAGGATCAAAAACTACATCATCTACAAAGCTACTTACATTTTTGCTAATTTTTACATCATTTCTAATAAAGTTTCTATTATCATATGCTCCTTTTGGAACTAAACCCAAATTAACGAATTCTTCCACACCTTCAAAGATAGGTAAGTTTTTAGAATCAATTTCTATAGTCAAGTTTGAACCTTTTGCCATTTCTAGAGCATGGCCACATAATCCAAATCCTGTTACGTCAGTAGCAGCGTGAACATCTAATCCGTCACAAGCTTCTTTGGCATATTTATTTAAAGTAGACATAGATTTGATAACTTCGTCAAATAATTTTTGATTATCCATTCCGCCTTTAATAGCTGTATTTACAATCCCTACTCCTAGCTTTTTAGTTAAAACAATAACGTCTCCTACCTTAGCAGTGGAATTTGCCCAGATTTTATCTGGATGATTGATTCCAGTTACAGATAGACCATATTTAGGTTCATCATCTTGTATAGTGTGTCCACCTACTAAAAGGCATCCAGCTTCTTTAGCTTTATCAGCTCCACCTTTTAATATTTCTACTAAAATATCTTGATTCATACAATCTGAAAAACAAACAATATTTAAGGCTAACAAAGGATCAGATCCCATAGCATATAAATCACTTAAAGAGTTTGCTGCAGCTACTTGACCAAATGTGTATGGATCATTAACAACTGGTGTAAAGAAATCTAAAGATTGAATTAAACATAAATCATCTCTTACTTTATATACTGCACAGTCATCACTTGTATCTAACCCAACAACTAGATTTTCATCATTAATTTTTTCAAGATGGCTTAGCACTTCAGCCAACTTGCCCGGTCCGATTTTTGCTGCACATCCCGCCGTTTGAGTAAACTCAGTTAATTTTACATCTTCTGGTTTAATTGTTTTGTACTTTTTGTCTAACATTTTTTTATCTCCTTTAATCTATAGTTATTAAACTTTTTAATGATTCAAAAGTTTTTTCACCTATACCATCGACATTTTTTAGTTCTTCAATTTTTTTAAATTGATTCTTCTCTCTAAATTCTATTATTTTCTTTGCTTTAGATGGTCCAATACCTGGTAATGTTTGAAGTTTATTGCTATCTGCAGTATTGATATTTACAAGATTGGTTGAGTTGTTATCCTTTAAGGTAACTATCTGTGAGTTTTCGGTATCATGGTTTTGTTGCTTTGAAGTTTCATTTTTTGATGGAATAAAAATTTTCATTTCATCTTTTAGCTTCATTGCCAAATTAACACTCTTAGTATCAGCATCTTTTGTAAATCCACCAGCTAAATCAATAATATCTTTAATTCTATCATCTTTTTTAAAAGAGTAAACTCCTGGCTTATTAACACAACCATCTATCTGGCACATTTTCGAAGAATTATCTTCATTTTCTTTATTCTCAACTTCTGATTGATTATTTATATTATCAGTTTGTTTTGTATCAACAATAGATTGAATCTGATTACTATTTAAACTATCAGAACTTGATTTATAGTAACCAAAACCAGCTAAAGCAATAATTGCTATACCTATGATAATCTTATCCTTAGAAAAATTGAAGTTCATAACACGCCTCTTTTATCCATATATATAATAATATCACAAGCTTAAGCAATTCGTCCAATAAAAAAAGCTATTAGTATTAATACTAATAGCCTATATTTTTAATTAAGAATTCTTCTAGCTGTTACGAATGTATCCGAATAATAATTCGAATCAATATCTGAAATAATTACACCTGTACTTGGAGTTGAGGCATGAATCATTTTTCCATTTCCTACGTAAATACCAACATGTGATATACTTCCAGAACCATTTGTGCTAAAGAACAATAAATCTCCTTGCTTTAAATTATTTTTACTTACAGGATATCCATTATTTGACTGCGCTGCTGAGTTTCTATAAAGCGATATACCACATACTTTATTATATAAATAGCTTGTTAATCCTGAACAATCAAATCCTACGCCTGGTTGAGCTGAACCCCATACATATTTTTCTCCCAAATAATTATATGCAGCTTGTGCCACAGCACTTCCAGAACCACCTTCGTTAGATCTTACAACTTTAGCTTTAGATTCTTTTTTATATGAATCTGTCGATTCTGCATTACTTGATTGGTTTAAATCAACCTTATCATCTTGTACATAATTTACGGAAATATATCTTCCTTCTGAAATCTTAATCCAATATTTTCCTTTGATTCCGCTAACCTTAGTGCCTTTTTCTAATACTGAAACAACATTAGAATCCATGCTATCATTATCTCTAACATTTACAGATTCTTTTACGTATCCTGTATAGTTTGTTCCTTCAAAGCTTGTAGATTTTGAGCTTTTTATTTGCTCATTACTTTTAATTTCTGAAGTTTGAATTTTATCGAATGCTTTTTCTTTTATTTCTTTATTTTGCAAATATTTTAAACTAATGAAACCATTTTTCCCATTTGCAGAAGTTTTAAACCATCCATCTTCAAGTTTACCTTGTACTTTAGTGTTCTTTTCTAAAACACCTAGTTTATCAGAACTGATTGATTTATCGCTTCTTAGATAAACTGGAGATTTAACCCACATTTCTACTAATTTTTCAGAGGATTTAGATTTTCCTTCAGATTTTTTAGTTTTAGTTTGTGGACTTTTTTTAGAAACTTCCTTTTTGCTTTCTGAAATTACTTTTTTATTTGATTTTTCATTAGCTAAGAAGCTCTTACTTACGTATGCTTCTTTGTTCTTATAGTTAATCTTTGCCCAAGCATTATAGCTATTATCTTTAACAACAACTTTAGTATCTTTTGGCAAAACACCTATTGCTTCAGAATCTTTATCCGCTTTTTCTCTTACAAACAAATCTCCAGTTGTTGATTTTGTTATGTTTGAATAAATTTTTTCTTCTTCATTTTCAGAATTTCTTGAAAGAGTTAATGAAGCAACTTCAGATTTTTCTTTCTTTAATTCTGATTTTTTTGAAATTTCAGCTACAGAAGTTTTCCCAATAACTTCTTTTGCATGTTTTTCTTCTTTATTATTTGAATCCTTTTTTGTATCTACTTTTTCACTCTTATTTTTATATGTAGAAACGTTATTACTGAAAGCAATCAATTCTTGCTTATTTGTTTTTTCTTGTTTTGTTTCAGAATTAATTTCTTCTTTAGATTTATCATCTTGTTTTTTAGATATTGTTTTTGTGGAATCATTTAATACGTTTCTTACTTGTGAATTTCTTATTTCATTAAGTGCTTTTTCTTTTTCTTCAGCTCTTTGATTCAATGTCGAGTCGTTTTTTACTGCAACTGAATATTTTGAATCAAGTGATTGATTTGATTCAATACTATTGTTTCCTATTAAAGTTGTAGAACTTAAATAAGGCGATACAAAAGTTCCTACAGCTATAACTGAAGCCAATCCTATAGATAAGCCAAGTCCTTTTTTATTCATATTAACTTCCTCCTAATACATCCTAAGATTATATTAAAAGAATAAAAAACATATGTCAAGTAAATTCAACAAAAAAGTTACAAATAAGTTTCAAAAAAGTAATAATTGTAACATTTTTGTCATAATTGGAGATTTTACAATTTGATTTATTTACCAAAAAAAAATCTATTCTCATTAGAATAGATTTTTTAATCAATATTAATTTATTAAATTTCCATTAATTCTGTTTCTTTATCAGTAACAATATTGTCAATTTCTTTTGTTAATTTATCTGTTAAAGATTGGATATCATCTAATAGTACGTGTAATTCATCTTCAGAAATTTCTGCATTCTTTTCCATTTTTTTTGCATCGTCTACAAAATCTCTTCTTATAGATCTAATAGTAACTTTTGATTTTTCACCATATTCTTTAACTACCTTAGTCAATTCTTTTCTTCTGTCTTCAGTTAATTGTGGAAATGGTAATCTTATAATAGTTCCATCATTAGAAGGAGTAATTCCCAAATTTGAAGCTTGAATTTGTTTTTCTATTTCTTTCATTATAGATTTATCCCATGGTTGAATTGTAAGTAGTCTAGCTTCAGGTGCAGAAATAGTAGCTACTTGTTTTAAAGGTGTTGAAGTGCCATAATATTCTACCATAATGTTATCCAATATACTTGGATTAGCTCGTCCAGCTCTTACTGTTTTTAACTCTTCTTTTAGTGCGTGTAATGTTTTGTCAGCTTTTGTTTCCATATCTTTTAAAATTTGTTTACTCATTTTTATCCCCCTCAACAATTGTTCCTATATTCTCTCCATGAGAAACTCTAATTATATTTTTAGGATCATCTATTCCAAATACCACTAAACCCATATTATTTTCCATGCAAAGTGATGTAGCAGTTGCATCCATTATACCTAAACCTTTGTTCAAAATATCAATATAAGTTAATTTATCATATTTAATGGCATTTTTGTTTTTATTTGGATCAGAATCGTATATACCGTCAGTTCCTCTTTTGCCTGCTAAAATAACATCTGCATTAATTTCTACTGCACGTAAAGCCGCTGTTGTATCAGTTGAAAAATAAGGCAATCCAGTTCCTGCTGCAAATATTACAATTCTACCTTTTTCGATATGTCTTATAGCCCTTCTTCTAATATAAGGTTCTGCAACTTGTTTCATATCTATCGCAGTTTGAACCCTAGTTTGAATACCTTTTGCCTCTAATGATGCTTGTAATCTTAAAGCATTTATAGTTGTACCCAACATTCCCATTGAATCAGATGTGGCTCTATCTATTTTTGAAGATCTACCTCGCCAGAAATTACCACCGCCAACAACTATAGCTATTTCTAACCCTTCATCATGAACAACTTTTATGGCATCACAAATGCTTTCTATAATATCGTCATCTAGTCCATGTCCTTGATCTCCACTTAAAGCTTCACCGCTTAATTTTAATAGAACTCTTTTATATTTTAAACTCAAAATTTCCTCCTAATTAATAATAAGGTTTTCTTTAATTAATCATACCAAATTAAGATTTTAAAATCAATATGATAATATGTAAAATAAAAAAGCTGCAATATAAATATTGCAGCAATAATTTTTATTGACCCATTTGTTTTTTTACTTCTTCAGCAAAATCTTCGTTTTTCTTTTCTAGACCTTCACCAACTTCAAATCTAGCAAATCTACGAATTTTAATGTTTTCACCAATTTTTGCAATTAAATCTGTTAGTAATTGTTCTACAGTTTTATTAGGATCTTTAATGAATGGTTGTTCTAACAAACAAATTTGTGAATAGAATTTATTAATTCTTCCTTCTACTTTCTTTTCAGCAATCATTTTTGCTTTATCTTCAGGAATATTTTTTCCATCATTTTCATTTAATGCTTGATGAATTAAAACTTCTTTTTCTTTTTCAACTTCTTCAGCTGGAACTTCTTCACGACTTACATATTTTGGATTAGATGCTACAACTTGCATTGCTATATCTTTTGCAAAATTTTTGAATTCTTCATTCTTAGCAACGAAATCTGTTTCACTGTTAATTTCAACTAAAGAAGCTATCTTTCCTCCGTGAATATAAGTTTCAACAATACCTTCAGATGCTAGTCTTCCAGCTTTCTTTTCTGCTCCTGCAAGTCCTTTTTCTCTTAAAAGCTCAACTGCTTTTTCAATATTTCCATCTGCTTCAGAAAGAACTTTCTTGCAATCCATCATTCCTGCACCAGTTTTTTCTCTTAATTCCTTAACCATACTAGCAGTAATTTGTGCCATTTTATTACCTCCAATTAAATTAAAAAGCGACTGTCAAACAATTATTTAATTTTAAGTTTAACTGTCGCTTATATATTATTATTCTTCGTCTGATTCTTCTTCAGAATTTTCTACAAATTCTTTTAAATCTTCTTCTGATACTAATTCTTCATCTGTTTCTTCAGTATCATTTTCAGTTTCAGAATAAACATCTTCTGAATCTTCACGACCTTGATTTGCTTCTATAACAGCATCTGCAATTGTAGATGTTAATAATTTTACAGCTCTAATTGCATCGTCATTACCAGGAATAGCAATATCCAATTCATCTGGATCACAGTTTGTATCTACAATACCTACTACTGGTATTCCTAATATTTTTGCTTCGTGAACAGCAATGTATTCTTTTTTAGGATCAACTACGAAAAGTACACTTGGCATTTTGTTCATTTTTCTGATACCGCCAAGATTTTTTTCAAGTTTTTCTCTTTCTCTTTCTAATTGGCTAACTTCCTTTTTAGGTAAAAGATCGAAAGTTCCATCTTCTTCCATTTCATATAATTTGTGAAGTCTATTAATTCTTGTTTTGATAGTTTTGTAGTTTGTTAACATACCACCTAACCATCTTTGGCTTACAAAGTGTTGTCCACATCTTTTTGCTTCTGTTTCAATTGCTTCTTGAGCTTGTTTTTTTGTTCCAACAAAAAGCACTTCTCCACCATCTGCAACGATGTCTCTTACATAATTGTAAGCATCGTCAATTTGTTTTACAGTTTTTTGAAGATCTATTATATAGATTCCATTTCTTTCTGTAAATATAAATTTTGACATTTTTGGGTTCCATCTTCTTGTTTGATGTCCAAAGTGAACCCCAGCTTCTAACAATGATTTCATTGATACTACTGACATTTTTCTACCTCCGTTTTTTTTCCTCCAGACGACTCACCTACAAATACGACATTTAAGCAACTGTATTTGTATCATCGGCTGTGTGTTTTACTTAGAAAGTATATCATAAATAATTTTATTTTTCAAGCTTTTTATAATTACATTTTTCGTTAGAGCAAAGTACGGATTCACCACGTCTATTTTTTCTATGAACTAATAAGCTTGCACATTCAGGACATTTTTCTCCAGTAGGTTTATCCCATAAAGCAAAGTCACAATTTGGATAATTTTCGCATCCATAAAAAACCTTACCTCTTTTAGACACTTTTTCAATAATTCTATGTCCACATTTTGGACATTTTACCTTTGTATCTTTTACTATCGTTTCTGTGTACTTACACTCAGGAAATGCACTGCATCCGATAAATTTTCCGTTTCTTCCATGCTTTATTACCAAATCATTGCCACATTCTGGGCATTTTCTTCCAATTGGTTCATCTTTAACTTTAAATTTATCTTGTGCATTTTTTGCATTAACTAAATCTTCATTAAATCCATTATAAAAATCTCTAATTACTTTTTTCCATTCAACGTCGTTTTCGGCAATATTATCTAATTCATTCTCCATCTCTGCAGTAAATTTTTCATTGATAATTGAATCAAAGTATTTAACTACAAATTCACAAACTTTTTCACCAATTTCAGTTGTATAGAATTTTTTTTCTTTAAGTTCAACGTAATTTCTGGACAAAATACTGCTAATAATAGACGCATAAGTGCTTGGTCTACCAATACCATCTTCTTCTAGCGTTTTTACCAAACTTGCTTCTGTATATCTAGGTTTTGGTTTAGTAAAGTGCTGTTTAGGTTCGATTTCATTTGAAGATATAGGTTCTCTATCTTTTAATTCTGGTAATTCACTATCTTTAGTATTTAATGAATAAACTCTTGTAAATCCATCGAAAATAACGACATTGCCATTAGATCTAAAGGTGTATCCATTATTATCAAAATCAATTGATGTAGATAAATATCTAGCATCTTTCATCTGACTAGCAACAGTTCTTTCCCAAATCAATTTGTATAGTTTGTATTGATCTTCGGTCAAATATTTTTTAATTTCATTCGGTCTTCTTTTTACAGACGATGGTCTAATTCCTTCGTGTGCATCTTGTGATCCTTTTTTCTTTTTGGAATAATCATATCCTCTTGTTGCATATTGTTTTCCATAAAGCTCATTAATAATATCTAAACAATCATTAACACAAACCTGAGAAATCCTTGTTGAATCAGTTCTCATATAAGTAATCAAACCTACTGACCCTTCGCTTCCCAAACTAATTCCTTCATATAGCTGTTGAGCAATTCTCATCGTTTTTGACGTTTGAAAATATAACTTTTTATATGCCTCTTGTTGAAGTGTCGATGTTGTAAATGGAGCGTATGGTTTTCTTGCTTTTTTTTGTTGCTTTATTGAGTCTACAACGAATTTATCAGATAAATCATTTAAAATTTTATCAGCTTCATCTTTGTTTTTTATATTTATTTTATTAGATTTATTGCTTTTTGAATAATATAGTTCAGAATCAAAATCTAATTTATCTTTTGATAAGTTTGCATGAATGGACCAGTATTCTTCTGGCTCAAACTCTCTTATTTCTTTTTCTCTTTCACAAATTAGTCTTAATGCTACAGACTGTACTCTACCAGCACTTAGTCCTGATTTAACTTTCTTCCATAATAATGGAGAAATGCTATAACCTACAATACGATCCAAAACTCTTCTTGCTTGTTGAGCATCTACCAATTTTAAATCAATAGCTTCCGGCTTTTTGATTGCTTCTTTTACGGAGTCTTTTGTTATCTCTTGAAATTTTACTCTATTTTCTTCCTTCGGATTTATTCCTAATAAATAGCACAAATGCCAAGAAATGGCTTCTCCTTCTCTATCAGGGTCAGTTGCCAAGAATATTTTTTGAGAATTCTTATAATCTTTTTTTAAAGCATTAATAACATTAGCTTTACCACGAACATTGATATATTGTGGTTCAAAATCATTCTCTATATCTATTCCCAGTTTGCTTTTCGGTAAATCTCTTAAATGACCTATAGTAGCTACAACTTTATATCCAGAGCCTAACATTTTTTGAATTGTTTTTGCTTTGGTTGGAGATTCCACTACTACTAGCTTTTTGTTTGCCATTAAAAGTCTATCCTTTCTATTAATTTTCTTGTAATTTTAATCTTAATTCACTTATAGATTCTGTAGAAATTTGATCTTTTCTTATTCCCAATTTATTTATAATCTGAGTCAAATGTTCTTCATTTTTAACTTCAATTTCTAAATATGGGTATGGATAAAAATCTTTATCCCAACGATCAAAGTCTAATCTTGCACCCATAAACTCAAAAGATTTTCTTTCTTTTTTAGATGAAGATTGCTTATCTAATTTAACAAATCTTAATATTTGTTTCAAGTTTTCTTCGTTATCAAATTCTATAGTATATTCATCATAATGTCTAACATTTGTATCATTAATCCTTTTTTTATAAGTTAGATACTTCTTAGTTTTGTTATTGAAAATATCTTCTGTAATTCTAATTCTAAGATAATCACTATTATTAATTAAATCAAAATCATTAGATTCGATTAAAATATTATCTTGTATTTCGTGAGCTATCATTTTAGCTCCCATTTCAATAGCTTTATCCATTAAAGCATTAAAATCATCAGTAAACACCTTACATTCTAATTCTTTTTCCATATTATTCCTTAATTTTCTTAACTTTAAAATCTATATAATCTGATGATACACAATGTACATTTATTCCATCAATTTTCCCTTCTACGACATTTAGATGACCGTAACCGTGTAAATGTCCATATATTAAATCTGTAACATTATAATTTTTTAAACAATTAAACAACTCATTGGGCTGTTTGTTAATATCAAAAGGTGGATAATGAAGCATCATAATAATATCATTGTCATTTCTAACACTTTCCAAACTCATATTAACTCTTAATATTTCTCTTTGGAAAATTTTTTCATCTTTTTCTGTAGCTTCTTTACTTGTCGGATCAAGCCATCCACGCGAGCCACATATATTAATATTTCCTAAATCAAGTGAATCATTTTGAATAAAACTAATAGATTCCAAATCTAGTTTTCTTAGTTTACTTATACCAGACCACCAATAATCATGGTTACCCCTAGTTAATATTTTTCTGCCAGGACTCTTATCGATTCTTTTCAAATCTACAAGAGCATCATCTAATTGCATAGCCCAGGAAATATCTCCTGGTATGAGTATAATATCTTCATCATCCAATTTTCCTAGATTATGAAATATCTTTTCTTCATAATTATCCCAATTATCACCAAACACATCCATCGATTTTTCTTTTGTATAATCCAGATGTAAATCACCTATTGCATATATCATAATTACTTTAACTCAATCTTCTTAAATATTATGTCTAGTTCATTCAACAATTGCTCATCTCTGTTTTGGCAAGAAAAAAGTATTATTTGATTATTATTTGAAATTTTAAATAATAAATCTAGACATTTCTTATATCTTACATCATCTAATTGAACAAAACAATCATCTAATATCATCAAATAATCAAGACCCATTAATTCTTCGAGTACACTTATTCTGATAAAAACAGAAAGCAAGTCAAACGTTCCGGAGCTTAAATGTTTTTGTTCGTAAAACTTTACTCCATCATAAATACTAACATCTAAATTTTCATCAACTCTGAATCTGTCCTTGTCTTTAGTTGAATATGCCATCATTTCTGAGACTTTCTTGTTAATTCTTGGAATAAAATTTTTGTGTAGTTTATTTATACTTTTATTAATTAAATCCATAGCTAATTCTATAGATATAATTTCATTTTCATATTTTTGAATATTCTCATTGATATCTGATAATTTTTCTTCTTTTTCTAGTAATAGATTTACTGATTTTTCAAGGATTTTAGTCCTTTCATATAATTTCGCATTTTTCTCGATAGATTCGCCAATTTCTTTATTAAGTACATTGATATCTTTTATATCATTATCATCTAGTTTTATTGAATCCGAATCCACATTATCCAATAAAATACTAAAATCATACTCAGATGATATCTTTTGTAGTTGATCATCTTTATCTGAAATTCTATGAATCAATTGATCGTACTCTATCCTTTTTCTTCTATAATCTTCAACATCGATATTCTTCAAGTTTTTTGATGAAGATAAAATACTGTTAATTTTAGACTTAGAGTTTTCATCTTCATTAATAATAGAATCTAGTCTTAAGTCAATACCTTTAATTTGCTCTTCCAAAGTGTTCAAATAATCAATACTTTTATCCATATTTGAATCGTATCTAAAATCATTAATTACTTCATTGTGGCTTTTATATCTCATATTTGTAATTTGATTAATTTTTTGCACAATTTTATTTAATTGACGAGTAAAAGATAATTTCCTAAGTTTACTCAAAAAAATAACCACAATATAATACAGAACAAATAAAATAGGAGCAATAACAAATTCTTTTGTTTTTCCCATCATATAAATCATTGCAGAAACAATAAATGTAAATATAAGTCCAATAACAATTAATTTAATGTTTAATTTAGCAATTCCATTTAATTTTCCATTTAAATTATTAATTTCTTCAATATAATTACTTATTGTTTCATAGTTACTTAATTTTGCTTTTAATTGGTAGTAATCCTTATTTAATAATTTTTTCTTCTTCGATAACTCATTAAATTTAATTCTGTTTTCATTTAATATTTTATTCTCATGTTCCAAACTATTAACATCATCTTCATTAATATCATTGATGTATTTTATCTTTGATATTGTATCTAGTAAGCTTGCTTTTTCTTTTAAAATCTGCATTTTATAATTTTTTGCATCTTCTATTTTTTCAATATCATTTTTCTTATGCAAACTAACTAATTTTTCTTTATTTAAAAGCAGCCTTTCATGTTTAAATTTGTACTCATTTAATTTGTTTAAACTATCTTCGTACTCTTTTTTATCATTGTTAATATTTTTGATTTCATCCTCTAAATCAAACTTTTTTTGATACAAACTACCCAAGGGTTTGGATTTAGATTGTTTTGTTCCTATACTCGACTTCATCTTCTCTAAATTATCGAGAGCTTTTTTAAACGAAACTGAATCATTATTACTATCTGATGAATTCAATAGCATATCTACAATAGAATTCACATTCTTATTTTCTGAATCTAGTTCTTTTAAGTTAGAAAAAACAGTTGATGTAAAAATATCCGAAGGCATTTTGAAAAAATATTCACCAGGAAAAGACAAATTATCTCTGTTAAACCCATCTAAATCAGTTTCATTGTTACCTGTAGTTTCGTTAAAAATATTAAAATATTTTTCTTTGAAATTTCGATATATTACATATCTTTTATCATCTTTCTCCACTAAAATACTGCCCTCATAGTTTTCGTTATTCCAAGGGCGGTATTTCTCGTAATCTTCAGTATAAACAGTTCTCTTTAAATAAGGTTTAACAAATCCATAAAATACACCTTCAATAAATTTGGATATAGTGGTTTTCCCTGATTCATTTAACCCGTAAATTAGATTAAATTTGTCTCCAAATTCTATTGTGTAATTATTAAATCTGCCAAACGATATCAAATCTAATCTAATAATTTTCATAAATTATTCTCCATCAAAGAATGAATTCCTAAATCAATTGCTCTTTTAACTATAGGATCATTTGAATCCAAGTTCTTTGTCTCTTCAATAAAGTAACCCAGCACATTATTTCTATTGAATTCATAAATTTTATCCAAATTTATATTTGATTCTGTATTATCAACAATTACTACATATTCACAATATTTTTTTAAACTTTCTTGTAACGAATCTATATCCAGATCAAATCCATCTTCTAATTGTCCTTTTAGATTAATTCTAATATAATTTTTCTTATCTTCGAGCAAACATTTAGATAACGCACCAACTAAATCATAATAACTAAATTTATCTGATATATTATATTCAAACTCATTAAAATTTGATTCAGAACAATCTAAAAAATCCATGTCTAGTTTATTATCAACTATACTACCTATAACCGCTCCATGCCTTCCTTGTTCTTTAAAACTCAACGGTTCTATCGAGCCTGGATACACAAATTTATCATTAAAAATCGTAGGTTTATGTATATGCCCTAACGCTACGTAATCAAAGCCCAAATTATTTACTTTTTCTTGATCAAAAAACATATAACTATTATTATCATTCAATAAATCAGAATGAATCATTAAAACATTAGTTTTCAATTTGTCTAGTTTTATATCATTAAAAATATCCATGAAATCGTAATTATTTTTATTGTAGGTTATGCCATAAACATCAGTATCATCAAATTCTATTTTTTCAAGACAATCCTTTTTAAAAACATTTATATTATCGCTAATATTTACCATGTCCCATAAATTATCATTGTATATAGGGTCGTGATTTCCACCAATAATACAAATTTGTGAATTTGTCCTGGAAAATAAATCAATTAAACGATTCATATCACTTATGCTAAAATTCTCTAAATTATACAAATCTCCAGACAAAAAAATATAATCAACATTTTCATCAATGCTATATTTGATTAATTTTTCAACTGAAGTCCAAATTCTTTGTCTCCTTATTTTGGACATAGATTGAGGAATTGAAGATTTTTCAAATTTCATGCCTAAGTGAAAATCAGCTGCATGTATAAACTTCAAAATAAATCCTACTTTTCAGAATCTAATTGCTTTAATTCATCTTCAATTAATGCATGTAATACTCTTAATTCATCTTCCGTAAATGTAAGACCCTTACTCATTCTTGTATGATCAGGATTCCATTCTCTAATATCATATTTTGCGTCGTAATCCGACCACTTAACAATATTTAATTCCTTATTCCAATTGTTAGCTTTTGTGGATAAAACTCCAATTCTTTCTACTATTTCAAATTTTAAATCAGCCATAATTACCTCCATTTTTATAAATATATTATAGCATTATTTTAAAATATGCAAATATATGTTTTTGTGTTAGAATATCATAGAGGTGAATTTCATGAAAAAACAAAAATTAGCTCAAATTGTAGCTATTATTCTAGTAGCGATGATGGTTGCTCCATTCATACTCAATGTAATAATGAACATGAGATAAAATGATAATTCAAAAAATTGAGTTCAACGATAAAAAAGATAAGTTTGTAATTGAGACTGATACAAAAGAAAGTTTTTTATTAAGTTATAATGACTTTGAAAAATTTAAAATTCATAACGAAATGATAATAGATGATGAATTGTATGCTCACCTATTGAACATATCAAAATTTGGAGAAGCTTTTGATATCAGCCTTAATTTTTTATCATATAAATTACGAACTGAAAAAGAAATAATTACAAAATTAAAATCCAAGAAATTTAGCACAGAAATTATTGATGACGTAATTACTAAATTAAAAAATCTAGATTTACTGGACGATTATAACTATGCAAAAATATTTATTAACGATAAAATTAATCTTACAAATTACAGTAAAAGACGAATAATCAACGATTTATATCAAAAAGGTATAGATAAGAAAATTTATGAAGATTATTTAGAAGAAGTTTTTGGGTACAATATGGAATTAGACAAAGCTACTCTAATAGTTGAAACTAAAATTAACATTTGGAAAGAAAAATATGAAGGCTACGAGCTAAAGAATAAAATTGTTACCTTCTTACTCCAAAAAGGTTTCAGTTATGATGTTGCAAAACAAATTAGTGGTATGTATTAATGTATTATTTATATATTTTAGAATGTGCGGATAAAAGTTTATACACAGGTATTACAAATGATTTTTCAAAAAGAATTAAAATGCATAATAATGGCAAAGCTAGTAAATATACAAGAGCAAGGCTTCCTGTAAACTATGTTTTTATGAAAAAAATCGATAATAAAAGTGATGCATTAAAATTAGAAATAAAAATAAAAAAACTAAATCGTGACGATAAGTTAAAACTAATTAATTCAAATGAAAATGAAATTAATGAGATATTAAAAAAAGCTTAAGTATGATATAAATCAACTTAAGCTTTTTATTTTATAAATTATTTTTTGCTAATTCTACTAATTTAGCAAATTCTTTTTCATCCCTAACAGCCATATCTGCAAGAACTTTTCTGTTCAAATCAACACCTGCTACTTTTAAGCCATGCATAAACTTGCTGTAGCTTAAATCGTGCATTCTTGTAGCTGCGTTAATTCTAGCAATCCATAATTTTCTGAAATCTCTTTTTCTTCTTTTTCTTCCAACATATGAATAAGCTAATGATTTCATAACAGCTTGGTTAGCAGTTTTGAATAATGTATGTTTTGAGCCGTAATATCCTTTAGCTTGTTTTAATACTTTTTTATGTCTTTTTCTATTATTTGTACCACGTTTAATTCTAGCCATTTATATTTCCCCCTCTAACTAAGGAATCATTTTATCGATTCTTTTCATATCTGCTTCGCTAACTGTTGTGCCTTTTCTTAAGTTTCTAATTCTCTTTGCAGATTTCTTACCTGTTAAGTGACTTGCATAAGCTTTAAATCTTCTTAACTTACCTGTACCAGTTCTTCTAAATCTTTTAGCAGAACCTCTATGTGTCTTCATTTTTGGCATATTATTTCCCCCTCTAATTATCTTTATCAGTCAAAGGACCCATAAACATTATCATCATTCTACCTTCCATAGAAGGTTTCTTTTCTATTTGTCCTACATCTTTTGTTAATTCATAAAATTTATCAAGAACTTCTTTACCCAAATCTTTATGACCAAGTTCTCTACCTCTAAATCTAACAGAAACTTTAACTCTGTTTTCATTACTTAAAAACTTTGATGCTTGGTTAGCTTTAACTTCTAAGTCGTGCTTTTCAATATTTGGTGAAAGTCTTATTTCTTTTACGTTTATTACTTTTTGATTTTTCTTTGCTTCTTTTTCCTTCTTTAATGCATCGTATTTATATTTTCCATAATCTAATATTTTGCATACAGGTGGCTTAGCATTTGGTGCTACATTAACCAAATCAAGATGTTTATCTTCAGCCATTTTTAAAGCTTCTTTTATAGGAATTACACCTATTTGTTCACCTTCGTCATCGATTAATCTAACTTTTGAAGATCTTATCTCCTCATTAATCATTAAGTCTTTTATATTATTCACCTCCAAAAAAATAATGGCGGGTAAAGATACCCGCCAAAAATTAATAATCAAATTAAATTTTAACCTTATGAATTCGAAATTATAAGGTGAGAGCGGATACCTCTACTTATCAACAACAAATATTCTATACCATGATGAGCACTTTGTCAACTATTTTTTCTTAGAATTTACAACGTTAATTAAAATATATGGTAAATTAAAGTCTGAAGTATATGCTATATACTTATTTGACCAATCAGGCTTAAATTTATCTTTATAGTTCCTTAAGCCTTTAAAATTATATATCTTATTTTGAGTATTGTAAACAATATTTAAAATCTTTTCTTTTTTCTTTGAATAAATCTTATCTCCAACTTTAGATAAAGGTGCCATACCTAGATAAAATTTTTCAAAATTATTATCTTGACCCCACAAAATCAACTTGATAAATATGAAATCCATCAAACCATCTTCATTTGATCTATTATATCTCATTAAATCTATTGATAATGTTTTGTTATCGTAAAAAGGTTGAAGATTTGCAAAAGCAAGTAATTCATTGTCTTTATATATACATGCAATTTTTGTTCTTTTTAGATAGTCTTCATCAAAAAATCCTAAACTAAAACCCATTTCATTTTTATTTCCAAGCCATTTATCTGAAACAACCTTCATTTGCGATAAAAGATTATCTGTTGCCTCTTCAACTTTAAACTCATAATTTCCTTTATCAAAATTATTGATAACATGTCTCCATGTTCTATTTTTCTTTCCAACTAAAGAAAATTCATTTAAGTTTAATGTTGCATCTTGACCAACTTTTACAAATCGAAATCCTTGATCGCAATATAATTCTAGATTTTCTCCATTTATTTCATAAAAACATACATTCATGTGATATTCGTTACAATAAATTATAAAATCATTAATAGCTTCAACAAAGTTATCTTTCTTTCCAATTGGGTCTCCCAATACTATAACGCTGTTTTGCACTGGACGATACATTATCATTACAGTATTTGTCTTGTCAAAATACACATTTTTATCATTCAGATAAACAAGATGACTAAACTCATTTCCTCCATATTCGTCTAAGAATTTACCGATTTTAGAGAAATCTTCATCTGTCAATTTACTAAATGTTATCTTTTTTGTTCTTGTATATTGAGCGAGATAAGACAATATCAATACAAATAAAACATATAATAATATGAATTTCTTGTTCTCAATTAAATACTGTAAAGAATACTTTCTATGTGAACTAAAAAAGTTTACTTTTCGAACACTATTGCTAATGAATATGAAAAATACTGTGACAGACGATAATTTTATTATTGTATTTGCAAAATACTTTGTACTGAATTTTATAGCTTTTTCAGTGAATCCATCTTTCATTATATACATTACAATTCCCAATATTAATGTAATAATTGATTCTTCTATGTCTAGTCCTTTTAGTAAAGTTGAAAAAACTGAAATAAGTAATACAGTTTCAGCTATATAAAAAGATTTTTTCACCGATTTTTTTATCCCTTGTGAAAGCAAAATTAATAATCCACCGGATGTTAGAGTTATAAATCTTGCCAAAACCAATACATCTTTCTTGACGAATCTCCTTAAAAATTTAATTCTTAATAAAATTGATGGAGTCGCAACACTTAAACATAATATTATACCAACTATAAGTGTGAAAATTGATAAAATATTGAACGCAAATTGCTTTTTGTGTTGATCAGTATTGTAGTTATCATATATTCTTCGCAAAATCATAATTAATGAAATTATCCAAGGTATAACACTACTTACCATTCTATACATTAAAATAGCAATAATCGCAGCACGAGGTTCTATCAATTTGCTTAATAAATGAATTTGTAATAAATCTGATACTACCAGTCCATCTTGCATCAAACTAATTTGACCGAAAACATTTGAAACGCAATAAATCAGCACTAAATTTGAAAAATTTACGTCAGTAAATTGTTTTATCACAAATACAAAAAACATAATATTGCAAATTGTAACTATCAACTCATATATTATTGATAAAATTTTTCTCTTAAAACCTATATCCTCAATGCTAATATACTCTAGAAAATATAGTGATTTGTTTTTAAAATAGATTACACATACAGCAATAACTATTACAAATAAATAGATTAGAAACAAAGTCCATTCAGGCTTAATGTAAAATATAGTAAATAAACTTATAAGTGATAATGCTATAAAATTAGAAATACTCTTGTTTATTTTTTTATTTTGGTAGGTGTCTGCTCCTTTAAATACTGATTC
Source organism: Finegoldia sp. P1-F-LS (assembly GCF_052932205.1). Lineage (NCBI taxonomy): Bacteria > Bacillati > Bacillota > Tissierellia > Tissierellales > Peptoniphilaceae > Finegoldia > Finegoldia sp. P1-F-LS. The sequence continues at coordinate 180,668 of NZ_JBRFJH010000001.1, read as the reverse complement.
CACCTCATTAATCCATATAAATTTTCTAAGTGATTCTAGAGCCCAGTAATTTTTTAAATTTTTAATGTTAAATTTCTCATCAACTACAAAATAAGAAATAGATGAAACAAAAAATACAAGTATTCCAAGTACTAGATTTTCAATTTTTTGTTCCATGCTCAAGAAAATTTTATATTTAAAGATATGATTTGGCAAAATAAAGTTATTCCTAACTATATACAACACTATAATAGTAAATATGATTGTGTAAAATGTCCTAATGTATTTTAGTTTTTTATCCATTAATCCCCCTTAATTTGCTGATTGTTCATCGTACATTTGTTTATAAAATCCGTCTTTTTCTAATAACTCGTCATGGGTTCCGCTTTCAATTATTTTACCATTTGATAATGCAAAAATCTTATCTACATTTCTAATTGTAGATAATCTGTGAGCAACTATCAATGTAGTTCTCGAATATTTTAACTTTTCTAGTGGTTGTTGAATAATTTGCTCTGTTTCTGTGTCAATATTTGATGTAGCTTCATCGAGAATTAATACTCTAGGATTTCTAATATAAGCTCTTGCAAAAGATATCAATTGTCTTTCCCCTTGCGAAAGATTTGAGCCTTTTTCTTTTATTTGCTCATTTAATCCTTTTTTTAATAAAGTATAGCATCCCAATTCTTCTAGAGCATTGATTACTTCTTCATCGCTATAATCTTTATCTAAGGTTATATTTTCTTTTAATGTTGTTTCAAAAAGAAATGGATCTTGCAGTACAACAGCAAAGTCTTCTCTTAAAACATCTTCATTTAAATCATTGATATTTACGCCATCAACTAATATTTCGCCACTTTTCACATCGTAAAATTTTAATATTAAATTCAATATAGTAGATTTTCCACTACCTGTAGTTCCTACAAAAGCAGCGCTGGTTGATTTTGGAATTTTGAATGAAACATTTTTTAATACGTCGTTTTTATCGTAGGCAAAATACACGTTTTTAAATTCAATATTTCCTTCTAGTTTATCAATTACTCCATCTGATTTTTCAATTGTATCTAATTTCATTATATCAAATATATGACTTGCAGATGCATAAGCTTGTTCCATATCTCCAAATCTTGTAACGATTACGCTAACATTAGAAAATATCTTTGAAGTATAATCAATAATAATATACAATCCGCCAACCGTCACAGGATAGTTCTTCGTAATATGGCCATATCCAAAATAGAATAAAATTATAACCGTTGATAATAAACCAATTATGTCAATCGCCCTGTATCCACCATAACTTCTTAATTTTGTAAGAGCCAAATTATTACTGAAAATTTCTTTGTTAATTTTGTCGAATTTATCCTTTATAGTTTTCTTGACATTTAATGCTTGAATTATTTCCATATTATTAATATTTTCATTAATATTAGCATTAATCTTACTTACCAAATGTCGAATCCTTTTGTTATGTTTTGCTGATTTGTATCTATAATCATAGAATATTAAGAAAACTAAAGGAAATAAAATCAAAAGCATAAGAGAAACTTCAATATTTGTTACAACCATCATAATATATATAGCAATTATCATTATTGCTGCTGTTGCAATGTCAGCTAATATTAATTGAAACATAATTTTCAATCTCATAGTGTCATTAGTAATTCTTGAAACAATACTTCCAGCTGCAAGATTATCAAAGTATTCAATTGGCAGTTCATTAATATGTTTGTAAATATCATTTTGCACAAAATAAGTCACATTATTTGCTGCCAATTCAAAATAAATCATGCTTAAGTTGCTAAAAATTCCACAAGCAACATAAATCACCAAATAAAAAGCCAAGTATTTTATTATTGTTAAAAAATTGCCTGATATATTATTCTTAGCCACAAACTCATTTAATACATATCCTATTACAATTGGTCCTAAAATTTCCATCGAAGTTCTTAGAAAAGAAAATACAAATCCGATCACCAATTCTTTGGATTGCTTCATGGAATACATTTTTAGTTTTTCTGATACAAATTTATTTCTTAATTTACTCTTCATATCTTTCCCTCACTAATTGGATATTATATTGAGTATAATACCATTGTTTGTTTTCCATAAGTTCAGAATGTGTACCCATTTCACTTATATGACCATCTTTTAATACTATTATTAAATCAAAATCATCAATTTGATTTAATCTATGAGTTGATAAGATGACTGTTTTTTTAAGTTTTTTTAACTCCCCAAGAATATTTTTCTCAGTTTGCGTATCCAACGCACTTAAGCAGTCGTCCAAAACAACCAAATTAGAATCTTTTAATAAAGCTCTAGCTATGGAAATTCTTTGCTTTTGACCACCGGATAATGAAAGTCCATTTTCACCACACAATGTGTCGAAACCATCGGGAAAATTCACAATATCTTTATAAATATCAGCACTTTTAGATACATTAACAACTTCTTCGTCTGAAGCATCTATCTTAGATAATTTTATATTGTTTTTAATTGTATCTGAAAAAATCATACTCTTTTGAGAAACATAAGCGATATTATCCCTTGCAGATTTTAGATTTATTAAATTAGTGTTTTTCCCATTGATTTTAAACTCATCTTGTCTAGGGTACAAGAATAAAAATTGCTTAAGAATAGTAGATTTCCCTGATCCTGTTTTCCCTACAATAGCCACTCTCATATTCTTTTTAAGTTCAAATGTAATATTCTCGAGTGCAGTTTCCTCTGCATATGGATATTTAAAACTATAATTTTCAAATTTTACGCTTTCTATGTCACTAACTTTTTTATAATCTTCATTTAAATCCAAGTCATCCTTATAGTCTAGTATATTATCGATTCTATCCATTGACGCATCAGCTTGTTGATATACATTTATGAAATTACCTAACGCATACATTGGCCATATTAGCATGTTTAAATAATAAGTAAAAGATACTAATTGACCAACTGAAATTTCGTTTTTACTTATCAAATAGCTTCCGTACCCAATAGCTATAACAAAAGTTATTGCTGGAATTATTCTTTGAAACGGAGCCATCATTGCTCTATATTTGACAACATCCATATTTTTTTGAACTAACATTTTTGATCGATTTTTAAACGAAAAATATCTGGCATCTTTTATTCCAAAAACCCTTATAATTCTTATTCCTTCAACATCTTCCAGTACGCTATTGTTTAACTTATCAAATGTAGATTGTACTATCGAATATTTTTCATGAATTTTCCTACCAATTTTTAAACACAAAAACGCTAATATGGGAAGTGGTATTATAGAAACAAGTGTTAGACGGACGTCAACAACGATCATCATTATAATTATAATAAATAAAGGAAAAACTGTGGAATCAAAGAAAGTAAGCGTTCCGAATCCCATCAAATCACTTAGACTATTAACATCTCCAGTAGCCCTATTCATTAATTCTCCAGTTTTAAAAGTTTGAAAGTATTTCATAGATTCGTTTAAATACTTATCCATAAGTCTATTTCTGGTTACATAGTCTATTTCATTTGATGCCCTGAAAGTATAATAGCACCAACCCATCGCAAAAAAATATTTTATTCCTATTATTAAAACATCTATTAAAAGTATAATTAAAAAAGGCTTTAATTTTATAGAATCGTTCAATACTCTATCTGTTAACTTACCAGTAATATACGGAGGAATTAATCCCACTAGGTCGCTTAATAAAAGAAATGTAATGGCAAGAATTAATTTGTTTTTATAATATTTTAGAAACCAATAAAATTTCTTGTACATTTTGCCTCCTTCTATTAAAAATTTGCTCTGAAAAACTCAGAGCAAATTTTTATTTGAAAATAAATTTTTAAATATTATTTTCTATTTTGATATTCATCTACTAATTCATTGATAAATTCATCAGTGTTTTTAGATCCTACATCGCCAATATCTCTTTTTCTTACTGATACTTCATTATTATCAATTTCATTTTGTCCAATTATTAATGAATAATTTACTTTCTTCAATTGAGATTCTCTAATTTTAAGTCCGATTTTTTCACTTCTATCATCGACTTTTACTCTCAATCCACGGGCTTTCATTTTTTGTTGTAATTCATAAGCATAATCATTAAATTTATCACTAATAGGAAGTATTTCTACTTGAACTGGTGACAACCATAGTGGGAATTTTCCTGCATAATGTTCAATCAATATTCCCATAAATCTTTCTTCACTACCTAAAATAGCTCTATGAATCATTGCTGGGCGTTTTTTAGATCCGTCACTTGCAATGTATGTCATATCAAATCTTTCTGGCATTTGGAAATCTAATTGAATAGTTCCACATTGCCAAGTTCTACCAATTGCATCTTCCAAATGGAAATCTATTTTAGGTCCGTAGAAAGCACCGTCTCCTTCATTAATCTTGTATGGGAGACCTTTATGTTCTAATGCATTCTTAAGAGAACTTATTGCCAAGTCCCAATCTTCGTCTGAGCCCATTGAATCTTCAGGACGTGTTGATAATTCAACTTCATATTTAAAACCAAATTTAGAATAAATGTAATCACAGAAATCAATTATCTTACTTACTTCGTCTTCTATTTGTTCAGGTAAGCAGAATACGTGAGCATCATCTTGCACGAAAGTTCTTACTCTAAATAGACCGTGTAATGCACCTGATAACTCATGACGGTGAACTTGACCTAATTCTGCTACTTTAATTGGAAGCTCTCTATAGCTGTGCAATTCATCTTTGTAAACTAAAATTGATCCTGGGCAGTTCATTGGTTTGATTGCATAATCTTCACCATCTATTTTAGTAAAATACATATTTTCTTTGTAATGGTCCCAGTGTCCTGATTGATGCCATAAATGTTCATTTAATATTAAAGGAGTTTTAATTTGGCCATATCCTCTTTCTAAAAGTTGTTCTTTTAGGAATTTTTCTAATTCGTTTAAAACAACCATTCCATTTGGATGGAAGAATGGAAAACCTGGTCCTTCTTCTTGAATTGAGAATAATCCCATTTCTTTACCAATTTTTCTATGGTCTCTTTTCTTAGCTTCTTCCATTCTATCCAAATATTCATCTAATAGTTTTTTCTTAGGGAATGAAATACCGTAAATTCTTTGAAGCATCTTATTATTTTCGTCGCCTCTCCAGTATGCACCTGCGATTGATAATAATTTAAATGCTTTAATGTTTTTTACATCCAATAAATGAGGTCCTCTGCACAAATCCACAAAATCTCCCATTTCATATAAAGTAATTGTAGCATCTTCATCAAAATTTTCTATTAAATCTACTTTATAGTCTTGTCCTTCATTTTTGAATCTTTCCAATGCTTCTTTTCTAGAAATTTCAACTCTTACTAGTTTAGGATTTTCTTTAACTATTTTTTTCATTTCAGCTTCGATTTTTTCTAAATCTTCTGGTACAAATTTATGATCTGTATCTAAATCATAATAAAATCCAGAATCAATTGAAGGACCAATTGCAAATTTTGTGCCCGGATACAATCTTTGAATAGCATAGGCCATTAAGTGTGATGAAGTATGCCAGAAAACTTGTTTTCCTTCATCATCATCAAATTTTACGAATTGAACTTCACAATCAGAATCAATAGTTTCCATTAATCCCATTATTTTACCATCTACAACTGCTCCAACGCAGTCTCTTGCTAATCCTTCAGATATTGATTTGCAAACATCTAATAAACTTATTTCTCCATCAAATTCTTTTGCGGATCCATCTTTTAATTTTACTTCAAACATAAATACCTCCTAATAAAAAAGAGACCCTCATCCCCTGATAGGGACAAGTGTCTCGTGGTTCCACCCTAATTTTTTCTCATTTAAATAATCGGCTCCAAATTAGTATTCAGCATACTGATCTCTTAAATAGAATTTCAGCCTAAGTTCTACTCTCTCTGAAAGTTCTTATATGCCTACTGGGATTTTTCATAGCCTTTATTTTAACTTTTCTATAATTTCGTTAAGTTCTAATAATTCTTGATTACCATTTTCCATGTTTCGTAAAGTGAATTTATTTTGCTCAACTTCATCCTGTCCTATTATTATAACATATTTTACGGATAATTTGTCAGCATAATTAAATTTCTTTTTTAATTTATCATCTTCAAGATAACTCATGCATTTTACAGAAGAGTTTCTCAAATCATTCATAAGTTTTACTGCGTTTTTTTCGTAGCCTTTCATAGGGATTATAATGCAATCAAAATTAGTTTGTTTTCCTTTTACTAAATTTAATTCTTGAAGTTGATAAAATAATCGAGTCAATCCAATACTCATGCCCACTCCCGGCAACTTACTCTTAGTAAAATTATTAGCTAAACTATCATATCTTCCGCCAGAACAAATAGATCCAATTTCAGGATAATCTTTAAAAAATGTTTCAAATACAGAACCCGTATAGTAATCAAGTCCTCTTGTTATAGATAAATTTATTTTAATATTTTCTGGATTTACACCCAATGATAAAATATCTTGATACACAAATTTTAATTCATTAACTCCACATGTAAATAACTCGTTATCGATATTTAATGATTCAAGTTTTTCAATTATTTCTTGGTTAGTTCCATCGATTTCTAAAAATTTTAATAAAGTATCAATTTTTGATGCATCCAAATTTATTTTAGATAGTTCTTCTTTTACATTATCTATTCCGATTTTATCTAGCTTGTCGATTACTCGCAAACATGATTCAAAATCATCGATGCCTAGGTATGAAAAATATCCATTTAATATTTTTCTATTATTAAATTGAAATTCAAACTCTGGAACATCAATAGATTTTAAAGCTTCATACATGCATTTTACTATTTCTGCATCATTATATAAGCTTAATTTTTCATTTCCAATTATGTCTATATCACATTGATAAAATTCTTTGTAGCGACCCTTTTGATTTCTCTCTCCCCTGTAAACTTTTGCTATTTGATATCTTCTGAATGGGAACGCTAAATCTTGCATGTACATTGAAACATATTTTGCAAGTGGCACAGTTAAGTCAAATCTTAATCCTTGATTTTTTTTGCTATTGTCAATTCTGAAAACTTGCTTACTAGTTTCTCCTCCACCTTTAGATAGTAAAACGTCAAGTTTTTCTATAGCTGGTGTATCAATAGAGAAAAATGCATTTTTAATAAAAACATCTTCTATTTTTCTTTTAATTGTATCAAATACCAATTGGTCTTCAGGAAGAAGTTCCATCATTCCAGGTAATGTAGATGGTTGAATCATAATTAACCTCCTATTAATTAAAGATTATAGATCCACGATCTATAAAATCATCATCTTTTGGATAATAATATTTTATCTTTTCTTTATTTAAAATTTCAATAAGTTTTTCTTTATATTTGTACTTTTCAAGATTACCATAAAATACAAGCCCCAAATCAGAACTATATCCACAAGTTCCACCAATAAATCCTGTATCATAACCTTCTAGTTTTATTTCACCAGAATCTATCAAAAAAGCCTCAATATGTTCCTTCTGAACACTATTAAATATAGATTTATCACTTGTAATCACAAAATTATTAGTAACTATTGTTGAACATTTGGAATATCCCTGATTTACCATTATTATTTTCTCGTCTTTAAGAAGTTTCAAGATAACAGGATCAATAGATTTTTTATTACATATCAAATGATTCTTAATCGAAAAGTTATTCAACAAGCAATCTTTTGGATATTTATCTGATATATCAAATTCTGTTACGTATAATGTTATATAATTTGGAAGATATGCCCTGTAATGATTATATGACTCTTGGGAACAAACAAATGTATTATCGTTTATTTTTCTAATTTGCATATCGACATGGTCACATACTTTTTTATCCAATTTATTGCTATTAAAACTGTAAATAATATCGTAACTACTCTCTTGCAAAAACTTTATTAATCCATCCTTAGATTTAAAACTAACTATTGCAAATTTCTTACGAAATTCTTCAAATATATCATTTCTTATTTCCAATCTATTTTGATTGTCCAAATGTTCTTTAATAATTTCATCAAAAATAAATCCTTTAAACTTAAATTTAATTATATCAAATAAATTTGAAACTGCATAATCCATTAAAAATCTAAAAACCTTAAAAAGTATTGAGTTATTAATCTTATCAAAATAAATCTCATTAATAATTAATTCATTATCTTCAAAATCTAGCACTATATATCCTATCAATTTATCCTCTTCGTAAATCACGAAATGATTTTTTTCTAGTATTTGTTTTTTCATAGATTTAAGTATAGTAGATCTATTCTTAGCTATATTTGAATCAAATTTATTTTGACATAAGATATTGTTTCTAAGTTTATATACAAAATCAGATAACTCTTCGAAGTGTTCATCTTTCAATAAATCAATAAAAATCATAATAACTCCTTAGCATATAAAAAAAAGGAAAGTCTATAATAAACTTTCCTTTGGAGGCGACACCCAGATTTGAACTGGGGGTGAAGGTGTTGCAGACCTCTGCCTTACCACTTGGCTATGTCGCCATATGGAGCGGAAGACGAGACTCGAACTCGCGACCCTCGCCTTGGCAAGGCGATGCTCTACCACTGAGCCACTTCCGCACACATTTTGGTGCCCAGAGCCGGAATCGAACCAGCGACACAAGGATTTTCAGTCCTTTGCTCTACCGACTGAGCTATCTGGGCTTAATGTATCAAACATTACTTAATAAGTATAAACTATTAAATTTGTTTTGTCAAATTTTTTTACAACAATTTAAACCTAACTTTACAAATTACTTATACCTTTGCAATACTCTGTCATTCAACCCATACCACAATGCATCTTCTATTGAATTATTTAAAACATTTTTCAAAGTTTTAACAATTTTTTTGTACAAATTTTCTAATTGCCACATATTCAAAAATTTTTCTTCAGAAATCACAATACTGTCGTTAATAGATTTCATCACCAATTGTTTATCCATTTTGCTATTAATGCTAAATATTTTGTCTTTTAAAATATTTTCGCAATAATTATCTATTATTGAATCCTGTACTCTAAAAGCATTTGATTTGTTTTTAATAGAGCAAATCATTTTGCTTTTTAAAAATTTAGCACTTCTACTTTCAGTATTATGAAGAAGAATATCAGATTTTTTTATTGTTGATGCCGGAATATGCCTTAATACATAAAACTCTAGTTCATCGCTTATATATTTATTATTGAAACCTTCAGTGTATGCTTGAAGATAATAAGTAAACTCAATTTTATTAATATCTTCTGAGATTAAGTCAAAAACGGCTTTAATAATATTATCTTTATCATTTCTATAGGAAAGATGGTTATTTAAAACGTTGTTTATCTTATTAATAGCATTATATTTAACATAACACGGTTGTATTTTGTTTTCTTGTTGAACAATATCAAGCATTAAGTATAAAGCTAATAAATCGTCTTCAAAAAGAAATTTTTTTTCAAGCTTTTTCTTTAAATTGTTCATGTTGTAAGCTTTATACATAACTGTACTCCTAATTATATTTAAAAAACAAAGGACTTTTGATAGTATCTTTCTGTAGAGAATATTTCAATGGTTTCAAAAATAAAACAGAAGATAGAATAATTCAAACCATACGCAAAGTCCAAATCCCTAGTTTTACCTTCTGACATGCTATATTCATCGACTATATCTTCAATATAATTTTTAACCAATGTTTTTAACATCACGCATTCATCGTTATCTATGTTTATTCGACTAGTTTTTATTGCTTTTTTGTTAAATACATGATTTTGAGATATCTTATTCAAAACTCTTTCGTAATTCATGTGATCTTTTAGATGCTGATTACATCTCCATCTTTTTGCGTGTGGAAGGCACACATAATCACTTAGATAATGACTTATTACTCCAAGTTTTGTACTTAAAATCTTATTTTGCAATGAGTTTAATCTTGTTAAATCTGTAAATTGAAAAAGATAAATTATAGTGATAATTTCTTTAACAATATAATTTATACTTTCTTCTTTATAATGGCGTATTAGCTTATATTTTGGTAAAATATCTGGACTAACAGCTCCCCATTCTAACTTTTTTATATTTAAATTGATTCCATAGGAATCCTTAATGTCTTGATTTATTTCTCTAACAATTCTCTTATGAGTTTCCGGAAAAATATTAATCACTACCTTTCGTCATTGGACATATTATTATTTTAGAGTAATTTAAGTTAAAAGTCAATTCTTAACTTTTGCACATAAACACAAGAAAATCGCTAATTCTCAATGATTTCTCGTCTATAACTTCATTTATCAGATTAACAAATTCACTAGAATATTTTTCAGTTAAAAAAGAATAATCTATGTTAAGAGAATGTATTTCAAATTTTTTCATTTCGCAAAAAACGTTATAAATTAAGTTTTTGAAAATATTTTTGTTGTAATCTTTTAAATTTTCTGGCAAATTTGCCAATATAACATAATCCGATATTAAATTGAAAGCAGGAATAATTTTGCATTCACCTTTTTCTATCCCACTTATTTTTGTAAGAGGCTCCAAAATTCTTTCTCCAGCTTTTTCAACTAATTTTTTTGAATTCTCTTCTAGAAGTGAGTTTTCTATAAAATATAAAATTGCATCACTTTGTAGCTCAAAAATATTGCCTTTAACAAATCTTATATCCATAAAATCTCCCCTTTTTTATTTACTATATTACCAATATCAATTATAATACAACATAAGAAAAAAGTATATGAAAGGATTAGAAAATTATGAATATTGCTATAGTATGTGAATACAATCCGTTTCATTTTGGTCATTTACATCAAATAAAAGAAATCAAGAAAGTTTTTCCAAAAGCTAACCTAATTGCAATTATGAGCGGTAATTTAGTACAACGTGGAGAGTTTTCTGTTTTAGACAAACTTTATAAAACTAAAATTGCTTTGGAATATGGAATAGACAGTGTGATTGAAATTCCTTCTGTATTCTCATTACAATCAGCACAAAATTTTGGATATTATGCTATTAAAATCATTGATGCTATTGGATGCGACTACGTATCCTTTGGAATTGAATCAGAAATCGAAGATCTTATTTCTTTTAAAAATTTTCTTCTAGAAAACAATGATAACATTGAGCAATTTATTTGTGACAATAAAAATCTTTCATATAACAAAAGTATAATGGAATTTTCAAAACAAAACTATATGGATTATTCCGATGAAATATTCAGATCAAACAATATTCTTGCATTGGAGTATATAAAATCATTAGATAAAATAAACTCTAATTGTAAAATACTTCCAATTAAAAGGATTAACAGCGATTATAATTCAAATTCTATTGAAAATATATCTTATAGCGCATCTTCTATTAGAAGTAATATAGAATTATTAGATCAATGCGAAAGCAAAATTCCAACTTTAACGTATAAATTTCTAAAAAACAGTTATATTGAAGTTAATAATAAGCTTTTGGATATATTATCATATAAATTATTAATAGAAAAATATAAATTAGATAATATTACAGGATATGAGAAAGGTTTAGAAAATCTTTTAACCAAAGGCCTGGATAAAAATTATCATGCCTTATTTGAAAATATTAAAAATAGAAAGTATTCGCAAAATCGTCTTAAGAGATTGATTTTAAATTATATTTTAGGAGTTGAGAAAGAATTTGTCGATGATATCTTGAAAAAAGACATCGAGGCAATCCGTTTATTAGGATTTAATAAAAATTTCGATTTATCTATGATTAATAAAAATTGTAAAATTTGTTCACTTACCAGAGATTTTTCAAAATTATCAGAGGATTACCAAAAGTTATTTGAATTTGATATAAAAGTCAGCAGACTAATTTACTCGACAAGAAAAGTTAATGATTTTTATGATTTTCCAGTAATAAAAAAATAGAGAATATTCGGGTAACCCCAAAATATTCTCTATTTTTTATTGCCCTTGTTGTTTTGTCAAAATTCTTGGACCATCCTTAGTGATCGCTAGTGTATGCTCATATTGACATGATTTTTTACCATCAATAGTTCTTGCTGTCCATCCATTTTTATCAATTTTCAACTTATGAGTTCCCATATTTATCATTGGTTCGATAGTTAATACCATTCCCTCTTGTAATCTAAGACCTCTGTGTTCTTTTCCGTAATGAAGAACCATTGGATCTTCATGCATGCCTCTACCAATTCCATGTCCTGTAAATTCACGTACTACTGAATAACCATTTGCTTCAGCAATAGATTGAATTCTTGCTCCGATATCACCTAATCTATTGCCAATAACGGCTAATTTAATTCCTTCGTACATGCACTCTCTTGTAACTTCCATTAGCTTTTTAGTTTCTTCATCAACTTCACCAACGGCATAGCTCCAACATGAATCGCTCATCCAGCCATTCAATTCAACCACTGTATCTACTTTTAGCAAATCTCCAGATTTTAAAACATAATCAGATGGATATCCATGACATATTTCGTCATTGACACAGCAGCATGTAGCATATGGGAACCCTTCATAACCAATTTGAGCAGGAATTGCTCCTTTGCTCCTAATAAATTTTTCGCAAAAATCATTGACTTGCATTGTAGTTAATCCCGGTTTAACATATTCTCTTAACGCTTCGTGCATACCCGAAATTACATTTCCAGAAATGTCCATTTTTTCTATTTCGTCTTTATTTTTTATAATAATCATTTACTCACCTGTTCAAAAAAGTTCTTAGGTAATGTAATTTTTACCTTTTTAATCCTTTTATCTTCTACAAAAATTATATTGTACAAAACTCCATCAATATCAATTTTCCTTTTAAACCCATCTTCAGGTATATATCCTAATCGATTTATTAGCATACCGCCTAATGTATCGTAATCGTCAGAGAGTTCATCAATTTCAAGTCCTATATTAGAATTAATTTCCTTTATAGAAGTACTTCCTTTCACGATATAATTGAATTTATCTACTTGAACAATATCTGGTGCCTCATGATCATATTCATCCTCAATATTTCCAACTATCTCTTCAATCAAATCTTCCATTGATACAATTCCTGAAAATCCACCATACTCATCAATTAGTATTGCCATATGAATTCTCTTCTTTTTCATATCTGAAAATAAATCATTAATATTTTTAGTTTCAGATATGAAATACGCAGGTTTCAAAATTTTTCTTAAATCTACATTATTAAATCCAAGTTTGTAAGCTTCGCTCATATAGTCTTTAATATAAATAATGCCTAGAATATTGTCAATATCACCTTCATAAATTGGAATTCTTGAAAATTTAAGTTCCATTAATTTATCCAAGTAATCTTCGATACAATCTTCAAGATCGATAGCAAAAACTTCTGTCCTTGCTGTCATAATTTCTTCAGCAGTTTTTTCATTAAAGTTTATAACAGCATCAATCATGTCTTTTTCATTTGAATTTATAATACCTTGTTCTTTTCCCACTTCTACCATTGACTTTATTTCTTCAACAGTTATCTTGCTTTCAACATTCAAGGTTTTAATTCCAATTATACTTAATATAAGCTTTGTTGCCCTTGAAAGTAAGAAAACAAATGGTTTCAAGATAAAATAAACAAATTTTACAGCACTGATTGAAAATAGTGCAAAAGAATCCGCAACACTTAAAGCAATCCTTTTCGGAATCAATTGTCCAAACAAAATATACAAAAATGACAAAACTAAAAGTACTATACAAACTGATAACCAATAAGTCAAGGAGTTATTTAGTCCTAAAAATACTAATTTTTTACTCAAACTCCCACTTAAACTAGAGGAACATATTGCAGCAGCAACAAATCCAATGTAAGTTAAAATAACCTGAATAGTAGATAAAAATTTTGTGTGTTTTTCAAATTGTTCTAAAACTAATTTTGCTTTATCATTACCATCTTCACTCATAGCTCTAAGCTTATTTTTGTCACAAGATACTATAGCTATTTCACTTGCTGAAAAAAAAGCATTAATTATTATGAGTACCAATAAAATTACCAATTCTATAAAAAGATTGGGCCCGACTTCGTCCATTTAATCCTCCTAAAATTATACATACTAATATTATACAATAATTTAGAATTAAAATAAAACAAAATTAAACGGAATGTATCTGTAAAGTACAGATTTCATTCCGTTTAAAAAATTTTTTATTATTTAGAATAAATTTAATATTATTCCACCATGTTGAGCAATTAATGGTGCAAATACTAATGAAACTACTGTCATCAATTTAATTAGGATATTTAATGATGGGCCTGATGTGTCTTTGAATGGGTCCCCTACAGTATCTCCTACAACAGCTGCTTTATGAGCATCTGATCCTTTTCCACCATGTTGACCTGATTCAATATACTTCTTAGCATTATCCCATGCTCCACCACTGTTTGACATAAATATCGCCATTAAAACACCTGTTACAAGTGAACCTGCTAAAAGTCCTCCTAGAGCTTCTGCACCTAATAGGAATCCCATTATTACAGGACATATTACAGCTAATAATCCAGGTACTATCATTTGTCTTAATGCAGCTCCAGTAGAAATATCAACACATTTTTTGTAATCTGGTTGTTGAGTGCCTTCCATTATTCCAGGGAACTCTTTAAATTGTCTTCTAACTTCTACAATCATATCATTTGCAGCAGTTCCTACAGCATCCATAGTTAACGCTGAGAATAAGAATGGTAACATACCACCAATGAACATACCAGCTACTACTTCAGGACTTGTTACATTGATTTGTTTTAATCCTACAACGGCAGTGTATGATGCAAATAGTGCCAAAGCTGTTAATGCAGCACTACCAATTGCAAATCCTTTACCAATGGCTGCAGTTGTATTACCAACTGAGTCTAATTTATCTGTAATATTTCTAACATCTTCTGGTAATTCACACATTTCTGCAATACCACCAGCGTTATCGGCTATTGGACCGTAAGCATCTACAGCAATTGTCATACCACAAGTTGACAACATACCAATAGCTGCTACTGCAATACCGTATAAACCTTCTGTAGGATTAGTTGCACCATTTGATGCAAAGAATGAAACAATTATACCAATAGCTATAACAATAATAGGGCCAGTTGTTGATTTCATACCTGTAGCTAATCCTGAAATAATGTTAGTAGATGAACCCGTTTCAGATTCTTCAGCTATTTTTTGAACTGGTTTTTTGTCTTCAGATGTGTAATATTCTGTAAATTGAGAAATTATCAATCCAACTAAAATACCTGCTAAAACAGAGAAGAACGCATTATTGTTACCAAGAATAGTTCTTGATAAGAAGAATGATCCTGCGATTGCTAAAATAGAACTAATAATAGTACCAGTATTTAAAGATTTTTGAGGATCCTTTCCTCCTCTTACTGTAAATACACCTATAATAGAAGCAATAACTCCTATAGCTGCTATTGCAATTGCGAAAGACACACCTGCTTCTTTGTAAGCTAATAAACCTAATGTAATCCCTGATAAAATACTACCGGCATAAGATTCGAATAAGTCAGCTCCCATACCTGCAACGTCCCCTACGTTATCACCAACGTTATCTGCAATTACTGCAGGGTTTCTAGGGTCATCTTCAGGAATACCTGCTTCTACTTTACCAACCAAGTCTGCACCAACATCGGCAGCTTTAGTGTAAATACCGCCACCTACTCTGGCAAACAATGCTATTGAAGAAGCACCAAAACTAAATCCAGTAACTATTTCTGCGTCTTGGAAAATAATATAAGAAAGAGTTATACCTAAAATTCCTAATCCAACAACGCACATTCCCATTACTGCTCCACCTGAAAATGCAACGTTTAATGCTCCGTTCATTCCTTCTTCTTTTGCTGAGTTAGCGGTCCTAACGTTTGCCTTTGTAGCAGCTTGCATTCCAATATATCCAGCAAGTACACTAAATATAGCACCAGCTAAGAAACAAATTGCTGTCTTATAATCAATTGCAACACCTAAAATTACGCATACTACAACAACAAAAATAATAAGTGCTTTGTATTGACGAGAAAGATAAGCCATAGCTCCATCATGAATAAATCCAGATATCTCCTTCATTCTTTCATTACCAGCACCTTTTTTACTTATGCTACTAAACTTTATTGCAGCAAATAATAAAGCGATAATACCTGCTGCAATAGCTAAATAGTAATACATATTGTCCATGATTTACTCCTTTCAACTATTAAATTATTTTATATATGCTAACGCCAAAGCTGAAACTAAGAATATAACTGATGATACAACTACGACTCTGTTGATATAATTATCCTTAGTTAATCTTCCACCGTGTCCTCCGACATTAGTTTCGCCTGTTAACGCTGCCATCCCTTCTGATTTAGTTTCTTGACTCATTACCGCAAATATAATTACGATACTAGCAATAACTAAAATTACTGAAAAAACAGTCTTCATTTATCCACCTCATTTCAATTAAGTTGATATATAAAATATAACATACACATTCGATATTATCAAGATATTTCATATACCATTAATGCACAAAAATATTATACCACAAATTACTTAGAATTTAATTGATAATCAATATTGATTTCTACAAAATCATGTGTTATAATTTTTATGATATCAATTATCAATACTTATTATAGAGGTGGTTATGTTACAAGACATATTATTAGAACATTGTTATCCCACACTTAGTAATCTCAAATTTGCGAATATGATAAACGTCGATTATACAGAAAACATATTTGAAGACATATTAAAATTAAATGAAAAATTATCTGAATATAATTTTAGTTTAATTATTTTAAAGCAAACTGAAAAAAAGTTATTGCTGTACTTAATAAATTACAATTTAATAGAAAACTATAATGATAAGAGGCTAAAAAAAGCTTTAGAAAGTTATGGTTATCCTGTGGATAATTTTAATAGCAGCATAAATTTTTTAAAGAAAAGATTGCTTGAAAATGAATTCCCTCATGAAATCGGATTTTTCTTAGGGTATCCATATGAAGATGTGCTTGGATTTATAAATTACAATGGAAAAAATGAATGTATATCTGGAAAATGGAAAGTATATTCTGATGTTGAGAGAGCAAAAAATATTTTTAAAAAATATGACTACGCTAAGCAAATAACAAAAAGGCTATCATTACAAGGAAATAACTTGTTTGATATAATAAATTATTTTAAGGAGTAAATTATGAATTTATTAATTTTGTACTGGTCACAAACTGGTAACACTGAAAAAATGGCTCAAATAATTAAAGATGAGTGTGAGTCAAAGGGTTCTAAAGTTGAAATGGTTTTTAGTGATGATTATCAAAACTGCAATATCGATAATTTCGATGTAATTGCTTTCGGATGCCCTGCTATGGGAGACGAAGAATTAGAGGATACATCATTTGAACCAATGTTTTCTGATTTAGAAAACAAATTAAATGATAAAAAAATCGCTTTATTCGGATCATACGAATGGAACAACGGTGAATGGATGGGATTTTGGAAAGAAAGATGTGCTAAAAATAATTTAAATGTTATTGACACTGTAATTTGTTACGATGCACCAGATGAAAACTCTACTAATGACATCAAAAAATTCGCAGATAATTTATTAAAATAATACTTAAAAAGCTTGGTAGTTTAAACTACCAAGCTTTTTATTAGCCTTTTAATTCGTTTCTATTTTCTTGTAATTCGTCCAATAAATTGTGTAATTTGTCTTGTGTTGTTTCTAACATTTCATCGATATATTGAATAGATTGACTCTTCAATAGTCTAGCATTGTTTTCGGCTTGAGAAGTAATTTCTTCCGCGTTTTTTTGAGCTGCAATAGTAACATCGTGTTCATTTACCATTGTTTCAAATCTGTTACGAGCTTCTTGGTCAATTTTTTCAGCTTCTTTATAAGCTTGAGTTCTAATATTTTCAGACTCTCTGTTAGCTTCATCAATAATTCTATTCTTTTCAGCATTAGTCCATTGAGCTTGTTTGATTTCTTCTGGTAGATTTTCTCTCATGTCTTTTAAAACTGATAAAAGTTCTTCTCTTTCTACCATAACCTTTTTAGAAAATGGAACTGTTGATGCTTCATCAAGTATGTCTTCCATTTCTTCTATTAATTTAATAATATCCATGTAACCCTCCCGCATTGAGCTAATTATTCTTATAATTATTATAATAAAAATATCAAATTAATTCAAGATAAAGCGTTTATTTATCGTTAAATCTTCGCTTTATATCCTCAACGATATTTTCTGGAACAAGTTCTGAGATATCAGCGCCATATGAAGCTATCTCCCTTACTATAGAAGACGAAAGAAATGCATACTTTCCATCTGCAACTAGAAATAATGTTTCTAATTCATCATTTAACTTTTTATTAGCCAATGACATTTGCATTTCTGACTCAAAATCACTTACAGCACGTAGTCCCCTTATAATTGTACTACATCCTATTTGTTTTGCAAAATCTACAGTCAATCCTTCAAATTGATGGATCTTTACATTAGATAAATGTTTACAAGCTTTTTCAATCATTTCAACTCTCTGTTCTAGCGTAAATGTACTTTTCTTTTGAATATTTTTTACAACAGCTACATTTACTTCTTCAAAAATCTTTGCGCTTCTTTCAATGATATCCATGTGCCCATTTGTTATCGGATCAAAACTACCTGGATATAAAACTTTTGTTTTATTCATTATCTTTCCTCAAAAAATAAATATTTTTCTTTTTTCCATATTGTTTTTGCTTTTCCAAATTCAAAGAACCAAAATATTCATCTGGCAACTCTTTTTCTGATTCTAATATCACAAGACAATCATCATTCAAAATATCATTATCTAAGAGCATTTGAATTGATTCTTTGTAATAATTTAGTCTTTCGTATGGAGGATCTATAAAAACATAGTCGAATTTTATTCCTTGCCTCTTGATATTCAATATATTTTTCTTAAAATCTCCCTTAAATACTTTTGTAAATTCTTGTGATTTCGTATGTTCAATATTTTCATTAATACATCTTATGTTATCACTAGAAGCTTCACTAAATACTACCAAATCACAACCTCTACTTATGAATTCTATCCCAACCGCTCCACTTCCAGCAAATAAATCCAATGCTTTAGAATTTGGTTTTACCTGAAATATCACGCTAAATATAGCTTCTTTTATTTTGCCTTCAGTTGGTCTTGTAAATCTATCTAAATCAGTATTTAAGTTCATACCTCTCATTTTTCCTGAAATAACTTTCATTTCTCACCTCAATTAAAAATTACATTTTCTAATAATTTATCTTTAAATTTGTTTATTTCTTTATTTAAATAACTATATTCTTTATTTTTTAACAAATCATTAGTGTAGATATAATCAGTTATCACCGCTGCTTTTTCTATCAAATCATAATCTTTTTCAAGATCTGCGATATTTAAAAGTGGTATTCCTGATTGTCTAGTTCCTAATAAATCACCACTACCTCTCATCATCAAATCTTTTTGTGATAGTTCAAATCCGCTATTTGTCTTGACCATAATATTCATTCTTTCCATTTGCTCATCAGAATGTGCATTATTTATCAGAATACAATAAGATTGATCTGATGATCTACCTACTCTTCCCCTAAGTTGATGAAGTTGTGAAAGTCCAAATCTTTCAGCGTTATAAATAACTATTACATTTGCTTTTCTAACATTAACTCCAACCTCAATAACAGTTGTAGATACAAGTATTTTTGTTTTACCGTCTACAAAATCTTTCATAGTTTCTTCTTTTTCCGAGGATTTCATTTTTCCATGCAACATCCCAACATTTATATCTGAAAAATACTCACTAGTAAGCCTATTGTAAAGTTCAGTTACATTTTCTAATTCTAAAGATTCAGATTCTTCTATCAATGGACAAACGATATATGCCTGAAACCCATTATCAACTTGTTTTCTTATAAAAGCCGCTATCCTTTTTTCATAGCTAAATCCAACAGAATATGTTTCTATTATTTTTCTTCCTTTAGGCATTTCATTTATTGTTGATATATCTAAATCTCCGTAATAGGAAAGTGCTAAAGTTCTAGGAATTGGAGTAGCTGTCATTACAAGAACATCTGGATTTTGTCCCTTGTCAGAAATTTTTTTTCTTTGACCCACTCCAAATCTATGTTGTTCATCGGTTATTACAAGTCCAAGTCTTTTAAATTCAACAAAATCTTGTATTATTGCATGGGTTCCTACTATAACATCGAAATATCCTGATTTTATTCCTTTTAGAACAAAATCTTTTTCTGATTTTGTTAAGTCAGATTTCAATAAGCAAACTTTTATTCCAAATTTTGAAAAATCTTCTGACAAGCTTTCATAATGTTGTGTCGCTAAGATATCTGTAGGAGCCATAAAGGCAGATTGATAACCACTAGAATGTGATTTAAAAATCGCTGCCTCCGCTACTATTGTCTTGCCACTTCCAACATCACCTTGAACCAGCCTATTCATTCTCTTTTCAGATGTCATGTCCATTTCGATATCTTTTATTGCTTCAAGTTGTCCTTTTGTAAGTTCAAATTTTAAAGAATTTATGAAAATATTTATACTTTCGTCTGATTGAAATTTTATATGATTTTGTTGATTGAGTGAAGTTTTCATCGATTTCATTGCCAGTTGCATTATAATAACTTCTTCAAGTACAAGCGCTGTTCTTGCTTTTTTGAATTGTGCGTAATCAACTGGTTTATGAATGTTTTTTATCGCATTTCTTTTATTTTCAATATCATAGTTTTTAATCATACTATACGGAATAACATTTTTTATTTCATCAATACAATGTTTAATAGCAAAATCAACGAACTTAATCATATCGTTATTTGTTATGCCTTTTTTAACTTTGTAAATTGGATAAATTATGCCCAATTTCCCGCCAAAAGTTTTACTTAATATTGGTGAAGATATTTTAAATTGATTTTGGACTCTTTGTATCTTTCCATATAGATAATAAGTTGTATTTGGTAAAATTTGATTTCTAATAAAAGGTTGATTAAACCATGATACGCTAATTTTTGAAGTATCATCAAATGCTATAGCGGTTGTTAAGTTTAGATTTCTTCTTAAATATTTAGTTATAGGTTTAGAAATAAACTTTACCTTTATAACACAATTTTCTTCATCTCTAGTATCAATAATGTTTTTAATAATAGATCTGTTTTCGTATCTGTAAGGAAAGTAATTCAACAAATCATTAATATTGATAATGCCCATAGAGTTTAATACTTCTAATTTTTTCTTTCCTATTCCTTTTATTTCTGATAATTGCATAATTCACCACACAAAAAAATCCTTACATTAGTAATACAAATAATAGACCGATAAAATCGATCTATTATTTGGTATTCTTTGTAAGGAGTTATTCTATTGAAAATACATAATAATATAACGGTTGAGATCCCTCAACAACCTCTATATCAATATCTTTATATTCTTCTTCTAAACTATCCCTTAATTTATTGGCCATCATTTCATCACAACCTTCGCCGTAATAAATAGTGACTAATGAATCATCTTTTTGAATTAGTTGTCTTAATAAATCCATTGAAACTTTATTAATATCATTACCGACAGCCCTAATATTCTTTTGATCAAGACCGATAATATCGTCTTTTTTAACTTTTATATCAGACATATTTAAATCTTTTACAGCAAAAGTAACTTCTCCTGTTTTTACAGTAGATATTACATCGTTAAAACTGTCAAAGTTTTCTTGTGCACTAGCTTCTTCGTTGAAAGCCAAAAGCGCAGAAATAGATTGTGGTACGGCTTTTGTTTCTACCACATATACTTGCTTATCAACTATTTGTTTAGCTTGATTTGCTGATAATATAATATTTTTATTATTTGGGAACACATAAACTGTCTTTGCATTAACTTTTTCTATAGAATTAACTATATCTTCAGTTGATGGATTCATTGTTTGGCCACCAGTTATTACTTCATCGACATTTAGCATCTCAAAAACTTTGCTGAAGCCTTTCCCACTGCTAACAACCACAAATCCAAAATCTTTTTCTGGTTCTGAAGGTTTACTAGAAGCTTGATTAATTTCTTCTTCAGTAGAATGCAAGTTTTGATGTTGTAATCTCATGTTATCAATTTTAATATCTTTTAATGCGCCTAATTCTAAAGCTATTTCTAAAACTTTACCAGGATTGTTAGTGTGAATATGAGTCTTGATTACTCCATCACCTTTTACAACTAATAAACAATCGCCAAGGTTTTCAAGTTTTGATCTATATGAATTTTCGTCAGCATCAGTCATTATGAAAAATTCAGTACAATATCCGAATTTTATTTCTTCATCAGATACAACATTTGTGTTTTCATTGATAGTTCTAGAAGATTCATCGATTACAGTTTCTGAAATTAATTTTTCATTATCGTAATTTAAAACGCCTTCCAAAAATAACATTAATCCCTGTCCGCCTGCATCAACTACATCGGCTTCTTTTAAAACAGGTAACATTTCTTTTGTTTTAAGAAGCGCCTTATTACCTTCAGAAATAATATCTGTCAAAAATTCTTTGATATCTTCGTAATTTTGGTAGTTTTCTTCAGCAAATTCTCCCATACATCTAGAAACTGTAAGAATAGTTCCTTCTGTTGGTTTCATTACAGCTTTGTAGGCAGTTTTATAACTTTCAACAAATCCATCTCTTAATGCTAATATATTAAATTCTGTATAATCTTTAAAACCATTATAAAAACCCCTCATAATTTGAGAAGTAATTACTCCCGAATTTCCTCTAGCTCCCATAAGTGAACCATCGCTCATAGCTTTCGCTAAACTTGCAATGCTCAAATCAGTTACGCCATTGACTTTAGAAATAGCAGATTTAATTGTCAATGTCATATTGGTACCAGTATCTCCATCTGGAACCGGAAAAACATTTAAGCTATTAACTATTTCCCTTTTATTTTCTAAGTTCTTAAATCCCGCTAGAAGGCAATTCTTGAACAGTGTTGCGTCATTCTTCATTGTGCCCCCTATTTTCCTTCGTTTATTCTCATATCTTGAACAAGAACATTAACACATTCAACTTCAAGACCTGTTTTGTTTTCTACACTATATTTAACTGTATCAATAATATTTTGGCAAACCACAGCAATTTTAGTACCGTATTCCAAAACAACAGTCAAATCTATTACAATTTTATTATTTTTTGTATATACTTTTACGCCTTTACTCATATTATCTTTGTTGAGTAACATTAAAAAACCATCTGACAAATTTTTATAAGCTAGTCCAACAATTCCGTAACAAGTCATCGCTGTTTCACTAGCAATAGTTCTAACGATATTATCTGATATTAATATTGAACCATATTCGTTATCAATTTTAGTAGTCATATTACCTCCTATTTGTGATACCTAATTAATTATATTATACTCTTTTTATGTCAAAGATTCTAATTTACATATTAATACTATATTATTATAACATATTTTAGTTTTAAAAGCTTGAAATTCTGTTTTAAAATATGCTATAATATCAAGAGACATTTGAAAAAGAACCAGGAGGTGTAATTATGTCCAAAAAATGTGAAATTTGTGGTAAATCAAGAACTTTCGGAAATAATAGATCATTTTCTTTAAGATCTTCAAATAGAAGCTGGGCACCTAACATCAGAAAAGTTAGAGCTTTAGTTGATGGCAAACCAAAAAGAATCAATGTGTGCACAAGATGCTTAAGATCAGGTTTAGTTGAAAGACCTCAATTTATCAAAACAACAGAAGAAGAATAAAACAAAGAGTCGAAATTTCGACTCTTTTTTAATCTCTAGAATCAATCAAAAGACCATATCCTTCAATTAATTCTATATATGCTTTTTTATCTTTTATTTTATTGCTAATAGTTAATGTTGAACAATAATCCACATCCAAGTTTTCACTATCGTATTCAAAACCTTTTAATCTAATTCTCATGCCATTATTCGATAATACTACAATAGAGATATAATCATATCTCATAACGCATTCAGTGCTTTCGCCTAAGAATTTAATAATGTTATTATTTCCAACAAATACAAGTTCAATTCCAATATCAAAGCATTTTTTTGAGTAGATTAAATTCGACATTGTATGATCTAATCTTGTTCCTGTTGCACCAAAGGCATATATTGTTTTACAATTTTTTTCTATTAATATATTTATTGCGGCTTCAAAATCAGTAAAATCTTTTTTTCGCTTATATTTTTCATAAATCTTGTTATTTACTTCTAGAAATTTTTTATCCTCGATTTTTATAGAATCAAAATCTCCTATAGCGAAATCAAAATCTTTGTCATAGTCTGTAAAATATTTTGTACCACCATCTACTGCTATTTTAAAATCTGATTTTTCGTAATATTCTTCAAAAAGAATCCTATCAGACAATTCACCGGCGCAACAAATCAATCCAATCATTTCTTACTTACCTTTGATACAGGCTTAATTAAAATTAAAATTACAACTATAGCTATAATTCCATTTGGAACGATATAAGTAATATTATACAAGAAAGATCCCAGTAAAGCCGGTATATCTTTTGGTAATGTGTCTTTAAAAAATACATATCCGCTTAATATAGCAGCTACTCCTCTCATTAATACCGCGAATACACACGCTAAAATCATTTTAATATTAATTTTGCCACTTAAAGTTTCCTCATTACATCCTAATCCTGATAAACCTAGAGCCATATAAGCTATTGGATAATCTAGTAGGTATTGTATTGGATGTATAACGTAAGGATCCACAAGGCTATCTAAAATCCCATACATTAGTCCTATTAAAATACCAGGTTTGAGTCCCCATCTTAGACCAAATAATAAGATTGGAACGTATCCTGCCAATGAAACAGATCCTCCTCTTGGCATTTTAAAAATTACTATACTGTTCAATACCGCTGTAAGAGCTAAAGTAATAGCTCCTTCAACCATAAACTTCAAATTTTTGTTCATAACATTCTCCCTATCTGTTTAATTTTTGATTATAAATATCTAATTGTGATTCAATATTATGATTGAAAACATCTGATCCACTTACGATTAAATCAGCCCCTGCTTCCAAAACTTTATCAATATTTGATGTTTTAACTCCTCCATCAACTTCTAATATAATATCTTTTTTTGAAGCTTTTATCATATTTCTTGCGTCTATTAATTTCAAATATTGACTTTCTATAAACGATTGTCCCCCAAAACCTGGATTTACGCTCATTACAAGTATAATATCTAAATCATCGATAATATATTTACAAGATTCTAACCCTGTAGAAGGATTTAATGCTAACCCACACTTTTTACCTGCTTTATGAACAGTTTGAATTATTCTATGAGGATGAAAAGTTGCTTCTGGATGAAAAGTAATTATATCTGCTCCTGCATCCAATATATCATTTATAATATTCTCTGGTTTATTAACCATAAGGTGACAATCAAAGATAAATTCTGGATATTTTTCTCTGATTTGTTTTATAATTGCTGGACCAAAAGAAATATTTGGTACAAAATTTCCATCCATAACATCTAAATGTAAATATCTTATTCCTTTGTTTTTTAATATATCTAAGTTCTTTTCTAATTCAAAAAAATTACACGCTAACAAAGATGGACTCAAACTAGTCATTAATACCTCCTAATTTTCTCGTATTCTTCTACAATTTTTAAATAGTTATCATATCTACTTTTAGATATTTCTCCAGATTCTAAAAGTTTTTTTATTTCGCATTTTGGTTCATTAATGTGATCACAATTATTAAATTTACATTTTGAACTGTTCTTTCTAAATTCTAAGAAATTATTCTTAATTTCTGATTTATCTTTTAAAAAAGATAAATCAAAAGAACTAAATCCTGGAGTATCCAAAACATAAGTATTTTCATCAACCATTTTAATTTCGATATGCCTAGTTGTTTGTTTCCCTCTCTGAGTTTTTTCGCTTATTTTTCCAGAAACAAAATTCTCATTTGGAAACAATTTTTTTAAAGTACTTGATTTTCCTGCTCCACTTGGCCCTATAACACAGCTGATATGATTTTTAAATTCTTTTAATAATTCTTCATTTACATGCGAAGATTCATTTGAATTAAATATAACCTTGTATCCAATATTTCTATATATCTCTGCGAATAAGTTTCTTTCATTTTCAGATACCAAATCAGATTTATTGAATACAATCACACAATCAATGTTGTTTTTCTCAATCATCAACAAATATTTATCCAATAACATCAAATTAATATTTGGTGATTTTATACTACTCAATACGAAACATTTGTCTACATTACTCACTTCTGGTCGATGTAAAAGTACAGATCTTGGATGTATTTTTAAAATAAATCCAAGACCATTTTCTACATGTATATCTACCTTATCTCCTACAACAGGGGTAATTTTTTTATTTCTAAAATTCCCTTTGGCTTTTGAAGGATATACATTATTTCCAATGCTTACGTAGAACAATTCTCTTTGAATTTTAGTAATAATCCCTGTTTTATCCGACATTAATCAATTCTCCATTAATATAAACTTTAATGTCGTTTTTAGGTTTTACTTTAAGTTTTATTCTAATATCTCCTTCAGAAGCTTTATGGTTTTCTTCATATATGATATTATCTTCTGTTTCGTCTTTTATAGTGACAGTGTAAATTCCTCTGTCTACTGGTTTACTTATTCTAAATAATCTTTCAACCATTTCAGAATCTTTTTTGCCTTTACTGATTATAACATCAATAGAACTATCTTTTTTCAATTTTTTACCTGCATCGTATTGTTGCCAAATTACTTGGTTAGTATCATAGGAATTACTATATTTTTTTTCAATATTACCTATATTTAGTCCAATTGATTTTAGCTTATTAATAGCTTGACTAATATCACTGCCCATCAAATCAACCATTTCTACTAGTTCTTCTTTTTTCCCTAAAGAAATTACCAAATCAATTTTAGAATCCTTGCCTATGCTAGTTCCTGCTTCTGGATGTTGTTTCAGAATTTTTCCAACTTCAAAATTATCGCTGTTTTCTTTAGTAATTTCTCCAATTTCTAAGCCTAATTTGTTGAGCTGAATTTTAGCATTTTCTATTGTCATATTTGATAAATTAGGCACAGAAACCTGTTCTTCACCTTTGCTCACGACTAATTTTATAATAGTTCCTTTTTTTACTTCCGAACTAGATTCTGGAGTTTGTTCTATTACTTTTCCAGGCTCAACACTATTTTCGGTTTTGTACTCTGAAACTACAGCAATCAAATTGCTAGCTTTAGCTTTATTCAATGCATCATTTTCAGTTAACCCAGTCAACGCTGGAACTATGACTAAGTCTTGTTTATTCTTGTTTATATACTTTTTACCTAATAACACCGCAACAAATACCAAAAAAGCTAGAATGATTGGTAATATAATCCACAAAATCTTTTTAGATTTATTTTTATTGTCTTTTGTAGAAGACTGTATAGGAGTTTTATAAATCGCTTCTTTTACTTCAGGTTGTTCGTCATTTTCTTTAATTATTGGATTTTTTGTAGTTTTTTGATACAAATCAGATGAGTAGTTTTGATAATTCTTCAACATCTCTTTTAATTCTGTAGCAGATTTAAATCTGTCGTTAGGATCTTTTGCCATGGCTTTAACTATGATATCATTAAGTCCTTGTGGCAAATCGTGACGCAGATTTATAGGTGGTACCAATGGGTCTTGAATATGTTTTAACGCAATTCCAACGGCATTTGGTGCATCAAAAGGAACTTCTCCTGTAGCCATTTGGTACAATACTACACCTAATGAATATATATCACTTTTTTCATCAATAAATTTACCCTTTGCTTGTTCTGGTGAAATATAATGAACAGTTCCTAAAACTGTTGAAGTATATGTTAATGTCGCTGATGAAGAAATTCTTGCAATTCCAAAATCTGTAGCTTTTAGATTATTAGATTTATCAATAAGCATATTATGCGGTTTTATATCGCGATGGATTATCCCATTTTTATGAGCGCATTCTAATGCGCTTGCTATTTGAACTCCATAATTTACGATATCTTCAATTGGTAAAACTTGTTTTTCGTCGATTATATCCTTTAAAGTTTTACCATCCACATATTCCATTACAATGTAATTATATTTGCGACCATCTACATAAGAACTTCCAACATCAAACACACTTACAATATTTGCGTGAGTCAATGATGCAGCAGATTGAGCTTCCATGGCAAATTTTCTAAGAAAATCTTGGTCTTCCATGTATTCATTTTTTAAAACTTTTACAGCGACATATCGATTTAAAACAGTATCCAAAGCTTTGTACACTTTGGCCATACCCCCAACGCCGACTTCTTCTATTATCTCGTATCTATCGCCTAGAATTTTACCTATCATAATTTTCCCCTTCAAATAAATAAAGCGTAATAGTTATATTATCGATTCCTTCAATGTCATTTGCTTCATCAATCAAATTTTTAATAATTTGATCTAAATCTGATTCTTCTTTGATAATATCAACTATGTCTTCATTTTCTAATTGTGAAGTTAATCCATCTGTACACATTAATATCAAATCTCCATTAACAAGTTTAATATTAAATATATCTACATCTACATTATCTTGAATTCCCAATGATCTTGTAATAACATTTTTTTGTGCAAAATCAACAGCTTCTTCTTCTGTGATAGTTCCAGATGATAACAAGTCATTTACAAGAGAATGATCGACAGTTATTTGCTTTAATTCTTCATCTCTATATAAGTATAATCTACTATCACCTACATTTGCTACAATAGCATTATCATCATGAATTAAGCATGCAACTATCGTAGTTCCCATGTTTCTATGTTCCGAATTATTTTCACTATCGTTGAATACTTCATCATTAGCTAATTCAATAGCCTCAGTTAATATTCTCTCATAATCTTTCTCATTTTCATTTTCTTTTACAAAATTTACAACTGTTTCTACTGCCTTCTTACTTGCAACCTCTCCAGCTTTATGTCCGCCCATTCCATCACATACAACAAGCAAGCTAAAATCATCAGTCATATAATTCATATGATAATCTTCATTTAGCTTTCTTACCAAGCCGATGTCTGTGTTTGAAGCATATTTCATTTCACACCTCTTTTTGTCATATTGTTAATTCTTAATTGTCCACAGGCCCCATCTATATCAATGCCTTGTTTTCTTCTTATCGTTGTATTTACATTATTTTTGTTCATATATTCCATAAATTCTGTCATTTTATATCTATCTGGAGATTTTTGATTAAATTCTTCAATAGGATTTAATGTTATCAAGTTCAATAAGCAATTTCTGTTTTTCAATAAACTAACTAACTTATCCATGTATTTTTTTGAATCATTAACATTTTCAATGACAGTGTATTCAAAACCAATACGTCGTTTAGTTTTCTTGAAATAGTAATCACATGCATCTAGAATCTCTTCAATTGAGTATTTGTTTCCTATTGGCATAAGTTTATTTCTCTCATTATCGAATGGATTATGAAGTGAAATAGTTATATTTATACCTATATCATCGTCTGCAAGTCTAATAATTTTATCAACCAATCCGCAAGTAGATAATGTTATATTTCTAATTGACATATCTTGACCATCTTTGTCAGTAATCAAATCAATAAATCTAGAAACATTGTCGTAATTATCTAGTGGTTCTCCTATTCCCATCAATACAATATTATTAATTCTTATATCCAAATCATTTTCCACCAAATAAATTTGAGCACACATCTCATAAGGTTGTAAATTTCTAACAAAGCTCTTCTTTGTTGACGCACAAAATTTGCATCCCATCTTGCAACCAATTTGTGTTGATAAACATATTGAAGTGTGAGTTTTGTACTGCATAAACACAGTTTCTACAATATTACCATCACTCATCTCAATAAGATACTTTTTTGTGTTGTCGAGTTTCGAATTAATTCTTTTTATGATAGAACAATTTTTTATATCGTTGTACTGATTTAATTTTCCCCTTAAACTATTAGAGAAATTAGTCATTTCGTCCGGATTGAATATTCTATTTTTATGAATAGCTTGAAAATACTGCAACGCTCTGAATGGTTTTTCTCCATTGTTAACAAAAAATTCCTTCAGTTCATCAACAGTCATGTTTTCCAAGATGATTTTTTTTTGCATATTATTCACCAATTTAAATTATATCAAAAATCTCAAGTTTTGTAATCTGTTAGTCCTTTACAAACTTTGAAATGAAGAAGCCTTGCGTTCCTTGTTGAAAAGGCATTAGTTTTATAAATTCATTTTTATCTCCATAAAATTCAATGTCTTTTCTTTTTAAATGTAATCTATTTTCTATAAATTCAACATTTTCTTCGTTTTCTTCTTTTAAAAGTGAACAAGTAGAATAAACTAAAATGCCACCTTTTTTCAGATATTTCTCACAATTTTCAAGTATTTGTCGTTGTGTATTTACTAGATTTTCAACATCTTTTTTTGTTCTGAATAACTTTATTTCAGGGTTTTTATTTATAACGCCAGTGGCAGAACATGGTGCATCCACTAAAATTCTGTCAAATTTATTTATCAAATCTTTTTGTAAAATAGTCGCATCAAAGTTCATATATTGAACATTTTTCACTGCACATTTTTCTACATTTTCCTTAATCCTAACAATTTTATTCTGGTTAATATCATTGCAATAAATAATCGACTGATTGTTTGTTATTTCTTGAATATTACATGATTTTGACCCAGGAGCAGCACAAATGTCAAGTATTATAGAGTTTTCCAACGGTTCTAATATTTCTGCACACAAACTACAAGAACCATCTTGTATAAGAAATTTACCTTCTTTAAATTCTTTCGTATCTATTATAGATTCTGGATTTTCTACAATGAAACTGTCTTTTAAAAACGGATGATCATTTAATACAAATCCTTGATTTTCTAGGTTTATTTTTAAATTGTTTTCTTTTAATTTATTTTGTTTGATTACAAAATCAGATTTATAGAAGAATGATTTAAGAAGCTTTCTAACAGTTTTTTTCGAATAAGACTTATTTAACATTTTAAGCAAATCCTTATTTATAGAAAATTTTATATCATCTTCTAAATCTTCAGAATCTACATTAATTCTACAAACTTCTCTTAAAACAGCATTAACATAATCTTTGTATCTTGTTATGCTTCTAGCCAATTCTACAGCCTCGTCAACCACTGCATAATCAGCTGTTTTCATAAATAGTATTTCTGTAGTTGCCATTCTTAATATTTCCAGAACGAACTTATCAAGTCTATTTATTTCCAAATCGCTGCACTTAGATATTACATAATCTATGAAAAATCTATTTTCTATCTCTGTAAAAACACACCTCTTAATATATGCGATATCTCTTTTGTCCAAATCACCATAATCATAGGTTTTTAATATTTCAGAAGAATATCCTGATTTATTATTTATGGAATTTGTAATATTAATTATTTCATTTCTAATATTCATAATCTCTCATTTCTTTTAAATATTTTCATTACATAATATATTTTACACTAAAACTACAAAAATAAAAAAATTGAACCCAGAATAATTATTCTTAGGTTCAATTTACATTTGTGTTAATCTCTATCTTTTGATATCAATATTAGTCTTACCAATTGTAATAATGATACCAAAGCACTTGCAATATAAGTCAATGCCGCAGCCTTTAAAACTTGTTTTGCTGGCTCTATTTCATCATCAGCTAATAATCCGTTTGATAATGCTCTTATGGCTCTTTTGCTTGCATCAAATTCAACGGGTAAAGTTACTAATTGAAATAAAACAGTTGCAGAAAATAAAATAATTCCAAATTCTACTAATGGTCTCATGCTAAATAAAAATCCTAGTAAAATTAAAATCCACACTGATTTCGAAGCAAAATTCACAACTGGAAACAATGATTCTCTAAATCTTAAGAAACCATAATTTTCCTTATCTTGAATTGCATGACCAACTTCATGACTTGCTACAGAAACTGCTGAAATCGACTGGCTATTATAAACTTCATCTGATAAAGCTAATACTTTATTTGATGAATCATAATAATCGGTTAGGCTTCCTTGAACATTTACGATTTCTATTTCAGATAAACCTTCGTAATCAAGTAAAACTCTAGCCATTTCTTTTCCTGTTAAACCTTTTGAGTTAGTAATCTTTTGATACTTATCAAAAGTATGACTAACCTTGTATTGTGAGTAAAACGCCAATATCAAAGCTGGAATTAAAAGCAGCATAGTCCTATCATAATAAAAATTAAACAATGATTCCTCCTACAAAATTATTCCCTCTTCAAATGAATTTCCATTTAAATATTCGCTTATATTTAGAGGTTTTTTATTAGGAAGTTGTAATCTTGTGATAATGATAAATCCATCTTCGCAAGCAACTTTTATGCCATTTTTATCTACCTTTACAACTTCACCATTCTTATTATCATTATATTGTTTTATTATGTTGATATTGTGAACTTTTATTATTTTATCTTCTAATTTGAAAAACAACCCCGGCCAAGGAGTTAATCCTCTAAATTTATTGTAAATAACATCTGATTTCTCATTAAAATTAATTTGGCCCATAGATTTATGAATTTTTCCTACTATGGAGGCCTCATTTTCATTTTGTTCTTTTCTTGAATCAAAATATTTTTGGTAATCATCAATTACTTTATTAATTAAATCAGCACCCATTATCATTAATTTATCGTGTAATTCTTCAAGCATAATTTCATTGTCAAGCTCAATTTTATCTACTGCTAATACATCTCCCGTATCAAGGCCTTGTTCAACTAACATTATACTTACTCCAGACTCCTTATCGCCATTTAATAGTGAATAATTAATTGGAGAAGCTCCTCTGTATTTTGGTAAAATTGATGCGTGAACATTCAAAATCTTGTTTTTAAATCTATCAAGAATTCTTTTTTTGATTAATTGACCATAAGCTACTACCACAATAAAATCAGGATTAAGTTTATCTAGTAAATCGAAAACTTCTTCATCATTGATGTTTTTTGGAGTGATAACATCAATCCCCAATTCCATAGCTCTTTTTTTTACAGCTGTAGGTGAAAATTTGTTTCTATTTCGTTTTTTATCTTCTTGTGATATTACTAATTGAATTTCGTTATTTGGATTATCATATAACCTTTGCAAACTCTCAACTGCAAAATCAGGCGAACCTGCAAATACAATTTTATTTTTCATTATTCAATCTCTCAACTTCTTCTTCAGAAAGATTCAACACTTTATCAGTGTACAATACACCATCCAAGTGATCTAATTCATGACAAAAGCAATGTGCTTTGTAATCAGTACCCATTACTCTTTGAGTGTTTCCATCCAAATCAGTGTATTCTACAACTACTGTTTTAGGCCTTTCCACGTATCCATTTTTTCCAGGAACAGATAGACACCCTTCAATATTAATTTGTTTCTCTTCTGATTTTTCTATTATTTTAGGATTTATCAAAACCATTTTCCCGTCTTCATCTTGCATGTCTATTACTACTATTCTCTTAAGCATTCCAACTTGAACACAAGCCAATCCTATTCCTTTATTTTCATACATCGTTTCAAACATATCTTCTACGATTTGTTTGATTCTATCATCTATTTTTTCAACCTCTCTTGATTTTTTTCTCAAGATTGGATCATTTTCTAATCTAATTTGTCTTAATGCCATTTTATCTCCTTAAAAATAACTTTGAGGATCTAATGTTATTTTAAGCGTTATTCCCTCTAAGTTAATATTGTATTCATTGTTTATTAAAACTTTTTTTATTATTTCTATTATTTTATCCTCTCCATTAGGGAATTTATAGTACAAATCAAACCTGTACATATTATTTATCCTTTCTATTGGAGAAGGATGAGGACCATTAATCAATGTTGTAGATAATTTATATCTTCTAATCAATGCAGCAACATAATTTGAAACC
This sequence comes from Finegoldia sp. P1-F-LS, assembly GCF_052932205.1. Classification (NCBI taxonomy): domain Bacteria; kingdom Bacillati; phylum Bacillota; class Tissierellia; order Tissierellales; family Peptoniphilaceae; genus Finegoldia; species Finegoldia sp. P1-F-LS. The sequence goes on along the minus strand of NZ_JBRFJH010000001.1, from coordinate 146,781 downwards.
TCATTGATTTTTTTCATCGCAACATTTCGATTTCTGCTGGAAATATTGATATTTAATATCCTGTAAAAAGGAGGATAATTAAATGATTTTCGAAGTTTTATCTCCTTTTCATAAAACATTTTGTAATCATGAAGAGCTGCTGATGTGATAGCAAAATTATCAGGTTTATAAGTTTGTATAATTACATCTCCTTCATATTCTGCTCTTCCAGCTCTTCCGGCTACTTGAGTTATCAATTGAAATGTTTTTTCGTTTGATTTGTAATCTCCTAAGTTCAAACTAATATCTGCAGCCATTACACCGACTAGTGTTACATTTGGAAAATCAAATCCTTTTGACAACATTTGTGTCCCAATTAATATGTCTATTTCTTGATTATTCATCATATCGTAGATTTTTTCGTAATCTTTTTTCGTGTTTGTAGTGTCCCTATCCATTCGTACAATTCGTGCATCTGGAAATAGCTCTCTAGTTTCTTCTTCTAGTTTTTGCGTTCCTGCTCCAAACTCTTTAATAAATTTCGAACCACAATTAGGACATACTTTTGGTTTTAATGCAGTTCTTCCACACATGTGACAAATCAGTCTGTTTTTTGTTTTGTGATATGTCATGGATACATCGCAGCTATCACATTTTAATACATATCCACACCTTCTACACGAAATAAAAGAAGTGTGGCCTCTTTTGTTTAAAAACAAAATAGTTTGTTTTTTGTTGTTTAAATTTTCTTGAATTTTGTTGAGAAGAACTTTACTAAACATTCTCATGTTTCCAGTCTCTAATTCTTTTCTCATGTCTACAATCGTGCAATCAACAGGAGTTGTGTTGTTTGCTCTTTTGTTCATTTCGATAAGGTTGTACTCACCTTTTAAAGCATTATTGTATTCTTCAACTCCAGGAGTTGCCGAACCCAATAAAAGCTTAGCATTATTATATTCTGCTCTAAATCTAGAAATATCGATAGCATTATATTTAGGATTTTTTTCACTTACATAACTTGTTTCATGCTCTTCATCAATTATTATCAAGCCTAAATTTTTAAAAGGAGAAAAAACTGCGCTTCGAGCTCCAACCACTATCTTGTATTCTCCATTATACATTTTTCTAAATTGTTCAAATTTTTCGTTAATATTTAGTTTAGAATGAATAATAGCAACTTTCCCAGGAAATCTTCCCTCGAATCTTTCAATTGTTTGAGGTGTCAAAGAAATTTCTGGAACCAAAACTATGCTATCTTTTCCTTCGTTTAACATTTTCTCAACCAAATGCAAATAAACTTCAGTTTTTCCACTACCAGTGACACCATGTAACAAATTAAATTGATTTTCTAAAATCGAATTGTAGGCATTTTCTTGCTGCGAATTTAGGCTTATTTTATGATAAGATTTGGTGTCATCTACAACAATTCTGTCAACTTCTTTGAAATAAATTTTAACAACTTTCTTTTCCTCAAGTGCTTTTACTACACTTGAAGTCGTATTTGTTTTAGCTAAAAGTTCGCTATACAGTATATTGCTTTCCTTTTTAAGCATATCAACTATTTTTTGTTGTGCGTTTGCTCTTTTTGAAATAACTGGATTATTGTCTATAAGTTTTACGTATTTTAATAATTTAGGAGAAATTTTTTGATCGTACACTAAATCCATTTTCAATAAATCAAATTTAACATACTCCATTAGTTTTTTGTGACTAATATCTGAAATTTCCTTAATTTCCGAATATTCTTTCTTTGTTTTAAGAATATTGTACAAATCTTCATCAACATTATTCAGTTTATCATTTGCAACGAAATACTCTTTTAATTCTTCAAAGTTACCAGGTGGTAATATAGTTTGAAAAGCCGAACTATAATCGCTCAAATATTTATCGATCATAAAAAAAGCTATGTCAATGGATTCTTGTGTGACAATAGGATTCAAATCTACTACTGATATTATTTCTTTGTAATCAATATCTTGATTAGGGTTTTCATTAACTCTAACCACTAATGCCAATTTGTTAATATTTGATTTACCAAAAGGAACTATTACTCTCATTCCAACTTCAACTTCTTCATTCGAATGATAAGAGTACAGCCTGTTAGTCATCTTCGATTTATTTCTAAAAATAACATCAATATACATGTTTACCTACTTTATCAAATCCAATATCCTATCTGCGATATTTAATTTTGTATCTCTTTCAATATCTAATATTTTGTCTTTGCTAATTACAGATACTTTATTGTATTCTGAGTTAAATCCAATGTCTTTTTTTGACACATCGTTTAATACTATATAATCTAGATTTTTTTTATCTAATTTTTTCCTAGCATTTTCCAATAAATTATTTGTTTCTGCAGCAAATCCTATGAAGATTTGATTTTCTTTTTTATTTAATGATTTCAAAATATCTGGATTTTCTTCTAATTCTAATGAATCGATGACGTCTTGCTTTTTTATTTTTAATTCTTTTCTATTTTTTACTTTAAAATCACTTACCGCTGCCGCCATAATTAAGCAATCGTAGTTTTCAATGCAGCTTTCGATTTTTTCTTTCATTTCAATAGCAGAATCAACTTTAATATTTTCAACACCGTATGGACTTTCTGCTGTTGTTTTCCCAGAAATAATTGTTACATCTGCACCTCTCATAAAAGCTTTCTTAGCAATCGAATATCCCATTTTACCACTGGAATCATTCGTTATATAACGTACAGGATCAATTCTTTCAACTGTAGCCCCGGCTGTAATCAAAATTTTCTTACCTTTTAAATCTTTTTTACAAAAGTACTTTTCAACTTCTTCGACAATTTCCCAAGGTTCTTTTAGTCTTCCGTCTCCTTTTGTATTACAAGCTAGCATTCCATTATTTGAATCGATAATTAAGTGTTTCTTTTCTTTCAAATCTTTGATATTCTTTTGTGTTGCAGGATTGTTTAACATATTAGTATTCATGCTTACACAAAACATTATAGGTTTAGTATAAGCTAGTGCTGTAGAAGATAATAAATCATCTGCTATACCATAATTTATTTTAGCCATCGTGTTCGCACTAGCTGGTGCAATCATAAACAAATCTGCCCAATTTGCAAGCTCTATATGTTCAACAACCTTGTGTGAATTGTTATGAAACATTTTGTTTTTAACATCGCATTTTCCAATCGTTTCAAAAGTCATTGGACTTACAAATTCGCAAGCAGAATCCGTCATAATGATTTTAATATTATAGTCAAGTTTTTTTAATCTACTTACAACATCCACAACTTTGTAAATAGCAATTCCTCCAGTAACTCCTAAAAGAATGTTTTTATTCATTTGATTTATCTTCCCAAACCTTCTTTTCCATAACTTCTTCCAAAGCTGTAGTAACTGGTTGGGCTTTTGCTTTTTTTAATTTAGTTTCTTTTCCGTCTATTAGCATTCTTGCTCTTTTACTTACCATTACACAAAGTGCATATCTACTATTATTTATTTCTGATAATTTTTTAAATGATGGATTAATCATATTTTTCTCCTTTTACAACTCTAAATTTTTCTGCATCAATTATAGTTTCAATATTTTTTACAGTTTCATCGACATCTTCATTAATAACTGCATAATCATATTCATCAATAAAACTCAATTCTTTTTTAGCGTTTTGCATTCTAATATTAATTGTTTCCTCATCTTCAGTATTTCTTCCTTCAATTCTTCTTCTAAGCTCAATTAAATCTGGTGGAAGAATGAATACAAAAACAGCTTCTGGATAGTTTTCTTTTACTTTTAACGCTCCTTGAACATCAATTTCTAAAATAACTATCTCTCCTTTATTGATTTGGTCGAAGACGAATGATTTTGGAGTTCCATAATAATTATTGTGTACATTAGCATATTCAATGAAATCTCCTTGATCAATTTTTTTCTTAAACTCATCTAAACTCAAAAAATAATAATTTTCTCCGTCTACTTCATAAGGTCTCTTTTTTCTTGTCGTAGCGGATACAGAATATACAATATCTTTTTTCTGCGATATTAATTTTTCACAAACAGTTCCTTTGCCAACTCCCGATGGACCAGAAACAACTAATAAAAATCCGTCTCTCATTTTAATCTTCCTTATTATTTGATTTATCCAATCTCATTTGTAAAGTCTCTGGTTGAAGACAACTCAACACAACGTGACTTGAATCCATAATTATTACACTTCTAGTTTTTCTACCAAAAGTAACATCGATGAGATTGTTGTCTTCCTTCGCTTTTTGAACAATTCTTTTAATTGGATTTGTTTCAGGGCTAACAATTGCAATAATCCTGTTGCTATTAACTAAATTTGAAAATCCTATTCCTAAACTTTCCATTTTCCCTCTATTCAATGTTTTGCACTTGTTCTCTTAATTTTTCAATCAAACTTTTTACTTCAATAACGCATACTGAAATATTTTCATCATTTGATTTTGAAGAAATTGTATTGATTTCACGATTCATCTCTTGAATTATGAAGTCTAATTTTCTACCTATGCAATCTTTCATATCCATTGCTGATTTAAATTGTACAATATGAGAATCAAATCTTTTTAATTCTTCATTGATATCAACTTTATCTGCCATTAAAGCGACTTCCAAATACATTCTGTCTTTATCAATTTTTTCTTCATCCAATAATTCAGAAATTTTATTAAATAAATTCTCTCTGTATTCTTTTACACTATTTTCAGTCAAACTTGATATTTTGGATATTTCTTCCTCTATTTTTGAGAGATTTGTAGATAAATCTTCTCTCAAATTATCTCCTTCAGTGGATCTCATTGAATATATTTTATTCACAGCTTCATTTAAAACTTTCAAAATATTATCGTGCAAAAATTCATTATCCAAATCTTTGTAAGTAAATGACATTACATCATCATATTTCACTAAATCTCTGACATTAATGTCTGATTTCATATCTAGATTTTCGTTTAATGAATCAAGCTTTTCTTTAATTTTCTGTGCTAATTCATAGTTAATATCTACACTATCAACAGCTAGTTGATATTTTTTTATTTTGATATAGACATCCACTCTTCCACGTTTCAACTTGTTTTTTATTAGTGATTTCATGTCTTCCAACATAAAATTCAAATAACTCGGCATTGAAAAATTGAAATCTAAATACCTATTATTTACAGATTTGATTTCAATATCTATGCTGCAATCTTCCAATTCCAAACTAGAAGATCCAAATCCTGTCATAGACTTCATTCTATCGCCTCCCTTGATATTGTTAGTGTATATTAATCTCTAGGAATTTACAATAATTTATTACATTTTTTAAACAATTTCTTTTATATTGTCAATATTAAAAGAGCTCATATCCACATTGACAGTGTTAAAGTTATTGTAAAATACCATTCCTGGTTTTGCGCCTTTAGCTTTTTTTACATTTTTCTTTTCAGTATAATCTACTTCAACATATTTTTCTTTGCTCATTGAGGAAAAATACGCTGCTAAGAAGCAAGCAACATCATAATCTTTCTGAATCAAATTTTCATTTCTCATAATCACATGTGAACCTGGCATATCCTTTACGTGAACGAAAATATCCTCTCTATTTGCTTGTTTCAAAGTTAGATTATCATTTTGGTAATTATTTTTTCCTACAAAAATATCAACATTATTTTCTGTTACAAAATGTCTTGGTTTTGAAGGTTTTACCTTTGCAGTCTTTTTCTTAGATTTTTTTATCAAACCTATTTTTACCATCTCATCTTTAATCTCTGATAATTCTTGATATTCTGTAATTCTCTCCAGAGTTTCTAAAAGTTGAAGCAAATATTCATTTTCTTGTTTTATCAGTGGAAGCTCTTGTGTAATCATTTTTTCTCTGGTTTTTAATTTGCTAAATCTCTTATAATAAATTTGTGCATTTTCATTGCCTGATTTTATAGGATTTAATGGAATCTCTATAGGATTCATATCATCATAGAAGTTATCTACAGTTATTTTATCCATTCCCTTATTTATCAAATGCATATTTGAACTTATAAGATCAGCGTATACTTTATAGATATCTCTTTTCTTCGCTTCTTGTAAATCAACAGTTAAATTACTCAATTTATTGGAGTTTCTTTGAATTTTGTTAGAAACTATTTTTTTTAGATGAGAAGATTTTTGTGTAATAGAATCATTTGAACTGTGCTTTTTATAATAATAATCCAACATTTCGTGAATATCATCAAAATTTTTCTTAAGGTATCCGTATTTTTCTAATTTAATTACATGAAAATCCTTTAATTTTTCATCTTCATCAATGACTATAGAATACTCGTAATCGCAATTTCTAATATCTTCTCTAATGTCAATAAATGCTTGATTAAATCTTGATTTTTCATCATCATTTAAATCTTCAACTCTTATGTTATAATCCAAATCTGCTCTTAGGCATATTTCTCTTGAAATAGTTGGAGAAAAGCCTGTGTAGTTTTTGTAAAAAACTTGTTGAAGTTTAGTAGTCCCTTCAGCAATATCAGTAGGAAGATCATCCGATTTTAGAATATTAATCTTATCATCTTCTAAATATGAATACTTAGTTTTTGGAAGTATTTGTCTTATACTTTTTGTATCGAAACTAATTCTCTTAATTGCATCTACAATCATTTGACTTTCTTTTTCAATTAAAATGATATTGGAATGCTTCCCCATAAGTTCTACAACTAATGTGTAGTTCATGTCATAACCCATTTCGTCCCTGGAGTTGATATCAATACTTACAACTCTGTCCATAGATTCTTGATAAATATCGGTTATAACTGCTCCTTGTAAATATTTTCGCATCAGCATACAGAAATTGTACGCTTCAATTGGATTTTTCTTATTTTCATTTGTAAAATGCATCCTCGGTAAAGACGAGGATGCAGAAATAAGAAGTTTATAATTTTGTTTGTTATTATAGATGATTAAATCCAATTCGTTTTTATCTGGTTGATTAACCTTGCTGATTTTTCCATTGATTAATTTTTCTTTTATATCATCTACTATCGCTTTTGTTACAATTCCGTCAAAGCTCATTATTACTCCTATCTTCTCATTGCTCTTTGCATATTTCTCAAATCATCACGTTTTTTTAAAGTTTCTCTCTTATCGTACAAATTTTTACCTTTCGCAAGAGCTATCTCTACTTTTACGAGTCCATTTTTTGCATAAACCCTTAGTGGTATCAAAGTGTAACCTTGTTCTTTTGTTTTCCCGATTAATTTTCTGATTTCAGACTTATGCATTAAAAGTTTTCTTTTTCTTAAACTATCCACATTAAAAATATTTCCTTCTGTGTACGGACTCACATTCATTGAATATACAAAAACTTCTGAGTTTTCTATCATACAATAACTTTCCTTAATAGAAACCTTACCTTTTTTGATAGATTTTACTTCAGTTCCCTTTAATTCAATTCCACATTCGTACACTTCTTCAATAAAATACTCGTGGCGTGCTTTTTTATTGTTAGCTAATAATTTTATTTCACTCATTATATTCCTTTTCTAATTTACAAATTCAAAATCTATTTGACGCTTGTCTTTATCGCTATTTATAACTTTAACTCTAACTTTTTGTCCAATATGATATGATTTTTTTGTTCTTTCTCCATAAACCGTGTAGTTTTTTTCGTCAAATACATAATAATCATCTATCATAGATTGAAATTGTACTAAACCTTCAATAGTATTGTCAAGTTGTACGAAGATTCCAAATTTCGTAAGTGAACTAATAATTCCCTCAAATTCCTCATCTATGTGTTGCTGCATATATTCTGCTGATTTCATATCAATAGCTTCTCTTTCAGCTTCTTCTGCTCTTCTTTCAGTTGCTGAACATTGCTTTGCGATGTCTTTGATGTATTTCATGAACTCTTTTTCGTTATTAGTATCTGGTTTATGGTTTATAAAATTCTTTACAATTCTGTGAATAAATAAATCCGGGTATCTTCTAATTGGAGATGTGAAATGCGTATAGAACATAGATGCTAATCCGAAATGAATGCTAGGATTTTCGCTATATTCAGCCTTTTGCATAGATCTTAACAAAAGTGATGAAAGCAGAGGTTTTTCAGGCTTACCATCTAGTTCATTCAAAATTCTTTGGTAATCTTTAGAGTACAAATTCTTACCTTTTAAGTGATATCCAAAGTTTGACAAAATTCTTTTAAAAGTATTAACTTTTTCTTCGTCAGGCTCTTCGTGAACTCTGTATAAAAACGGTCTATCCAAATACCCGAAATGACTTGCCACAGTTTCATTGGTAATCAACATGAATTCTTCAATCAGCTTATTTCCAATTCTTCTCTCATCTTTTGTAACATCTATTACTTTAGAATTTTCATCTAAAATAATTTTAGTTTCTGGAAAGTCGAAGTCAATGCTACCTCTCTTTTTTCTTCTGGCACTTAGAATTTCATACAATTCTTTCATTAATAGTAAGTTATCTGTGAGTTTTTCATCTTCATAAGGATTATCTATGTCTTCCAAAAAGTCTGACACATTTTTGTAGATTAATCTATAGTCAGAATTAATCACCGACTCGTAAAATTTATAGTCAAGAGTTTTTCCTGTTGGCGAAATTTCCATTTTAACTGTTAAGCAAAGTCTATCTTCATTTGGATTTAGTGAACAAATTCCATTAGATAGTTCCACAGGCAACATTGGAATTACCCTGTCTAACATATATACACTTGTTCCTCTTCTAAAAGCTTCCTTGTCTAGTGCAGTGTTCTTTTTCACATAATGGCTGACATCAGCTATATGAACATATAGTACAAAATTTTCTCCTTTTTTGGTGATACTTATTGCATCATCAAAATCTTTTGCATCTGATCCATCTATTGTAACAGTAAACAAATCTCTAAAATCCATTCTAGATTTCTTTTCTGATTCATCGACCTGTTGTTCTATTTCCTTTGCTTGTTCTTTTACTTTCTTTGGAAATTCATACGGTAATTTAAAAGTCTTCGCTATAGAATAAATGTCAATTCCTGGATCGTCCTTGCCTCCTAAGACTTCAACTATAACTCCTTCTGGATTTTTGTGTTTTTTAGATGGAGTTTTGATTAATTTTACCACTACTTTATCGTTGTTTTTTGCTCCATTTTTGTTACCTGACTGGACAAAAACATCGAAACCGTATTTTTTATCATCCAAAATTACAAATCCATAACCTTTTGCCTCATCAAAAGTTCCTACGAGTTTTTTTGTTTCTCTGGATAAAATTTGTAAAACTTTACCTTCAGGACTACGGTTAGGTTTTTTTTCTACTGTTATTGTAACTAAAACCTTGTCTTTGTGAATTGCACCATTTAAATCTTTTTTGGCTATAAATATATCGTCAATATTTTCATCATCAGGAATAAAATAGCAAAAATCACTTCCAGATCCTTGAATAGTTCCTGGATATGCTTTTTGCTCTGTAATTGGAATTATATTAGAATTTTTTTCAAGTAAAATTTTTCTATCTTTTTGCAGTTCATTAATAATCTTATGAAAAATTTTTTTATCTTTTTTTTCAATATTTAATCGTGAAGATAATTCATCAAAAGTTAAAGGAATATAATCATTAGAATTTACGATATTAAGTACCTTTTGCTTTATTTTCATTAAATACCTCCTGTTTGTTTCTTATCTATATTATACCCTAAATGACAAAAAACTACCTAATTATTGTATTTAATGCTTATTTGATAATTCTTCCCTTATCAATAAAAATTAATCTATCAGCTAAAATTTCTGCTTCGTGTCTATTGTGAGTAACCATCATAATAGGAACATCTAATGATTTTTTGATTTCAATGAGTTCTTCGTAAAATTTATTTTTAAATTTTTCATCAATCGAACTGAATGGCTCATCCATTAGAAGTAAACGTGGCTTATTTGCCAATGCTCTTACTATTGAAACTTTTTGTTTTTCTCCGCCTGATAAAGTATTTGGGAAATTCTCCAAAAGATATTCTATACCTAGTTTTTCTATAAGCGAATTTGCGTAATCTTTATCTGGATTCATAAAGAAAATATTATCTCTTACACTCATATTAGGAAATAACGCGTAGTCTTGAAAAACATATCCAATATTTCTTTGTTGTGGTTTCAAATTTATTTTATCCGAAAACAAAATATTATCATCGAGAATAATATCTCCTTTATCTGGAGTTAACAACCCTGCTATTGAATTTAATATAGATGTTTTTCCGCTTCCCGATTCACCCATTATGCACAAAATTTCATTTTCTACGGTAAAATCTACATTAAGTACAAAATGATTCAATTTTTTTTTAATATTACACTTCAGCATTTCTATTCCTTCTCTTTTCTATCCATCTATTTAGGAAATATATCAACGAAAATGAAAATACAACAACTACAACCATTAAAGTGTTTGCCATTGTTTTATCTCCTCTTTCCACTGCATAATACATAGCCAATGGAATTGTTTGAGTTTTCCTTGGAATATTTCCAGCAACCATCATAGTCGCTCCAAATTCTCCTAAGCTTCTAGCAAAAGCAAGAACCAAACCGCTTATTATTCCTGTGTATGCTAGCGGAATTGCTATTCTAAAAAAAATCTTCCACTCACTCGCACCCATTGTTCTAGCTGCATTTAAAATTTTCTTATCTATACTTTGAAATGCAGACTTACAATTTTGATACATTAATGGAAACGATACTATTACAGATGCTATAACGCAAGCTTTCCAAGTAAAAATAATACTCCACTCAAAATTATCATAAAAGAATTTCCCAATTAAACCGTTATTTCCTATTATAATTAGAAGTATGTATCCTAATATTGATGGTGGTAAAACAAGAGGCAATGTAATTATTGCCTCTAGTATACTACCATTTTTTTTATTAAATTTTACCATCATCCACGCTATAAAGATTGATAGAATGGATGTAATAATAGTTGAAATTACGGATACCTTTAATGAAATTATAATAGGCATCATAATATCATTATTCATGGCTAGATTCAAAACCCGCTTCTTTAAAATACTTTTCAGATAATTCGTTTTGCAAGAATTCATACAATTTGTTTTGCATTTCTGTATTTTTTGAATAAGTTGTTTTTGTAATTGGATATATGATAGGTTTGTGTGAACTACCATCAACATTTAAAGCTACTTCCACCTTGTCATCAGTTGCAGCATCGGAAGAATAAACGAAACCAACTTCAGCTTCCTTGCTATCAACAAATCTCAAAGTATCTTTAACATTTTTACCATAAACAAATTTTTCTTGAAGTTTGTCCAATAAATTATAATGAGTTAAGCTTTGTTTTGTATATTGTCCAACTGGAACAGTTTCCAATTCAGCTACAGCAATTTTACCCTTAACATTTTCCAAATCTTCAATTTTTGAAACTTTAACATCTGTTTCTTTGTTTTTTACAATTACTAGCTTATTCTTCAATAAACTTTTTGAATCTTTTACAAGTTGTTTTTCTTCAAGAGCTTTTACTTGTTTTTGTCCTGCTGAAACAAATACATCACAAGGAGCTTTTTGCTCGATTTGTTTTTGTAATTTTCCTGAACTTGCTAAGTTAACATCAACTTTAACATTATTTTCTTTTTCGAATTCAGGAATAATTTTTGCTAACGATTCTTCCAAAGAAGCCGCTGCAAACAAGCTTATGTTTTGAGTTTCTGCTTTTTGTTCAGTTTTTTGTTCTTCTTTCTTTTCAGTATTTTGTTTTTCATTTTTTGCGCAACTAGCCAAAATTAAACACCCCACTATCATTAATAATAAATACTTTTTCTTCATTTCATTATCCTCCTTAGCATATAACGCTATGTATTAAAAAAGCCTAGTTAAAGGCTTTTTTGTAAAAATTAGAAATTAACTGATGCGATATATTTGTAATTATCCTTATCACTTAAGTTGTCTTTTACAACCCAATTAGCATCAATACTATTATAATTAGCTAATTCTGTATAATAGTACATTACTATTCCTGCATCTATTAGATTTTCGATTCCTTTGTAATCTTTAATATACAAATCCAAATCATCATCATTTAGAACGAATCTCCAAGGTTGTTCATTTTTAGTTGATGGAGCAAATCTCAAATAACTAAATAATTCATCTAAACCGTAATTTTGTAATTTATCTATATCTATCGGAGTAGACAATGATTTGTCACACACAAATTCTTCAACGCCAATTCTAGAGCTAAATTTTTTCTTACCAAATCCAAATTCACTTGGAGCATATCCCATAGCAAGCAAGAAATCTACGTTACAATTTTCTCCAAAAGCCCTTTTTTTAGATTCTTCAGATGCGTTAGATATAGTTACCCAACAACTTCCTACATTTAATGCATCTAGTTTAGTGATTAAGTTTTCAAAATAAAATGCACCAAATATCATTGATTGTTCGTTGCTTTTGTCTGCTTCCATGGCTATATAATGGTTAGCTTTAATCATAGCTCCTCCATATCCACCTTCACCATCAAGTGCATTGTAATCTACAGAACCATCTTTATATAATTTAAAACTAACATCGTGTTTTTTTGCTGAATTGTTTATATCAAAAATTATAGATTCAACTTTTTGTAAATCTGAATCACTAAGATTTTTTGATTTAAAATCTCTTACTGATTTTCTATTTTCTAAAAATTCGTTCATTGACATTTTTATCTACTCCTTAACATAAATCTTCTAATTAAATAATACTACAAATCACAAATAATCACAAACATTTTGATATAATAATTAATGGTGATAATATGAAATTTACTGAAAATCAACAAAAAGCAATATCTCATTATGAATCCCCTGCTTTAGTACTAGCAGTCCCAGGAGCCGGCAAAACTACGGTACTTCTAAATAGAATAAAATACTTGGAGAAAGTTCACAACGTTGATCCAAAAAGTATTTTATCAATAACATTCAGCAAATCTCAAGCAATGGATATGAAAGAAAGATTTTCTGAAAAATTCCCAGAAACAGATTCTGCGTATTTTTCTACGATACATTCTTTTTGCTATTATATTATAAAACTATACTATAAAATGAATAATAGAATTTTCAAAATACTTGAATCAAATAATGATACCAATAAATATTTGGTCATCAGAAATATCATGCGAAAAATCAATAAAACAAATTCTAAAGATGAAGATGTTGAAAAATTTTTACAATACTATGGATATTGTAAAAATATGATGATAATAAAAGATTTTCCAAAATTCGACATTGAAAACTTCGAGCAAATTTATCAAGAATATGAAAGCTTTAAGAAAAAAAATTTCTTTATAGATTTTGATGATATGCTTACAAAGTCATTTGAAATTCTTAATGAGGATGAATATATACTAAAAAGAATTAAACGCAAGTACAAGTTTTTTCAAGTAGACGAAGGTCAGGACACCTCAAAAATTCAATTTGAGTTAATCAAAAAAATCGCATATCCGGAAAATAATTTGTTCATTGTAGCAGATGACGATCAATCAATTTATTCTTTTAGAGGAGCAGATCCTAGTTATTTATTGCATTTTAATAAAATTTTTTCCAATGCAAGTATTTATTATATTGATCAAAATTTTAGATGCAGCGACAAAATAGTAAACGCAAGTAACTTGTTTATTAAGCAAAATAAAAACCGATATAATAAGGATGTTACTTCAACAAAAGCATCAAACAAGAAAATAATAATAAAATTTCCTCAAAACTTTTTATCGTTGTATTCTTATCTGAAAAACAATATTAATCCCGATAAAAAAACCGCTATTTTATACCGTAAAAATATTTCTTCTATAGCGCTAACGAAATATTTACATGATCAGGATATTGATTTTCACTCCAGATATCAAAAAGATGATTTTTATAATCATTTTGTACTAAATGATATTCTAAAAATGATTGCTTTTTCGGAAAATAAAACCTCTGTCGGCCTTTTTAGAGACATATACTACAAACTAAACAGCTACATCAAAAAAACATCAATAAATCAACTGGAAACCTACGATGAATCAATGCCTGTTTTAGATCGTCTTTTGGATGATTCAACTTTAAGTAGGTATTATGTAGACAGATTTATGGACTTAAAATCATTTTTTTCCGGAATAAAAAGAGCAAAAGGTTCCAAGAAAATTGATATTATAATGAATGACATTGATTACAAAACATATATTGAAGATAGTGTTTTGCTACAAAACCAAAAAATATCATTGGACCATTTAGTCGAAATATATAAGTACCTGTTTAAAGATTGTGAGTGTTACGAAGATTTTATAAACGAAATTGAAAGCTTAAAGAAAATTCAAAAAGAATCAATAAAACATACCAGTAATTTAAATTTGCTAACTGTACATTCTGCAAAAGGATTGGAATTCGATGAAGTATTCATCATAGATTTAATAGATGGTGAGTTTCCTACAAACATCGACTCGAATAAAAAAAATTATGAAAATATATTTGAAGAAGAACGACGAATGTTTTATGTAGCTATGACTAGAGCTAAAGACAAATTAACTCTGTTGTCTCCTAAAACTAGAAATTCTGTTGAAGTTGATTCATCTCAATTCTTAAAAGATATTATAGAAATTGAAAATAATTTAAAAAACTAGCTGTAATTTTACAGCTAGTTTTGTTATTTATAAGTTACCTACTAGGTCAATTCCTGGTTTTAAAGTGTCTTGACCAGGTGCCCAGTTAGCTGGACAAACTTGATCACCGTATTTATCAACATATTGTGCAGCTTGTAGTTTTCTTAATAATTCATGTGCATTTCTACCTATTCCATCAGCAGATACTTCGTATAATACAACATCTAAATCAGGATTGATTAAGAAAGCACCTCTTTGACTTTGACCGTCAGCTTCTTTTAAAACTCCAAATTGTTTTGATAAAGCAAATGCTCTATCTGATAACATTGGATATTGGATTTTTTTAATCTTTTCAGATTTATCATGCCATGCCTTGTGAACAAATTCTGAATCTGTAGAGATAGAATAAATTTCACAGTTTAATTCTTTAAATTCTGAGTATAAGTTTTGTAAGTCTTCTAATTCAGTAGGACAAACAAATGTAAAATCTCCTGGATAGAAGAACAACAATGACCAGTGACCTTTTAAATCTTCACTAGAAACTTCTGTAAGTTCTTCATTGAGATAAGCAGGAACTTTAAATTCTTCAACGTGTTTTTTAATTAATGACATAAATAATCATCCTTTCTTATTTGATTTACAATTTAATTATACCACATTTTGTAATGATTACAAGTTTCGTTTAATAGTTTGTAATATATTTTCGAGCAATTAAAAAAGGGACTCGAAAGTCCCATAAAAATTTAATTTTCTGATCCAAAAGAATCCGCTATTGATTTGATTATTGAGGAAAAAAAGTTAATTATTTTATCAATAATTCCTGCATCTTCTGCCTTTTTATAAATATCTTTGGCTCCTTCTATAACTTTATCAGAAATATTAGACAATTCATCCTTGATGTCTTTTGAATTAATAGATTTTACGTTAGAATATTTTTCAAATAGATTTATTAATTCTTGTTTTTGATCTTCTGTAATTACATTTTCAAGGTTATTTTCTTTGATTGCATCATTTACAATCTTTTTTATTTCATCAAGACTTGGTGCTTGACCATTATTGTTAATATTTATATTTGCAATATTATCTTTTATTACAACAATAACATCATTTAATTTGTCTCTATCGAATTCGCCTTTATCTTTATTTTCTTTGTTAATATCACTAACAACTTCCAATTCTTTTTGGGCTACTTTTATTCTCTCCTTATCGAGCTTTTCACCATTTGATTCAAAAGCTTTATATACTCCTGTTAGGGCTGATTCTCCAGTTACCGGTCTAACCGCAGCTACCATTATTGTGCAGTCTTTTACACCTGCTGTTATAGCGGCATTTTCATATTGCTTTTCAGTAATCAACGTAATATTTTTCGGTGTCGTAATATTAACTTTTATGCCTTTATTTTTGTTTTCTTTCTTAACCAAAACGCTAGAAATCATACTGCCCGGATTAGAATCATCCCCACCAATATACTTCAACAAATCATTATAAGTAACCATGACTGACTTAATATTACTGTCGTCTTCAATATCTAAAAGTCCTTTTGTTTTTCTAATTTGAGATTTATCCAAGCTTTCACCATAAACAAAAGTTGGCTTGCCCCACTTCTCATCAATAACATTAGTATCAATCTTGCCAGCGAAACTAATAGTAGATGATAATGAAATTAAAATAGCTAATAAAAAAACTGTAATTTTTTTCATAGATTATTATCCTCCGTTCACATTGATTATAGCACAAAAATAATCACTCAAAGTCTACAAAATTATTAAGAAAAACTAAATTATTAAGCTGAATTTCAAAGGCTAATATTTAAGCTTCAAATTTTCACAAAATTTCCTTTACATTGTTTTTACTTTATGCTATAATTATAAAGTCAGCCGGAGTGATGGAATTGGCAGACGTACTGGACTCAAAATCCAGCGGTGGCAACACCGTGCGGGTTCAAGTCCCGCCTCCGGCACCATATACAAGATAGCTTTTTAAGCTATCTTTTTTCTTGTAAACTTAAAATAACCCAGGAGTAAAATATTTTTACCTGGGTTTTTTTAATTCAAAGCATTAACTCATAGTTTGCCTTCCCAAAAGCTAAAATAGTCTATAAAGTTACTGTTGTTGTTTCATCTAAAATCAAATTTAAGCGTAGTTAGACTAAATACACAAACAAAAAACGACTCAATTTCAATGAACAATCATTTGAAATTGAGTCGTTATAATTTGGTGCAGGAAAGAGGACTTGAACCCCCACGTCAAAGACACTAGATCCTAAGTCTAGCGCGTCTGCCAATTCCGCCATTCCTGCTTATGGGGTGGATGAAGAGATTCGAACTCTCGATCTTCAGTGCCACAAACTGACGCCCTAACCAACTAGGCTACATCCACCATAGCCTCAATTGACTACTTTATAAGTGTACCATAATAAACTATGATTGTCAAGCATTTGTAAAATTTATTTCAAGTCAACTTGACTTTAATATTATAGCATTGTAATTTTCGTTTTGCAAGTATTATTTTGAAGATTTTGAAAATCCTTCTTCTTGTGCTTCTTTTTCTGTTATAAAATATTTTTCGCCTTTTTTGAAGTTAATTTTTACATCTTTATAACTTTTTTGATTTGGCAAGTGGTATATTTTTAAACCTTTACGGTTTATATTTCCTTTTATCATTCCCCTACCTTTAGAATCGATATATTTTTTATATAAATTTGTATCATTAACATAGAAATCTTTCCAGAATCCCTTCTTATTATCTTTTGCGTATTGTTCTGCTTTTTTTAGTCTTTCAGAATATTTTTGATTAGTTGTTTTTGTGTATAATTTTGCCATTCCTTCTTTGAGTAGTTTTTCATTGATAAATTCATCATCTAAAAACAAATAACCCAGTTTTCTGTCATATACATCATTTTTTTCATCATCGTATTCCAATCGCACTCTTTTGTTTTCGAGCAATCTTTTTGTATAATCACTTGCAACCTTACCTTCTTTGACGTTTCGACTTTTATCTTTGGCTACACTTTCCGGTGTATCGATTCCTATAAGCCTCACTCTAGTTTTATTGCCATCTATGTTTAATATAACAGTGTCTCCATCTACAACTCTAACTACTTCATACAAATTATTTTCAGTTTCATTTTGACCAAATTTGTCACAGCCAGTTAATGATATTAATATTAATATTCCCAGTAAAAATTTCTTCATGCTTGCTCTCTCTTTTAATTATTTATAGCTCGATAAGATCTTTTGTGCTATTAGTATCATGTGATTGTTTACTTTTTCTCCCCAATTCTTATCACTTGCATAGTTTTTATTCATAGCATAAGAATTATATCCTTTAAAATACTTTCCATTATCACTAAGATACAATATTTTAATTTTTTTACCAATATCTTGAATTCCCTCATCAAGTGAATCGTATTGACTTGCTCCATTATATGGATTTGAATCTATTGCATTGAATCCAAACAAATTATTTTTATCCTTTGCTATTCTGCTCTGTCCAAAATCTGACTCATGATTTGCTATAGCTAATAAATACAAAGAATTCACTCCATATTTCTTTTCAACTTTAATGAACGAATGTGCATTACCCTCTAAATCAGTACCTTCTAATGCAACCTCTAACATTCTTTCAGTTATTTTAGATTTATGAGTTGGATAAAATATATTATCTTCTGTTATTTTTAAGGCCCCAACCTTCTTAAATTCAACCATATCTTTTTCTAATTTATTTAGTGTTCTTAACTCATTATCTTCTAATTCACTTTTATGATGCGTGATTTTTCGAGAAAAAGAAAAGTAATTTTCAGAATAATTTATTATTAAGCAGGAGCAAAAAACTATCATTAGCAAGAATATTCCAACTCTTTTTCTTATTAATTTCTTGTTTTTCATTATTCCTCCTAGAATATGAATAGTATTTTATCATAATTTTTTATTATTTCCTATTGATTTTCATTATTGTAATAATCTTGAAATATTGTACATTGTAATAATCTTGAAATATTGTACTCTTAAGCTTATAATAAATGTATATGCTGTTGTGGCTCAGTTGGTAGAGCAATTGATTCGTAATCAATAGGTCGGAGGTTCGATCCCTCTCAACAGCACCATTTAAAAACAATACTTATCTGGAGGTAAGAATGTCTATAAAAATAATTACGGACTCTAGTAGTCAACTAACAGGTTCAAATGAAAACGAAAATTTAATTTTATTGAATATGCCCGTTATTAGCTCTGATCAAGAATACATAGAAGGTCAAACAATTAATTCTTCAGATATGTTTTCTAGAATGAAAAATGGAGAGGTTTTTAAAACTAGTCAAGTTCCATATAAAACATACTACGAAACATTTAAAAGAGAATTGGAAGCTGGAAATGAAGTTATTTGCATTACACTTTCAAGCGGACTAACAAGCACATTTCAAACAGCTACTATGGCAATGAATGATGTTTTAGAAGAAAATAAAGATTATAAGATAATCGTTAAGGATTCTGTGAGTGCTTGCTCAGGAGAAACTTCTGTTGTTAATAAAGCACTTAAACTTTTAGAATTAAATTATTCATTTAAAGAAGTAAACGAAAAATTAGATGAAATAATCTGCGCACAAGAGCATATTTTTACTGTTACTAACTTAGAGTATTTGTACAGAGGTGGAAGATTATCTAAGACTCAAAAGGTAATGGGTTCATTATTGAACATAAGACCAATTATGAGTGTGGATAAAAATGATGGTAGCTTATATGTTGTAGAAAAAGCGCGCGGTGAAAAACAAACTTTTGCTAAAATCAAAAATTTAATGGCTGAAAAATGTAACAATAATGTTAATTTAAATCAAACTCTTTATGTTTGCTATGGCGAAAATGAAGATGAAGCAGATTTATTTATCGAAAGAATAAAAGAAGAATTCAAGTTCAAAAAAATAGTAAAGTATCCATTGGGATGTGTTATAGGTGCTCATATCGGTCCAAATCTACTAAGTATTTATTTTAGTAACAAAGATTTGGGAGACGAATTATCAGAAGTATAAAAATAACCTTCTAAGTTATAACTTAGAAGGTATTTTTGTGTAATCTAGTTTTGTTTTTTCGATAGCTGTCATAAAATCTGGTTTTAATTTCCCTATCACATTTATTTTTTCATGAGTTTGAGGATGAATAAATTGAAGGTTATATGCGTGAAGAACTTGACTGTCGAAAAGTATTTTTTCCTTTTTCAATCCATATAATTTGTCACCTAAAATAGGATGATGAATATAATTCATGTGAACTCGAATTTGATGAGTTCTACCGGTTTTGATTTGAACTTTTACAAGAGAATAATCATCATTATAATCAAGTCTTTCATATTGAGAAATAGATAATTTCCCTTCGTCAGAAACCATCATTTTCTTTCTATCTTTTGGATTTCTAGACATATATTCTTCAATTGTTCCACATTCATCGATTTTTCCATGTACAATACACAAATAAGTTTTTATAATTTCGTGATTTTTGATAATCTCTTTTAATTTTAGATGGGTATCATTGTCCTTTGCAATTATTATTAGCCCTGTTGTGTCTTTATCTAATCTGTGGACTATTCCCCTTCTATAATCCCCGTCCACATCACTCAAATTTTTGAAATTATACATTAAATAATTCACTAAAGTATCAGAATATATAGTTTCTGTAGGATGTACAATGACGTCTTTATCTTTGTTAATAATCGCTAGATAATCATCTTCATATACAATATCCAAATCTTGTTTTTGCGCTTTGATAGTTTTGTCGGGCTTTTCATAATCTAATGTAATTTTATCATTCAAATTTAGCTTATAATTTTTTTTCTGAATTTTACCGTTTACCAAAACCTTTTTATCATCTATAAGTTTTTGAATTTCACTTCTAGATAATTCGACTACATTTGCCAAAAAAACATCCAATCTTGCATTTTGATTAGAATCGTCAATTAAAAATTCGTAAATCATATATTTTCTATCTTCCAATCAATAGGTTCTAGACCATTATCTATCAAATAATCGTTAGTTTTTATAAAATGATTGCAACCAAAAAATCCCCTATTAGCTGAAAATGGAGAAGGATGTGGCGATTCTAGTATAAGCGCATTCTTACTTTTTATTAAATCTTTTTTCATTCTGGCGTTGTTGCCCCACAATATAAATACTATTGGTCTATTTGAATTTCCTAATAATTCTATAATTTTATCCGTTAAAATTTGCCATCCAATTTTTGAATGAGAATTTGGTTTGTTTTCTATTACCGTAAGTGAAGTATTTAATAATAAAACTCCTTGTTTTGCCCATTTCATCAAATATCCATTATTAGGAATTGGATAACCAAATTCATTTTGCAATTCCTTATAAATATTAATCAATGAAGGAGGCGTTTTAACATTTGGTTTAACAGAAAAACTAAGTCCATGTGCTTGATTAGGATTGTGATATGGGTCTTGTCCTAAAATCACAACCTTACAATCTTCAAAAGGAACTAATTTCAATGCTTCAAAAATATAATTCATATCTGGATATACTTTGTAATTTTTATAATCATGAATTAAAACTTCTCTGATTTTTTTATAATAATCTTTGTTCCATTCATCCTTTAGTAATTCATCCCAACTATTTCCTATATTAACACTCATTATTTATGTCCTTTTAAGCTAAATATAACAAGTAAAATACACGATACAACAACAGCTATATCCGCCACATTAAACACTGGAAAATCATAATTAAATGGAAGTCTTACAGAAATAAAATCAATGACATAACCTCTGAAAATTCTGTCAATCAGATTTCCTAATGCTCCACCAAGAAGTAGACCGTATATTACTTTTTCAAAATTCATCAAGCTTTTGTAATTCTTAAAAATATACAATATAACAAATCCAATTATTAGTAATGTTATTATAAGTAAGAATATTTTCTTGTTTTCAAGAATTCCAAATGCTGCTCCTCTATTTTCAAGATAAGTAAGCTTTAAAAATTTATCAAAAATTACAATATCTCCTGCTTTTAGAGAAATTGCCATGTATTTTGTTAAATGATCTAAGCCAATTACCAAAATCATCATTAAAATAGTAACCATTTTTACTCCTAAATGTATTTAATATATTTTATTCTCAATTTGTCTTTTTTTGTGTTTCCCAAGTATTCTATAAGCCTGTACCTACCATAACCTCTAATTGATACGAGAGAATTTTCTTCGACTGATTTGCTAGTATTAGATAATACTTCATAATTAAGTTTAATTTTCTTATTTTTTATCATAATCTGAGCATCTTTTCTGGAAATATTTGCCATCTCAGAAACCAAACAGTCCAATCTTTCTGAGTTTATAATGCCTGTGAATGATTTGTACTTTTCTTCATCTTTTTCTATGTTTTTATCAACAATCGATGTCGAAATATTAAACTTTTTAATTTTTGTCAAATTTAAATTCAAAAATTTTATCATCGTATTTGTAGCACAAATATAAAATCTTTTATTATGTGTAAAAATATCTCCGATTTTTTCACGATTAATTCCTAAATTCAACACAGCTCCTAAAATGTCTCTATGAGAAATTTCCTGATCGGTTTGTATTTCCAATAGACCAATATAATCGAACATATTAATGTATTCTTCTGAGTAGCAATATCTATCCCACATTATAATAATGCTATTTTCACAGTTTTTCGGACAATTCGTAGCCATATATCCTACATCAGTCTCTGTATTTAAAATCGAAATAGCATACTCTATTTCTTTAGGATTCATAAAATCTGTTGAATATATAGTTTTTGTCTTTTTAACTGAAATAAGACTATCAATAAATCTATCGATAGTCTTTTTAATTTCTATATCTTGAATGTAATTTAATTCGTAACTCATTTTAAATCAATCCTATTATTAATGATCCAATAATTTGAAGAAATATCAATGTTACTAATGGAGACCAATCTATAATTGATCTATCAAGTCCAAACATGCCCAGCAATATTTTTGCAGGATACATTATATAATCAGTAATCAAATAAATCGAGTCGACCAAAGCATTATCCCTTGATATATGAACAAATGACAATATAACTCTAATAAATATCGACCATTCAATCAACTTCAAAATGGTTAAGAAAAAATTAACTATACTAAATCCATTTATCATAATTGGAAAAATCCATTATTTTTTGTTATCTGATCCTTAATTTTGCCGTCAATTTCAACTCCTTTTGGTACCAACACAAAAATATCTTTAGTTACTTTTTGCATTTTGCCATCAAGTGAATAAATAGCTCCACTAACAAAGTCAAATATTCTTTGCTTTACATCTTTTTCAAGCATTTCAATATTTAATACGGCAACTTCATTTTTTAATATTACATCAATTACTTTTGGTGCATCATCAAAACTAATTGGTTCATGAATGTTTATTTTAACTCTATTCAAAGGTTTAGATTCCACAGGTTTAGTTGCAGAATTATTCATGCTTACTATATTTGATTTTGTTTCATAATTTTGTTTTTGTTCATAATCTTTTGATTCAGATTCTACATGATCTGATTCATCATAGTAGTATTGGTCATCGTAATATTCGTCGTAATCGTCTTCTACTCCTACTAATTTTTTAAATGAATTCATAAATGACATAACGTCCTCCTAATTGTAATTTCTTTTACCAAAAATAAAGCTTCCCACTCTTACCATATTTGATCCTTCTTCAAGTGCCACTTTGTAGTCGTGGCTCATTCCCATAGATAAGTATTTCATTTCGATATTTTTGTATTCTGTATTTTTTATTTTATCATAAATTTCTCTCATTTTCTTAAAAACCCATCTTATTTCTTCTGGATCATCAGCAAACGGAGCAATGCTCATCAAACCTTTTACTTTTACAAACTTTCTTTTTTCAATTTCTTCTATAAAAGAATCCAAATCATCAAGATATAAACCAGATTTTTGCTCTTCCTCTGCTACATTTAATTGAATCAAACAATCTTGTGGTTTATTAATAGCACTTGCTCTCTTCTCAATTTCTTTTAAAACACTCATTCTATCCAATGAATGAATCAAACAAGCTTTTCCTACAACATCTTTAACTTTATTAGATTGCAAATGACCAATCATATGATAATTTACAGAATCTTTTAATTCATCATATTTCCAACTCATTTCTTGGGGCTTGTTTTCACCAATATCTGTTACTCCACAATCAATAGCTTCTTTTATTCTGTCGATATCAACAGTTTTTGTAACCGCAATAAGTTTTGGAGTTTCTCCATGAGATGCAAATTTTTTCAAATTTTCATTAACTTCATTTAGATTATCTTTTATACTCATTATTTTAAAAGTTCCCCCTCTTTAACAAACCTTGGATTTTTTACGATATAATCGTAAAGTTCCAAAGTTTTTACTTTTCTGTTATTAACATCGATTTGTCCATCAGTACCAGTTGAAACATATGCAAATTTGTCATCAGTTTTTAAAACTTTTACAGCTACAAATTTAATAATTCCTGTTTCTTTTTTAATGAACACACCTTGTGTAGAATCCTTCGTAATAATTGATTTTTTTGGTATTTTGAATACTTTTGTTTTTTTATCAATTACCGTTATAGGTACGAATCTTTTATTCATCAAATTATTAATACCATCATTCATGTCACAAACTATAGTTATAATATTCCCATTTACCTTTATGTCTTTTATATGGGCAGAATAGTCATTTTTTTCAATATTAATTTCAATTTCATCGTTATTTTTCAAATTTCTATTCAGTTTTGAACTTTCAACATCAAATACTAATGATAAATTCATGCTATCAACTACAGATAAACCTTTAGTGTTATAATTTTCTCCAATATCTCTCAAATAATAATCACTACCGAATATACTAGAAGAGTTATATACTACAAAGTTTTCATAGTTGTCTACATTTTTTTTCAGCACTCCACTAACCGTAGTCTTAACGGTAGTTGATTTTGAGTTTAGAACTTGTTTTAGTATTTCTAATTCTTTTTTTGAATGAAAATACTCTTCTTCTGTGATGTTTTTCTTCTTATCATACTCAGATAAAAACTTTTCATCGAATTTTCTATTTCTTATAGAGTTTGATAATGATTTTATATCGGTATCTTTAATATCAAAATTACTTGTTGTTTTATCGCTGTGATTTGTTTCCAAATCATTCAATTTGTCATCTATATACTTTGTACTCATTTGTGAGTTTATTTCTTTTGGTATGTTTATAACATTTGATCCTACAGGATATTTTACATTTTCAGCTGCTTTAGTATCCACATCATTTAAATAAATGTACTCATCTTTTAGAACAAGAGCATTTGCATTTATTTCGTTTTTTATTTTGGAAATATCATTCACAAGATAAAGGTTTCTTTTAAAGAAAAAACCTAATAAATTGTGAACAATAAAAATTAATACTAAAACAGAAATGATAATTATAAAAATTTCTTTTTTGTTAAGTTTTTTCGTTTTCATAATCTGATTATATCATAGTATAAATTACATTCCAAAATTAATTATCGCTCTTTTTTCTCATCATCGAATTAGGTTGAAGTTTTTCTTCAATTTTTATTTTAAAAATTTGTTGAGCTTTATTAGCTACTTCAATTTCATTCATCTTTTCATCATACATTTTTTCGATTTTTGTAGTAATAAATCCATCTTCTGGGCCAAAAATTTCTACTTCATCTCCCTTGAAAACTCTGTTTCTTTGTTCAAAAGTAGCAATTTTACTTTCTTCATCATAATCCAATAATAAACCTACAAAATCGTATTTTCTAATGTAAGATGATGATTCGTACAATTGATCATTTTCATCAGGTTTTTTTTCAAAAAATCCTGTAGTAAAATCTCTGTAAGAAACTTTTTTAATTTCTTCTAAAAGTCTCTTCGCTGTTGGCTCATCAAATTCGTTATTGTAGTATTTGTCGATAGCAATTCTGTAGCTTCTAACAACCGTTGCTACATAATATTGACTCTTAACTCTACCTTCTATTTTTAAACTGTTAATTCCAGCTTTAATTAATTTATCCAGGTGTTCTATCATACACAAATCTTTTGAATTGAAAATAAAAGTTCCCTTCTCATCCTCTTCAATTGGAAAATACTCTCCAGGTCTTTTTTCTTCAACAAGTCTGTACTTCCACCTACACGCTTGTGCGCAATCACCTCTGTTTGCATCTCTTCCAGTCATGTAATTACTCAATAAACACCTTCCTGAATAAGACATACACATTGCTCCATGTACGAAACATTCCAATTCGGAATCAGGAATATTTTTCTTGATATCTTGAATTTCTTTCAATGACAATTCACGAGCCAATACAATTCTCTTTATGCCTTGATCCATCCAATATTTTACTGTTCTAAAATTTGTTACTGATGCTTGTGTCGACATGTGGACTTCAATATCTTTATTAATACTTCTAATAATAGAATAAATACCTGGATCAGAAACAATAAGAGCATCTACATTAATATCTATTAAGTTTTGAATGTAGTCTTCAATTCCTTCCAAATCATCATTGTGAGCTAATATATTCATTGTTATATATATTTTCTTGCCTCTACTGTGGGCGTATTCTACAGCTTCTTTCATATCTTCTATTGTGAAGTTCTTAGATGCAGTTCTCAATCCATAGTCTGGGCCTGCCATGTACACTGCATCTGCACCATAATCAATGGCTGTTTTTAATTTATCTAAATCACCGGCAGGTGCTAATAATTCAACTTTTTTCATTTAATCTCCTCAAAAATAGTCGGAAATCACAGACTTCCGACTATTGCTATTTTAATTTAGTTATGCTCATTCCATCATCGATTGGAATGATAGTTGTATCGTATTTTGAACTATCTGAAATAATTTCCAAAAATTCTCTTAATCTCTTAACTATAGTTATCTTTCTGTGTCTATGTTCATAGAATTCTTTTTCGCATACCATTCCTCTAAACAAAACATTATCACATACAATAACTGAATTTTTGTTAGATAATCGTACAGCTTCTTCAAAATATTTTATATATTGTCCTTTAGCAGCATCGATAAATATCAAGTCAAATTTTGTGTCCATGTTTTTCATAACTTCATATCCATCACCAAAGACTAATTGAATATCGTCATATCCATACTTTTTGAAGTTTTCTCTTGCAAGGTTTGCATTTTTTTCGTAATTTTCGACTGTAATAATCTTTGCATCAGGACAAGTTTTTTTCATAATAATCGAACTGTAACCAATAGCTGTGCCTATTTCTAAAATAGACTTTGGTTGTTCCATTAGTAATATTATCTTCAGCAATTGTCTAACCTCTGGTTCAACAATTGGTATATGATTTTCCTTGGCAAATATTTCTAACTCTAGGATAGTTTCATCGTTACTTTTTGATAATTGTCTTAAATAATCTTGTAGGTGTTCATTTACAATACTATTCATCTTCTAATTTTATGCCACTTTCTAATGCATCGTAAACATCTTTTAAAATCATAGAAAATCTTGCATCTGCTTGTAGATAAGCTGCAATATCATGATTTGTCATAATGATATTTTGTAAATTTTGAAGTTTTTTTACATCTTCAGGATCTTCTTTTCCTGTTTGTTGAATTTTTAATTGATATTCAAAAAGATGTTTTTTGAAATCATCTATCATATTTTTATTATTTTCATTCTTTTTATAAACATCTTTGTGAAGTTTTTTAAGTTCTTGAAACTCTGATGAATTATTCAACATTTGAGCTAATTCTTCAGCCTTTTTCTTATATTCCATATTATACCTCCATTATTACTGGCAATATCATTGGATTTCTCTTGATTTCTTGATACAAGAATTTCTTTAATGTTTCTCTAATATTGTGTTTAAGAGTTGACCAATCGTAGATATTTTTCGTATAACATTCGTCTAAAACATTTTGAACAACAGATTTGCACTCTTCCATTAAATCATTATTTTCTTTAACATATACAAACCCTCTTGAAATGATGTCAGGGCCAGCTATAACTTCTTTGTTTCTAGCATCCAAAGTAATTACAACAACAATTAATCCGTCTTCTGATAAATGTCTTCTGTCTCTTAATACAACATTTCCAACATCACCTACTCCAAGTCCATCTACTAAAATGTTACTTGCAAATTTAGTGTCGACAAGATTAATGCTTTTTCTTGTAAATTCAATTGTATTACCATTGTCTGCAATCACAATATCTTTTTCTTTCATTCCCATATCAAGCGCTAAATTTGCATGACACTTTAAGTGTCTCATTTCTCCATGAAGTGGAACAAAGAATTTAGGTCTAACTAATGAATGCATCAATTTCAGTTCTTCTTGACAAGCGTGTCCACTTACGTGTACATCAGCCAAGGAAGAATAAATAACCTTAACTCCCATTTCCATTAACTTATTGATAACTGAACTAACTTGATTATCATTTCCTGGAATTGGTGTAGCAGACAAAATAACTGTATCAGTTGGATCTAAATGAACTTTTCTGTGTGTACCATTAGCCATTCTCGTCATTGCACTCATTGGTTCACCTTGAGAGCCAGTTGTTAAAAGAACTATTTCGTTTGGTTTATGCTTATTGATATCATTTATATCAATAATAGTTTTGTCGCCAACTTTAATGTATCCTAACTCACGCGCAACGTTAACAGTGTTAATCATAGACCTTCCTGAAAGAGCTACTTTTTTATTGAAATGCTCAGCAGCTGAAATAACTTGTTGAATTCTGTGAACATTAGATGCAAAGGTCGCTACAATTATTCTAGCAGGTGCATCGTCAAACAAATTTATAAAAGTTTTACCAACACTTTTTTCACTTAAAGTATAACCTTGTCTTTCAACATTTGTACTATCAGCGAATAATGCTAGAACTCCCTTATTACCTATGGAAGCTATTCTTCCAAAATCCATTCTATTATTATCAATTGGAGTGTAGTCTATTTTAAAATCACCAGTAAAGAACAAAACTCCTACAGGAGTTGTTATAGCTAAACTTGCAGAATCTGGAATTGAGTGACATACTTTTACAAACTCTACGCTAAATTCTCCGAGTTTAATTGGTTTTCTGTAATCAACTGTATGAAGTGACTTCAAACTTAATTTGTGCTCCAATATTTTATTTTCTAAAAGTCCCATTGTAAGTTTTGTTCCATAAACAGGGACATCTAATTTTTTTAATACGTAAGGAATTGCTCCAATATGGTCTTCGTGACCGTGAGTTATAACTATTCCTCTGATCTTTTCCTTATTTTTTTCTAGATAAGAAATATCAGGGATTACTATATCTACCCCCAACATTTCTTCATCAGGAAATGTCATTCCACAATCAACGACAATAATATCATCTTTGTATTCTACTACTGTCATATTTTTCCCTATTTCATTAAGTCCTCCTAGTGGAATAACTTTTAATTTATCAATATTCTTTTTTGCCATTTATTTCTCCTCATTTTTAAGTTTCTCTTGGCAATCAGAACATATCCCATAAAACTTTACATCGTGATTTTGTATATCGAAGTTGTAATCTTTTCTAATTTGCTTTTCGATGCCTTCTAATAAATCATACTTAACTTCATCAACTTTACCACAATTCGTGCATATAATATGGTGATGATGGTGATCTTCATCTTCATCCACTAATTCATATCTGTATCTTTTATCATCAAAATCTAACTTATATACCAAGTTAAGTTCTTCAAAAATTAATAAAGTTCTATAAACCGTAGCTATACCAATTTCCGGATCTTTTTTGCTTACTATTTCGTTTAATTCTTCCGGAGATAGGTGTGAATCCATATTTTCTAACAATGCTTCAAAAATCACTTCTCTTTGTTTAGTTACTTTGTATCCTGCATTGATTAGTTTAGTTTTTAATGTTTCAATGTTCATTATTGCTCC
Organism: Finegoldia sp. P1-F-LS; assembly: GCF_052932205.1. Classification (NCBI taxonomy): domain Bacteria; kingdom Bacillati; phylum Bacillota; class Tissierellia; order Tissierellales; family Peptoniphilaceae; genus Finegoldia; species Finegoldia sp. P1-F-LS. Next base: position 117,365 of record NZ_JBRFJH010000001.1, on the reverse strand, counting down.
TTTTGTGAATTCATTAGATCTTCATATACTTCGATAGCATCGTTTAATTCTTTTTCGTTTTCTAATCCAATAAATTCAATTTGTTCATCGTTTCCTATATATTTCAAAATAACATTCTCTCCATTTGATACATCCTCTAATACGCAATAATTATCATCATCCATACCAAATGTATTAATTATTTTAAATTCTTTTTCATTATTATTTTCATCGTATAATTTTATTGTTTCCATAATTATCTTCCCATATCTAAATAAGTTTGCAGAATATATGTCGCTGCAACACTATCTATTACATCTTTTCTTTTTTTTCTTGATACATTTTGTTCTATCAAAACTCTCGTAGCACTGACAGTTGTCAATCTCTCATCAACATATTCAATATCCAAATCCGTATGTTTTCTTAGCTCTTTTACAAATGTTTTAACTTTTTTAGCTTGAGGGCCAATTGTATTATTCATGTTTTTAGGTAGACCTACTATAATTTTACTGACCTCTTTCTCTTTAATTATATCATTAATGATTTCTATATCTTCAATTTTACTTTTTCTCTTGATCGTCATTAATGATTGGGCAGTCAATAAAAACGGATCACTTATAGCGACACCTATAGTCCTATCTCCCACATCAAGTCCAATATATCTTTCCATAAATTTTTACATATTTTGAGAGCTGTTACAAGTAACAGCTCTACATTATCCTTTATTTATCTATTTCATTCAAGTAAACTTCTAACATTTCTCCCAATAAATCATCTCGATCTATTTGTCTTATCAAATTTCTTGCATTATTAAAGCTTGTAATGTAAGTAGGATCTCCTGATAATATATATCCAATAATTTGATTTTTAGGATCATATCCCTTTTCTTCTAAAGCTTGGTAAACTTTTTTCAAAGTCTCCTTTATTGATTTCTTTTCAAGTTTCGATGCTTCAAATCTAACCGTATGGTTTAAATCCTTACCTTCCATTTTTTGCCTCCTTTAAGCATTAAGTTTTGATTTCACTGTTTCAATTCCTTTTTGTAATGCTTCATCAACTTTGGAACTATCTTTTGCACCAGCTTGTGCAAAGTCTTTACGTCCACCGCCGTTACCACCACATACTTTGGCAACTTCTCTTACAATATCTCCTGCAAATACACCTTTTTTAACTGCAGAATCCGTAACTAAAGCTATAAATGATACTTTTGATTCATCTGAATTAGCTAATATTACAACTCCATCTTCTAATTTTGATTTAATATTTTCTCCAAAATCTCTAAATGAATTATTGTCCAAACCACTTAATTCAAATGTGCAAACTTTTGTACCATTAACCTCTACAGCATCATTAATAACTGAATCAACATTTGAAGATAAATCCTTATTTGTTATATCTTTAAGTTTCTTCTTCAATCCCTTAATTTCTTCAGTATTCATTTCAATTCTTCTAGTGATTTCGTCTTCGTTAGATGCTTTTAGTGAATGCTTAACATTATCAATCAAACTATCTCTTTCTTTGAGATATTTGTATACTGCACGGCCAGTTATGGCTTCGATTCTTCTTACACCTGCAGCAACACTTGATTCAGATATTATCTTCAACATTTGAATGTCACTTGTTGTTTTAACGTGAGTTCCACCGCATAATTCTATAGAATAATCTCCCATTTGAACAACTCTTACAACATCTTGATATTTATCTTCGAAAAGTCCTCTAGCTCCTATTGATTGTGATTCTTCCAATGACATTTCATCAATTTTTACTGGAATTCCCAAAGCTATTTTATCATTAACAATTTGTTCAACTTTTTCTAATTGTTCTTTTGAAACCGCTTCAAAATGAGTGATATCAAATCTTAATCTTTCACCATCAACGTAAGATCCAGCTTGATTAACATGATCCCCCACAACATCTTTTAAAGCTTGATGCAATAAGTGTGTTGCAGAGTGGTTTTTCATAATATCTCTTCTGTTAAGTTCATCTACTTCTATTGTAACTTTGTCACCTACGTGTAGACTTCCTTCAGTGACTTTAACATAGTGCAAGAATACTTTCTTTCCTGTTTTCTTAGTGTCGTACACTTCAGCTTTGAAATTATCATTATAGATAATTCCTTTGTCACCTACTTGTCCTCCACCTTCTCCATAGAAAGTTGTACAATCTAATACTATTATACCCATTTGTCCGGCTTTTAAATTATTTTCATCTTCACCGTAAATTTCTATAACTTTACTTTCATCTTTTAATGAATTATATCCGTCAAATTTTGTTTCTGGAAGTCCTTCGCCATATTTTTTGTCAGAAGACCAACCCATATTAGATTCATTTCTTGATCCCCTAGCTCTTTCTTTTTGTTCTTCCATTAATTTTTTAAATTGAACTTCATCTACAGTCTTGTTAACTTCACCGACTAATTCCTTAGTTAAATCTATTGGGAATCCGTAAGTGTCATATAACTTGAATGCATTTTCACCACTAAATACATCTGAATCTGTTTCTTTCAACATAGAATCTAAAATATTCAATCCCAAATCCAAAGTTTCTTGGAATTTCTTTTCTTCGGCATTAGCTATTTTAACAATTCTATCTCTATCTTCTTTTAATTCAGGATATCCTGATTCATAAACTTTAATACATGAATCGATAACTTTTTCTATGAAACTGTCGTTTATTCCCAATAATTTTCCATGTCTACAAGCTCTTCTTATAAGTCTTCTTAGTACATATCCTCTTTGTTCATTACTTGGTATTACTCCATCGTAGATTAAGAATGTCATAGCACGTACGTGGTCTGCAATTATTCTAATGGATACATCGTTCTTGTGATTTTCTTTGTATTTTACACCTGAAATTTCTTCGATAGTTTTGATTATATCTTTTACAAGTCCAATTTCAAAAATGTTGTCAGCATTTTCCAAAACCATTGTAATTCTTTCAAGACCCATTCCAGTATCTATATTTGGATGAGCAATTCTTTCGTATTTTCCATCTGCTGTTTTGTTAAATTGTGTGAAAACCAAATTCCATACTTCCAAGAATCTTTCGCCTTCATCACCTGGTTTTGCATCTTCTCTAGGATCAAATTCAAATCCTCTGTCTACGTGAATTTCAGAGCATGGTCCGCAAGGTCCTTGATCTAACTCCCAGAAGTTATCAGCTTTGCCTAATTTAACAACTCTTTCTGGACTAATCCCAACTTCATTAACCCATATATTATAAGCTTCTTCATCTTCTTCATAGACACTTACCCATAAAATATCTTTTGGAACTTCTAATTCATTTGTCAAGAAATCCCATGCCCATGTAATTGCTTCTCTTTTGAAATAATCTCCAAAAGAAAAATTACCAAGCATTTCGAAAAAAGTACCATGTCTTTGTGTTTTTCCTACTTCATCTATATCTGCTGTTCTAATACATCTTTGTGAAGATGTTGCTCTGTCTTTTTTAAGTTTTTTCTCACCTGTAAAGTATTTTTTCAATGGTGCCATACCAGCATTTATAAGTAAAAGACTCTTATCATCTTGTGGAATAAGAGGAAATGATTTAATAACAAGATGTCCTCTTTCACCAAAATAATCTAAGAATTTTTTTCTAATTTCATTTAAACCGTAATTTTTCATTATAACCTCACTAATTTTTAAAAAACATTTTAATTTTATCTTTAAAATGTAAATATAATATTTTAATTGTAGCAACGAATGGAACTGATAAAATCATACCTACAACTCCAAACATTCCACCACCTATTATCAAACTAACAATTACTAACAATGGATTAATACCAATTTTTGAACCCAACAATTTAGGTGCAAGTATGTTGTTTTCAACCCATTGTATAGATACGAATACAATTACAACAACCACAGCTTTTATTGGGCTGTCTAAAAAAGCCAATATAAAAGCCGGAGTAACCGCTATAAAAGGGCCAATATAAGGAATAATATCTCCTACCATAGTAAGTATTCCTATGATAATCGCAAAATCAACTCTCATTATAATTAAAGCAATAGCTGTAAGCACTCCTACAAATATCGCCATTATTAATCTACCACGAATGAATTCGCTGTAAGCTTTATCCATATCATTGCAAACGCTCAAAAACTTGTCTTTATTTTTATTTGGTATAAATCCCATTATAAAATCAATACATTTTTCTTTATCCAATAACATATAAAAACTAACAACAGGAATTAAAATAATTCTAAGTAAATTAGTAAAAATACTTCCTGTAATATTTCCTGTTTGTGATAACATGTCCAATATCGAAGTTTGAATTGTCCCAAGTTTTTGATTAACTGTTTGCATCGCATTGGACATTATTTTGCTTACATTAGGATACTCTTTGAATATTTTTCTATTAAAATCATTTACTTTTATAGAAATATCGGCCATAAAACCAGGTAAACTAATTATCATTTTTTTGATTTGTTGAATAGTTTGAGGAACAACAATCATTCCTAATAATATTATCAAAAATATTACTATGACATATATTATTAAAATTGCAAACGACCTTCTGATTCCTTTATTTTCAAAGTACTTAACCAAAGGATTGATAATGTATGAAAGTATTATTCCTATCAATAAAGTATTGATAGTGTGATAAATTACAGGATACTTTGAAAATAAAGCCAATAATCCCAATAGAATAAGTATCAATATAGTAGTTTTTTTTATTTTATGGAAATTAAATACAATTTTGTATTTCTCATCTACCTTACTATTTCCCACAGTAATCAAAAAATACGTTCCAAATACCATGAAAATAATAGTTATAAATACTAATGCATTGTGTAGAAATTCAGAATTAATAATCATATCTATTTCTCTTTGCTAATCAGGTCTTGTAAACTTACGTTTTTAATACTATTAATCATATCGTCATGCATTTGAGTCCAAATAAGTCTAGATGGACAAGTATCTTCTCTTGAACATAGTCCAGGAACTACAGAGCATTCTGTCACTCCAAAGAACTCTTCCAAGCACTCCAAGATTTCGGCAACCGAAATTTCTTTTGGTGATTTTTTTAATAAATAACCACCTTGTACACCTCTGACAGAAATTACTAAATCTTGTTTTTTTAATTCTCGAATAAGTTGTTCTAAATAATTATTACTAAGTCCTGTGGCTTTTGATATTTCATTCAAACTAACTGGATTATCTCCATATTTTTTGCCTAAATATATCATTGCCGCAAGCCCATATCTTCCTCTAGTAGATAATCTCATAAGCCCTCCTATTTATGATAAATTTTATCATAGTAAAATAGTTGTGTAAATATCCTATGTCAATAATAATAGTAGATTAAGATAACTCAATCTACTATTACCAAAATTATTTTACAATTATATTAAAAATTCTTCCTTTAACATAAATTTTCTTAACTACGTTTTTGCCTTCAAGATATTTTGCAACAACATCATCCTTAACAGCTTTTTCGTAAACTTCATCTTCTGAAGCTTCCCTGTTTATTTCTACTGTTGCTCTTAATTTACCATTTACTTGGATAGGCAATTCAATGACATCTAAGATAGTCTTTGATTCATCATATTCAGGCCAGCTAGATTCATGAACATATCCTTCATATCCCATTCTTTGCCAAATTTCTTCTGTAATGTGTGGACATACTGGATTTAATAATATCAAGAAAATTTTATATTGTTCCTTGGAGATTTTGTCTAAGTTGTTGAATTCATTCAATAATGTCATAAGTTGAGCAATCGCTGTATTGAATTTCAAATTTTCATAATCTTCACTAACTTTTTTAATAGTTTGGTGAATCAAGGTTTCCATTTTTTCAAAATTAGAATCACCATCAACTAACTCTTGTGTTCTCCAAACTTTATCCAAGAATTTTCTACAACCTTTAACTCCATTTTCTGACCATGGAGCTGATTTTTCAAAATCTCCAATAAACATTTCATAACATCTCAAAGTATCTGCACCGAAATCTCTAACTATATCATCTGGATTTACGACATTACCACGAGACTTACTCATTTTTTCATTATTGTCCCCTAAAATCATTCCATGGCTAGTTCTCTTCATGTATGGTTCTTTTGTAGGAACTACTCCGATATCATACAAGAATTTATGCCAAAATCTAGAATACAATAAGTGAAGTGTAGTGTGTTCCATTCCACCGTTGTACCAATCTACAGGTGTATAATAGTCTAAGTTTTCTTTGCTAGCTATAGCTTCATCATTGTGTGGATCAGTATATCTTAAATAATACCAAGAAGATCCAGCCCATTGTGGCATTGTATCAGTTTCTCTAACCGCATCTCTGCCACATTTTGGACATTTTGTGTGAACAAAATCATCTATTTTTGATAGTGGAGATTCTCCATTATCTGTTGGTTCATAATTATCTACCTTTGGTAATACCAATGGCAAATCTTTCTCATCCAATGGAACCCATCCACAATGTTCACAGTAAACCAATGGAATTGGCTCTCCCCAATACCTTTGTCTTGAAAATACCCAGTCTCTTAATTTGTAATTTGTTTTCTTATGACCTATTTCTTTTTCTTCAATGTATTCATACATTTTTTCTTTTGCTTCATCTACAGTCAAGCCATTTAAAAATCCTGAATTAATAAGATTTCCTTCATTTGTTTCTGTAAATGCACAATTTTCTATGTCAGATCCTTCAATTACAGGAATCATATCAATATTAAATTTTTTAGCAAATTCATAGTCTCTATCATCGTGAGCAGGAACTGCCATGATAGCACCTGTTCCGTAAGTCATCAATACATAATCTGAAACATAAACAGGGATTTCTTTGTTTGTCAAAGGATTAATAGCTGTTAATCCATCAATTTTGTATCCTGTTTTTTCTTTAGATAAATCTGTTCTTTCTAATTCTGATTTTTTTGCAACTTCTGATCTATAGCTTCTAATTTCATCAATGTTTTTAATTCTATCACTATATTTTTCAATCAAAGGATGATCAACTGAAATAACCATGTAAGTAGCACCAAATATAGTATCTGCTCTTGTTGTAAATACAGTAATTTTTTCATCAACTTCTTTTACTGCAAAATTAATTTCTGCTCCGTATGATCTTCCAATCCAATTGATTTGTTGAGATTTAATTCTATCAAAGTAATCGACATCTTTTAAATCATCAATAAGCCTATCAGCGTATTCAGTAATTTTAAGCATCCATTGGTTCTTAACTTTTCTGACAACTTGACCACCACATCTTTCACAGTGACCATTGATTACTTCTTCATTTGCAAGTCCAGTTTTACATGATGGACACCAATTAATAGGCATTTCTTTTTTATAAGCAAGACCTTTTTTGAACATTTGAATGAAAATCCATTGAGTCCATTTATAATAATCTGGATCTGTTGTGTTTATTTCTCTATCCCAATCAAAAGAAAATCCGATTGATTGCATTTGTCTTTTGAAGTTTTTTATATTATTTTCAGTAACAACTTCAGGTCTTATTTTATTCTTAATAGCAAAATTTTCTGTTGGAAGTCCAAAAGCATCCCAACCCATAGGATATAAAACATTGTATCCTTGCATTATTCTTTTTCTTGAAACAATATCTAGTGCAGTGTATGGTCTTGGATGACCTACGTGTAGTCCTTGTCCAGATGGATAAGGAAACTCTACTAATGCGTAAAATCTTTTTTTAGATTTATCATCAGATGTTTTGAAAGTTTTATTTTCTTCCCAATATTTTTGCCACTTTTTCTCAATAGAATTCGGATTATATCTATCCATTTTTACCTCCAAATAATAAAAAATTCGCCTCTTACATAGAAGAGACGAAATAAAATTCCGCGGTACCACTCTTATTGGTTAATCCCACTCAAATCTTTAACGCAGATATACGAATATTCTTTTAATAAACAAGTTCAATAATCTTAAATATTGATTCGCACCACCCATCAACTCTCTGAAAATTTTTAATTATTTACTACTTTTATTCAAATATTATTATAAAAACTTATTACTATGATACCACATCAAAGAATTAAATACAATATTAATATTCACAATGTCCAACAGTTCTTGGGAACGGAATGACATCTCTTATATTTGACATTCCTGTCATGTACATTACCATTCTTTCAAATCCAAGTCCAAATCCACCGTGCTTAACTCCACCGTATTTTCTTAAATCAAGATACCATTTATATTCTTCCTTGTTGAAACCTAGCTCATCCATTTTTTGATCCAATAATTCAAATCTTTCTTCTCTTTGGCTTCCACCAATTAACTCACCAATTCCTGGAACTAAAAGGTCAGTTGCAGCAACTGTTTTTTTGTCGTCATTAAGTCTCATGTAAAAAGCTTTGATTTCTTTTGGATAATCAGTAACAAACACTGGACCGTCAACAACTTTTTCACTCAAATATTTTTCATGTTCTGTTTGTAGATCCATTCCCCATTCAACAGGATATTCAAATTTTTCTCCTGATTTTTGTAGAATATCAATAGCTTCAGTGTAAGTCAATTTTTTGAATGATTTGTTTGCAACTTTTGTCAATCTTTCAATCAAGTTTTTATCTACAAAACTATTAAAGAATTTAATTTCCTCTTCACAATTTTCCATAACATCTTTTATGATGTATCTTACCATATCTTCAGCCAAGCTACATACATCATCCAAATCTGCGAAACATATTTCAGGTTCCATCATCCAAAATTCTGCCGCATGTCTAGGAGTATTAGAATGTTCACTTCTAAAAGTTGGTCCAAATGTATATACATTTCTGAAAGCTAGTGCGTAAGCTTCTGCTTGCAATTGACCACTTACAGTTAAGTTAGTAGATTTTGAGAAGAAATCTTGTGTGAAATCAACATTTCCGTCATCATCTTTTGGAAGATTATCCAAATCCAATGTTGTAACTCTGAACATTTCTCCAGCACCTTCAGCATCACTGCCTGTAATAATTGGAGTATGAACATATACAAATCCTCTTTCGTTAAAGAATTTATGAATAGCAAATGCTAATCTGCTTCTAACTCTAAATACAGCATTAAATGTATTTGTTCTTGGTCTTAAGTGTAAAATTGTTCTCAAAAATTCAAATGTATGTCTTTTCTTTTGTAGTGGATAATCATCAGTAGATTCACCTTCTACAATAACTTTTGATGCTTGAATTTCAAATGGTTGCTTAGAATTTGGAGTCAAAACTAATTTACCTACAACAATAATTGCAGAGCTTAGTTTTAACTTTTCAGACTTTTCAAAATCCTCATTATCTTTTCCTACAACAATTTGAACAGGATTGAAGAAAGTTCCGTCATTTAATTCAATAAAACCAACATTTTTACTAAATCTTGAGTTTTTAATCCAACCTCCAACTTCAACTTCTTTGTCAGAATACTTTTCGTAATCTTTAATCAAATCTTTAATTAATATCATTCTTTACTCCTCATTTTTTTATATATTTTGCTTTCATATCCAATATCTTTTGGATCGTAATATTTTTGATTTTTTAATTCGTCAGGTAAATATTGTTGATACGAATCGTCACTGTGCGGATATTTGTATCCGATTCCTCTATTCAATGATTTTGCCCCATCATAATGAGCGTCTTTTAAATGATCAGGAACATCGTAAATCTTGTTTTGACGAATATCTTCTAATGCCTTATCGATTGCTACATATGATGTATTAGATTTTTCACTTGATGCAAGATAGATTACACCATTCGATAAATTTATCCTACATTCTGGTAGCCCTATTAAATTAACTGCGTTAAATACATTAATAGCCACAGTCAAAGCCTCAGGATTTGCGAGTCCAATATCTTCTGATGCAAAAATCACCATTCTTCTGGCAATAAATTTAGGATCTTCACCGCTTTCAATCATTCTTGCTAAGTAATATAAAGCTGCGTCAATATCAGAACCTCTCATAGATTTAATAAATGCAGATATAACATTATAGTGATCTTCTTCTTTATCGTATTTCAAAACAGGTTTAAATACAGAATTTTTAATTGCATCTTCATCTATAATTAAGCAACCATTAACTTGATCTGTGCTCTCGATTGCAATCTCTAGAGCATTCAATGCACTTCTCGCATCCCCATTTGCAGAATTTACGAGAACATCAATTGCTTTTTCATCTATTTGAATGTTCATTTCTTTTAATTTTTTATCTTCTGTAAGTGCGTTTTCTATAATATTTCTAATATCATTATAAGTCAACGGTTTCAATTCGATAATTTGACATCTAGATAAAAGAGCTTTGTTCACTTCAAAGAATGGATTTTCTGTTGTGGCACCTATCAAAGTAATTGTTCCATCTTCAACATATCCTAACAATGCGTCTTGTTGCGATTTGTTAAATCTATGAATTTCATCAATAAACAAAACAGTTTTTTTGTTATACATGCTCAAATTAGTCTTAGCAGTTGAAATAACTTCTCTAATGTCTTTAACTCCATTTGAAATCGCAGATAATCTTTCGAATAAAGAATTAGTTTGATTCGAAATAATTTCTGCCAAAGTTGTTTTTCCAGTTCCAGGTGGTCCGTAAAAAATCATAGAAGGAATTTTATCAGCCTTTATCAATCTATTCAAAAGCTTTCCTTCGCCAACCACGTGAGATTGTCCAAAATATTTATCCAAACTTTTTGGTCTAAGTCTATTTGCTAACGGTGAACTATTTTCTTTTTGTAATTGTAAATTATATTCAAATAAATCCAAAATATTTCCCCTTTAACATTTATTTTATTTATATCTTACCATAAAAATTAAATATCGTTAAATAAAAATTAAAGGTCGGATATTTACCCGACCTTATTCATTATCTAATTTTGATATTTCCTCGTTAAAAGATTTAACATCTGTAAATTCTCTATACACAGAAGCAAAACGAATATATGCAACCTTGTCAATTTTCTTAAGCTTTTTCATTATTAATTCACCTATTTCAGATGAATCTACCTCCCTTTTATTGCTATGTGTTAATTCAACTTCTATCTCTTTAGTAGCCTCAAGCAACACTGAATCTGGAACAGGTCTTTTTTCACAAGACTTTTTCATTCCACGATACACTTTATCTCTATCAAAAGCTTCTCTGTTTTTATCTTTTTTTACCACTGTAAGATTATTAAAGTCATATCTTTCATAAGTAGTAAATCTTTTGTGGCAAGAAATACATTCTCTTCTTCGTCTAACAATTTTATCGTCTTCAGATGCTCTAGTATCTACAACTTTTGTATCAGATGCATTACAGAACGGACATTTCATTAGAATCCTCTTCTCTTCAAGAATGAAGGTATTTCTATATCATCATGATCTTTTTCAGAAGTTTCTTCTGATTTTTGAGAAACTGGATCAGACTTTTTATTTGATTTTAATTTGTTAGCCATTGGGTTATCAGAATCAAATCCTGTTGCAATTACAGTTATTTTGATATCGTCACCTAAAGACTCATCAATACCAGCACCAAATATAATATTAGCGTCTGGATCTACTTCTTCTCTGATTAATTCTGCAGCTTCATTAACTTCGAATAATCCTAATTCTTTTCCTGTAACATTAATCAAAACAGCTTTTGCTCCTCCGATTGATGTTTCTAATAATGGAGATTTTACTGCAAGTTTTGCAGCTTCCATAGCTCTGTTGTCTCCATTCGCTTTACCAATACCCATGTGAGCAATTCCTTGGTTTAGCATAATGGATCTAACATCAGCAAAGTCCAAGTTAATTAAGTTAGGTACAGCAATTAAATCAGAGATACCTTGAATACCATCCATCAAAACTTCATCAGCCATCATAAAAGCTTCTGACATTGTAGTTCTCTTGTCTGAAATTTGTAATAATTTATCATTAGGAATTATTACCAATGTATCAACTTTTCCCTTTAAAGCTTCGATACCTTGTTCAGCCTGCATTTGTCTTTTTCTTCCTTCAAAAGTAAATGGTTTTGTTACAACGCCAACTGTAAGAATTCCTTTTTCTTTTGCAATTTGTGCAACTATAGGTGCAGCACCAGTACCAGTTCCGCCACCCATACCAGCAGTTACAAATACCATGTCTGTTTTATCAAGTGCTTCTTCGATTTCGTTTCTACTTTCTTCAGCAGCTTTCATACCAACTGCAGGATTAGCTCCGGCTCCCAAACCCTTAGTAATCTTGCTTCCGATTTGTAATTTAGTATTAATATCTAAATTATTTAAAATTTGTTTGTCAGTATTTACCGCTACGAATTCAACGCCTTGTAAACCTTCTTCTTTCATTCTCTTGACAGCGTTATTTCCACCGCCACCAACACCAATTACTTTGATTTTTGCTAAATCATTATCTTCTAGTTCCATATCAAAAGTCATAACATCCTCCTAATTCGTAATTAAAATTTATTTCAATCTCTATGATTTAATTATACTACAAGTTCAACGTTTTTTTGTTAAAAACCTGCTTTTGTCTCACACTGTAGCGTTGTTGTATCTATAGTATAATTTTTCTAAAATTTCTTTTTTGTTGTTTGTATCTAGCATTTCTATTTTGTATTATTATTGCTTTGTATCCTTTTGGCGACGCTTGTAATAATTTGATAATGTTTCCAGTTTTGTATCATGTTTTTATTTAATGTATTATAAATACACCTTATTTTCAATGTGTATCTTGCTTTATTTCTTTACGATGATTTACAGAAACTGTATTTACTCACTTTGTTCTGCATTTTCTTTTATCAAAAATGGTTTTTTAGGATCTTTAGTATCTACTATTTTTGTGTTTATACTTTTAGTACTAATTTCATTCAAAATTTTTGAAATATTATTAGATTTCTTTTCTGAATCATTTAAATCTCCAAAAAACACGCTTATTTCATTTTTTGTAAGCAAAGTTATATCACTTGCATTGTAAACATTAATTTCAGTTAATTGATTTAAAACTTTATGAGAAAAAAGATTCTTCAAAAATTCGTAAAACTTTTCATCTGATTCTAAATTATTTATTTTCGACAAATTTTCATTTGCTCCAACTATCTTAACAATCTTAGAATAATCAATTCTATCTTTGTTCTTTACCACATTAAAATCAGAATCTACAAAAAACTTATCCTTTCCAATTTCAAAATAACAAATATCTTTCGTTTCTTCTACTGTTACTTCTATGGTATTCGGATAAATTTTCTTGATATTCGCACTTCTAATATAAATATCTTTACTAATTTTAGTTTGTAATTTATTCTTGTTAAATCTAAAAATATTTTCTCCTAATGAGTAATTAGCATAATTTTTTATTTCAGATAATTTTACTATTTTATTGTTTTTAACCTTTATTGTTTTTATTGAAAAATAGTCAATTGTAGCACATAAATATACTATGAGTGCAATCAATAGTGATATTGCGACAATAATAACCGTTCTAAGCTTTTTCATCTTGTTCTACCAATCTGTAAAGTTCATCTACGATATCTTTACAAGCAGTTGGATATGACATTTTCTTAGAGTTTTCTGAAAGTTCATTTAATAAATTATCATCACTTAATATTTCGTTAATTTGATCAAACAATGTATCAGAGTTCAAATCTTTTTCTAATATTACTTTACTTGCTCCATTTTTTTCAAAAGCTCTGGCGTTATGCTCTTGATGATTTTCAGTTGTATATGCTTTTGGAACGAGTATAGATGCTTTTCCCAGGAAAGATAATTCAGCTAATGTTATAGCTCCACTACTTGTCACTATTAAATCAGATACTGCATAAGCTTTATCTATATCATCGATATATGGGAAAACGTGTAAGTTTTTGATTTCTTTTCCTGATTGTTGCATAAATTCATCGTAGTTCAACTTACCTGTAGCTAAAACTATTTCGAATTTATCTTGATTAGATATTTTTTCAATCATATTCAATGTTGCTTTGTTTAATATTTCAGAACCATTTGAACCGCCAAAAATAAATACAACCTTTTTATTTTCTGAAATATCGTATTGTTCGAGCGCAGATTTTTTGTTTTTTTCAATATCAGTAAATCTATTTCTAATTGGATTTCCTGTTACTACAGCTTTATCTTGATTTTTGAAATATTTAATCGATTCTTTAAATGTCACAAAATATTTATCAACATATCTAGATAGAATTCTATTCGTAATTCCTGGAAAACTATTTTGCTCATGAAAAGCTACCTTCGCTTTAGTTTTAGTGGCTTTGTATAATATAGGTCCACTCACATATCCACCAGTTCCTATGACAAGATCTGGTTTGAATTCTTTGAGGATTTTATTTGCTTCTCTTAATCCTTGAAATAATTCTTTCAAAGCTTTAAAAGAATTCGCATTTATTTTTCTCGGAATTCCTCTCACATGTATAGTTTTAAAATCTATTCCTAGTTTTGGTACAATGCTACTTTCCAATCCCTTTTCGGTGCCTACATATAGGATTTTATTATCCTTATCTCTTTTCTTTAATTCTTCTATTAATGAAATTGCTGGATATATATGTCCACCAGTTCCACCGCCAGATACTATGATATTCATTTTCTCTCCTCTTCATTGTTCCTGTCTACATTTAAGATTATTCCAACTAATCCCAACATAATCATCAAAGACGTTCCACCATAAGAAATAAATGGTAAGGTCAATCCTGTTGGAGGAATTAATCCTGTAACTACTGTCATGTTAACATAAGCTTGTATTCCGATTACAAAAAGTATTCCAGAAACCAATAACTTTGAATAAATATATTTTGTTTTCATTGCAATTCTAATTCCACAAACTAAGAATGCAAAATAAGCTATAATTAAAATCAGCGCTCCTAGAAACCCAAATTCTTCACAAATAATTGCGAAGATAAAGTCGTTATGAGCTTGCGATAGATACAAAAATTTTTGTTTACTCATGCCCAATCCGCTACCGAGAAAACTGCCATTAGACACAGCTGCTAATGATTGTGATAATTGCCATCCTTCATCTTCTAAATTGCCCAATGGATCAACAAAAGCTATTATTCTGTCAATTCTACTATAACCTATTTTTACTTTGAAAATAGCTATGTATCCGAAAACCAGTGTTGTTAATAACGTTGACACAATGTATCTAAAATTCAAACCGCTCACCATAAATACGCAAAATACACTTCCTATGATTACAATTGCCGTTGATAAGTCAGGTTGCATAAATACAATTCCACCTGATACTGCAACTAAGAAAATCATTCTTAAAAAACCTTCATTAAAGGTTTTAATTTTATTTATTTTTTGTGATACTATTGCTGCGGCAAGGTTAATTGATGCAAATTTAAGAATATCCGATGGCATGAAACTAAATGATTTAATCTTAATCCATCGTTTTGCGTAGTTTATTTCTTTACCTAAAGGTGTAAATACTAATGCACACAAAATGAGTGAGATTAAAAAAATCCACAATGCATTTTTTTTGTAATTCTCATTGTCATAAACACCAGTAAACTGCATGAAAACAAATCCAAGAAGAGCAAAAATACCCTGTCTTAGTCCATAGTAATACCATGCTCTGTGTTCACTTACAGCTGTTGGCCAGCTTGAACTTAGTACCATAATTATTCCAAAAATTGTCAGGAAAACTGTTATATACAATAAAGCCTTCCCATCTTTTGAAAGTTTCATGCCTCTATCCTCGCAAATTATTTACTAAATCTTTAAATTCGTTTCCTCTTTCTTCATAGTTATAATACATTCCCCAACTTGCACTAGCTGGTGAAAGTAGAACTACATCTCCACTTTCGGCTATTTTGTTAGCTTGAGTTACTGCTTGTTTCATATCATCTACCAAATAGATATTCTTAAATCCATATTCTTTAGCTTTTTGTTCGAACAAATCTCTAGTTTGTCCCATTAAAATCAAAGCTTTAAATTTATCTTTACCAGCTATGAAAAAATTATCCAGGCTAACTTTTTTGTCATATCCACCGGCCAATATAATAACATTCTTATCAAAAGATTCTATTGCCTTAACACTTGCATCTACATTTGTTCCCTTAGAATCGTTGTAGTATTTTACTCCAGACAAATCCCTTACAAATTCCAATCTGTGTTCTACTCCAGAAAAGCTCATTAAAGTTTCTCTAATACTATCATCATTTATTCCTATCAATTTTGCTAAAGTAACGCAGAATAAAACATTTTGATAATTATGATAGCCTATTAATTGAACATTTTTTAAATCAATGATTTTATCGCAATCTGAATCAGAAAAATATATAGAATTATCTTTTATGAATGAGCCTCTTTTAACATTTTTTGATGTAGAAATATCGTATACATTTGCTTTTGTAAATTTTTTGCATTCTTCATAGTATTCGTCATCTGCATTAAGTACAGTGTAGCAATTTTCGTCTTGATTTTTTAGTACATTCTTTTTTGCATTTACATAATTTTGCATACTCCCATGCCAATCAATATGATCTGGAGTAATATTGATTATGCATGAATATTGAGGTTTAAAATGTTTCGTACTTTCTAGTTGGAAGCTCGAACATTCAATAACAAAAAATGTGTCCTTATCGCTGTTGTAGATTTCCCACAACATACCTACTCCTATATTACCTATTGAAATAGCTTTTCTACCTGAATCATTCAACATTTTTGTCATCAATGAAGTTGTTGTTGTTTTGCCATTTGTACCAGTAATAGCTACAATTTTAATATCTCCAAAAATTCTTTGTGCCAATTCCAAATCGCTAACAACTTCGATATTTAATTCATTAGCCTTTAATATTACTGGATTATCCATTCTGATGCCCGGACTTTTTAAAATAATATCGTACTTATCAATAGTATCTATAGATTCTATTCGAACGTCTAATTCATTTAATATTTTTGTTTTTTCTTCGTCAATATTATCATCGATTGCTCCCAAATCATATCCTTTTAATTTTAATGTTTTTAGAGCTGATATTCCTGTTCTTGCTAATCCAAATACTAATATTTTCTTCATATTTCACCTACAATATATCTAATAATGTAATTAAACTTGTAATTACTGATACAACCATAAAAGTTGATACTATTTTTTGTTCTTTATATCCCTTTAATTCATAATGATGATGTATTGGACTCATCAAAAATACTCTTTTTTTGTTTCGCAATTTGTAGCTTGTCATTTGAATGATTACTGACAATACTTCAATCATGTAAACAAATCCTAAAATAATTAAATACAAACTCAATCCGTACATAGCCATAATCATTACTAATGCTCCGCCAATAGCCATTGATCCAGTATCTCCCATAAATACTTTTGCT
Organism: Finegoldia sp. P1-F-LS; assembly: GCF_052932205.1. NCBI lineage: Bacteria > Bacillati > Bacillota > Tissierellia > Tissierellales > Peptoniphilaceae > Finegoldia > Finegoldia sp. P1-F-LS. Next base: position 100,170 of record NZ_JBRFJH010000001.1, on the reverse strand, counting down.
GGGTTTGAATTGTACACTAAAAATCCCAAAAGGCTTCCCGCAAATATAATACTGAATATGCTAGCCGTAGAATTCAAGTTGTACATAATAATACTTGTAGATATGAATACTGGAATTGAAACAGAAGTTGCAAGTCCATCTAATCCATCAGTAAGATTAGTGGCATTAGATGTTCCCATCATCACGAAAATCAAGAATGGGTAAGTTATTAAACCAAAATCTACTGTTTTATGGAAAAATGGAATAACTTGTTTTGTAAAGTTAGGATTTACTTGTTTAATTAAGAAGCAAGCAATAACAGAAAACAAAAGTTGCAATACAAGTTTTTGTTTTTCGTTTAATCCCAATGAACGCTTCATTACTAATTTCATAAAGTCATCTATAAAACCAATTGCTCCAAAAGCAATCATTCCATAAATCGCCAATAAAACTTCACTATTAAACAACCTGAATACAATCACAGTAATCAATGTAGATATGATAAATATAATACCTCCCATAGTCGGTGTACCGGCTTTTGAATAATGTGATTTGGGCCCATCATCTCTGATTTCTTGACCAATATGTTTTTTTCTCAAAATCTTGATTATAAACTTTCCCAATATCAATGAAATTATAATCGCTAATAGCATCGACATTAAAATTTCGCTTTTAAAATTCATATTTTTCTCCTTAAATTATGAACACAAATTATGTCCAATTTTATACCTCATAAGTATTTATTATACCACACGATAATTTCATTCTTCAGTGTTATTTATTGTTCAGTATAAATTTTAATATAAGATTTTGGATCAATCAATTTGTTTTCTTCAGGATCAGTTTTGACCACTTTCCCTTTTTTGCCATTTTTAATTTCAATATTCTTAATTCCGTATTTTTTTAATGTATCCACAGCATCTTCAACTGTGAATCCTACTATCTCCGGAATTCTAATTAATGAGTCTTCAACGCTTCCTGTTGTGAGCTCAATAATATCTCCCTTATTCACTTTAGAATAAGCTGCTGTTTCTTGTGATGTTACAATTGAATTCAAGTTTGAATCTGAATTTGTAACTTTAGATTTTAAACCTAATGAATTTAGTTTATCAACAGCTAACTTCAATGTAAGTCCCTCTAATTCAGGAACAGTAATTTTATCTGAATCAACGGTGTCTAATCTAGTTTTGTTCATCCTTTTATATTCAATAATTTTCGAAAAAATCTTACCTGCAGAAGGCGCGCACACAGCACTTCCTCCATTTTTTCTTTGGGGCTCATCTACTACAACCAAAACTGTGTATTCTGGATGATCCGTTGGAAAAGAACCGAAAAAAGATGCAGTAGTTTTACTATCAGTGTATTTACCATCTTCAATTTTTATACTCGTTCCAGTTTTACCACCAATTCCAAATCCTTGTATTGCAGCCTTTTTACCACTTCCATCATCGACAACTCCTTGCAACATTTTGTTAATTTGCTTAGAAGTTTGTGCTGAAATTATTTGTCTTTTGACTTTTGGTTGAACTTTTTCTACCTTTTTTGTATCTTTTGATATAAATTCCTTCGCTACATGAGGTTCTATTAACATACCACCATTTACAATCGAATTTAGAGCGGTCAACATTTGAATGGGTGTCGCTGATATTCCATGGCCGTAAGAAAGTGTAGCAAGTCTAGCGGCATCAATGTCTTTTACACTTTTTGGAGCTATCCCCAATTCTTCTGCCGGCAAATCAATATCTGTTTTTTGATTAAATCCAAACCCATTTACGTATTTTTGCATATTTGCTTTTCCCAAATCTCTACCGATGTGGACATAAGCAATATTGCAAGAGTTATTAAAGGCTTCTTGGAATGTTTCGTCTCCATGTGGATTCCAGTATCTTTCACACCTAATTACAACACCAGGAATATCTCTAATAAATCCATTACAAAAATAATGTGAATGTTGAGTTGCTGTGTGCTCTTCAGTTGCAGCTGCACTTGTTATTGTTTTAAATACGCTTCCTGGCTCATAAGTCCATGAAGTTGCCTTATTTTCCCACATATTAAAATAAAATTTACTGATTTTATCTTCGTCATTTTCTTTTTTCAAATCATTTAATTCATCTAATTGTTCTTTTAAAAGCGGTTTTTTGGGGTCATTTGGATTATAATTAGGATAAGATCCCATTCCCAAAACATCTCCATTATTCGGATTCATAACAATAATCGTAGCAGATTTTGGTTTGAAATTATTCTCGATATCCTTCAAACTATCTTCTACAAAACCTTGGATAGTAATATCTATGGTTGTTTTTAAATCATATCCATTTTCTGGATTTATTATTACAGAGCTGTCATCTGATAAATCTATCGATCGATTAACAGAACTATTCAGAATTCTTTTACCAGGTTTGCCTTTTAATTTAGAATTATAAAAGCTTTCCAAACCCACAACACCATCGTTATTTACATTAGTAAATCCTAAAACCTGAGATAACATTTCCTTATTTGGATAGTATCTTTTTTTCTCAGATACAACACTGATGAATTTCTGGTTACTAATAGGCAATTTTTTTATATTATCTATTTCAGTTTTAGATAACGAAGGCTTAACCAAAACAGTTTTCTTTTTTTCTAAAATTTTTCTTAACTCTTCTGGCTTCATACTTAAACTTTTGCTTAATGAATCTACTAAATTAGATTTTGCTTGATCATTTAAATACGTGGCATTCACATACAAATTATTTGATACGACATTATCAGCCAACGTTTCCCCATTTGTATCCAATATTTTTCCTCTTTCAGCGTCAATATTAATAGTATTGGTACTTTGTTTTGCAGATAATTTTCGATATTTATCTCCAGCCGGAGTTAATTGTAAATAAATCAACTTCCCTACTATTAGTAGAACAATAAATGTCAATATACAAAATAAAACTACAATACGAGAATTGTAGTTTTTATTGAAATTTTTATTAATTTTTCCTTTGCTTAAATTGCGCCTTCTCATTATTTTTCCTCTAATTTTAAGTACATAATTTGAGCATTTTCAGGAAATTGCATACCCAAATTATTTTTTGCTATTTCTTCAATGTTTTTATTAGTTAATTTGCTTTCTATACTAGATTTTATCACATCTCGATTACCTTCTGTTAGCATTACCTGATTTTTTACTTCTTTTAATTCACTAGACATGCTTTGAATCTTAGAGTAACGATTCATTACTAAAATGGATAAACAAATGACCACACAAATCATCACCTTGTTAAATGTAGAAAAAAGATTTGTTTTTCTGCTTGGTCTATTTAATTTTTTTGTTTGTTCAATTTTCTTTACTTCTAATTCTTTTTTTTCTACGTATTGTGGAAAAACTTCGATTTTTCTTTGCGCGTTACCCATTTTTGTCTCCATTTATCAGTCAAATAATCTACAAATTAAATAATCTTTTCAGCTACTCTTAATTTTGCACTTCTAGCCCTAGAATTTTGCATCAATTCATCTTTTGAAGGTTCTATAGGCTTTCTAGTAATAATCTTAATTTCTGGTTTATGATTGCAAACACAAACTGGAATTTCCGGAGGACATATACAACCTTTCTGTCTTTGTCTGAAAATATCTTTGCAAATTTTATCCTCCAAAGAATGAAACGTTATTATGCAAATTCTGCCTTCAGGATTCAATAAATCTATAGAATCTCCTACAGCCTGTTCCAAAACATCTAATTCTTTGTTAACTTCAATTCTAATTGCTTGAAAAGTTTTCTTAGCGCTGTGGCCTTTTTGATTCATTCTAACCTTTTTAGGAATCGCTTTTTCAATTACCTCAACTAATTCGAAAGTAGTATAAATTGGTTTATTTTCTCTAGCATTACATATAAATTCAGCAATTCTTTTGGCCCATTTTTCATCTGAATATTTGAAAATAACATTTTCCAAGTCTTCTTTTGAATAAGTGTTCACAATATCTTTTGCACTTATTGGATTGGATTGATCCATTCTCATATCCAAATCAGCATCATGCATATAAGAAAATCCTCTGCTATCTTCATCAATTTGATACGAGCTAACACCTATATCCATTAGAATTCCATCGACTTTTTCGATGCCTAAGTTATGTAAATCACTTTTTATATTCTTAAAATTATCTTTTATGAAGATAACCTTATCTCCAAATTCTTTTAGTCTGTCTTTAGCGACTTTTAATGCGTCTTCGTCTTGATCAAAGCAAATCAATTTTCCATCGCCAATTCTTTTTGCAATTTCTCTGGAATGTCCAGCACCACCTACAGTGCAATCCACGTAAATCTTGCCGTCTCTGATATTCAAATTTTCGATGCATTCATTTAATAAAATTGGCACATGCTTGAATTCCATAATTCACCTACAAATCAAGATCATTTAAATCATCTGCTAAATCGTCATAGTTTAGTGAAGAATCATTAGAGTATTGTTCCCATTTTTCTTTATCCCATATTTCTATACGATTGGATACCCCAATAATTGCAACTTCTTTTTTTATATCTGCATAGCTTCTCAAGGATTGAGGAATTAAAAACCTTCCTTGCTTATCAATTTCTTGGTTACTAGCACCTGCAAAAAACACCCTTGAAAACGCTCTTGCTTGTCTTCTAGTCAATGACAACTTATTAAGCTTTTCAGTCATTTGGATAAAAGCGGATACAGGATATACAAAAAGACATTCATCCATTCCTTTTGTAATGTAGAATTCTTCTCCTATTTCATCTCTAAATTTTGAAGGCATAATAACGCGACCTTTTGAGTCTATATTATGAAAATATTCATTGATAAACATTTTTCCCTCCACTTTGTTCCACTTTCATTCCACTACATTAATAATATCTTTTATATATGATGATATCAATGTTTTTATCTGTTCTGAATATTTGTTCTTTATGATATTTACTAAAATTTAATTATATGTTAAAATACTCTACGTAATAAATTTTAAAGAGGATGAATATGAGAAAAAAATTTGGAATATTTTTAATGACAATAGGTATTTTACTTTTCGCTTTATATTTCGCAGCCAGATTAATACCTACTTATTACAGTGAAAATGATATAAGTAATGATATATCATCCACAGAAATGGAACAGAACAACAAAAAGGAATTCAAAAACGACTTTGATGCTGTAAACTCTATTAGCACAACAACGTCATTGTTTAATTTTACAGCTATAAGTGGAGAAAATGTTATTGGACAAATAATTATCCCTGACTATAATTTGAGTCTTCCTATACATCGTGGTGTAACTGATGAACATTTATTAAGTGGTGCAGCCACAATGAAAGAAAGCCAAAAAATGGGAGAAAAAAATTACACACTTACTGGTCACTATATGAAGAGAAATGGCTCTTTATTTAGTAAAGTGTATGATTTGACAAAGGGTACTAAAGTTTACATTACAGATAAGAAAAACATATACGAATATGAAATTGTAGATAGAAAAGTTACTGATTCTTATGCTTTTTATATGTTAGATGACGATAGAATTGAAAAATATGATAACAAACCAATTATTTCTTTGATGACATGCGATATGCCAAACGACCCCGACAACAGAGTATTTCAAATCGGAAAGCTCGTTAGATCATTTAAATACGACAAAAATTATTTCAAACAAAATTAAAGTAAAAATTTAAACCGCTGAGAATCTTAAAATTCTTCAGCGGTTTTTCCATATAAAAAACTCTCCTCATTATTGTGAGGAGAGTCTATTATGCTGTTTAAATATCTAAAATTTTACCATTTTTAGGAAAATCATAAATTACATCTTTTCGTTCAATTATAATTTTTGTTTTTTCATTTATTTTCTCATTAGCTCTTATTAGTTCAAATAGTTCTTTGGTAGGATTAATCGCTGTAGGTTTTCCCATCATATTAATCATAGAAAAATCTCCGGAAGTATCACCGTAACAATATGAGTTATCCACATCAATATCATAAGATTCAACAATTTTATCGATAACTGCTTTTTTGCTATTTTTATCCCACATTGGAACAACTTCTCCAGTATACATCCCCGATTTTTTTAGATACAAAGATGCCCTGTATTCTGTTACTCCGTAACTTTCAGCCATTTCTTTAACTAAAAAATCAGGACTTCCAGAAATAAAAAATATCAAATGATTATTTTCCTTGTGAAATTCTATCATCTTACGAGTATATCTGTATACCTTTTCTTTAACCTGGCTGATTACTTGATTAGATATAAATTCGTTGAACTCACTACTAAATCCCTTCAAGTTGTATTTGTACACATCAACTAGTTCGTTCAAATAATCATCATAGTCTATTTTTCTTTTTTCGTATTTTTGGTAGGCCGGATACACTTTTTCGTAGTATAATTTTTGATCAATTATTTCAAAATTGACTAGTTTTTTGAAATGCTCAATCATTAGAGAATCTCTCGCAATCGTTCCGTCAATATCAAAAAATGCGCCAATTTTCATTATTTTGTACTCCTAGATTCTTCAACTAATCTGTCGAACTTATCAATTATATTGCGAAACTCCAAGTTTTTTTTCTTATGGGTAATTGGATTCATTACATCTAAAATCAAAGAATACGCTAAACAAATAACGGCAGACGAAAATGTAAAAGTAAACATCATTAATAGTGTAAGTCCTATCTTATTTAAAATAGATAGCATGGACATTACAAAAAGTATTGCTGATATAACAAATAATACAGCAGTAAAAACATATTTTTTTTGTTTGCTTTGTAATTTATTATGTAAGAAATGTACAATAAGCAATAAAATTGCAACGAATATAAAAAATAGGAAGCTAACTGCTTTGTATTTCCATATTACAGATAAAATTGATTTCATGTCTATCCTCCTTTTTTTATTATATCATATATATTGAATTTTTATATTGCTTAATTATTTCAAATAAAAAAACCCGAGTGAACTCGGATTAGATGGTGCGCCTTCAGGGACTCGAACCCTGGGCCCACTGATTAAGAGTCAGTTGCTCTACCAACTGAGCTAAAGGCGCATATTAAGTTATAAAAAATGGTGCGCCTTCAGGGACTCGAACCCTGGGCCCACTGATTAAGAGTCAGTTGCTCTACCAACTGAGCTAAAGGCGCACATCTTTACCACAACAATATTATTATACACTATTTTAAGAATTTGTAAAGAGTTTTAAATAATTTTAATGTTATGATTAAAGCTATAAATAAAAGTAAGTAGATAATTTTCAAAATTATCTACTTCTTATTTTAAATTTAATAAATTTATTACCTTTGATTAATTATGAATGAAGATGGGATTTTTTCATTGTTTTTAAATTCTTTTTTCCACATTTCAGCATAGTTACCTATCGCCCATTCACTCATTATAATGGAATCATCTTTTGTTATAGGAATACTCCCTATCAATTTATTGTCGTTAGAGTAATCATAAATTAAAATTTCATCAGTTGTTTGTACAACTAATATTCTTTTATCTGGAGATGAATATGCATCTAAAGCACTGCTTTTTAAATTTTTAATTGATTGCCAGTTCATCGATAATTCATCTGTTGATATATTCAAATGTGAAACTATATTTAAGTTTATATTTTTTAATTTAATTTCGTTATTATCTTTTAAAGTGTATTGAGTTTGATAACTCCACTTACCAGAATTTCTTGTTATTCCTATGTTTTTGTAATCTTCATTCTTATCTTCAGTAGTTACCTCTATATTAGGGTCAGCAGATTCCTCAGCTATAGAACTTTTTAAGACATTGACAGCTTCTTTGCCCCCGATTTGGTCAATATTAAGTTCATTATTATTACTCATTTTATCTATATCAAAAATAGAATAATTTTCAAATTGATCTTTTATTTTCAAAATAGAAATATACTCTGGGCCAAGATACGTTATTTCTGAAGGCAAATCAAATTCTAATTTTCTATTGTCCTTTATATTTTCACCTGAATAAACTGGTTTTGCTATAAATTGTTCTACATAATTATTATCGAATTCGTTCTTTTTATATTCCATTATCCAAAATCCGTTTTTCCTTGGGAAAAACAATGCTGATGTTTGATAAATTTGAGCGCTATTTTTCTTGTCAATATCTAATAAAATAGTCCTGTATGAAATATCACTTTTACCATTTCGTACAACTTTATTTTTAATACCAATTAACATGGCAATATTTTCTTTGTCTTTTAAATTATTTCCTTTGTTTTCATAATACTTGCTTTCATATGTTGATTGGTAGTTTTCAATAAATGTTCGACTAACTTTATTCTCCGTCTTTTTCATGTAATAAAGCACGCCATTATATGGAAGAATTAGATTGTTTTTATCCATTACAACTACATCTTGGTAAAACTTGCTGCCATCAGAAATGGTAATTACCATTTTCTTATCTTTAGAAAAATTTTTACTCAAATTTTCATCGCTTGTCTTCTTGTTAATATAATTTTGTAAGCTTACAAATTTTGACGAGAACTTAGGGTTGATTGTAAATCTTTTCCCAAAAACAACTATTGATTCATCGACATAAAATTTCCCTATTTCATCTGATATTTTTGATTTAGAATCTGCGAAGCTTTCTTTCTTGTCTATTTGCCATACTCCTGCTGCGACCAATAAATTATTATCAGGAACTTTTACATTTTCGACTGCTGATTGTTCTTTATTTCTAAACATTATAAAAACAATCAATAATATCAAAACAATCGTACCTATCAATATACTAGTTGTCTTTTTCATTTTCATCATCTCCTAATGGCAATGTGAATGAAACAGTAGTTCCTTCATCTATCTTAGATTTAATCATCAACTCGCCTTTGTGAAGTTTTACTATTTCTTCACAAATAGAAAGCCCCAAACCAACATGTGAGTTTGAATTAGAACCTTTGTAGAATTTACCAGTTACTAATTCGATTTCTTCAAATGAAATTCCAATTCCAGTATCTATTATGGATACTTCTACAAATTTTTCAGTTTTTTCAATATTAATAATTATTGTTCCTTTATCCGGTGTGAATTTTATAGCATTATCCAAAATATTTATAAAAACTTGTTTGATTCTATCTTCATCAAAAGTTGCAATTAGTTCTGGGCTTTCGTAATTCAGTATCAAATCAATGCCTTTGGAACGAACTTTAGGAAGTAATTGATTTTTGATATGCTCAGCTAATTCTATTAGATTTTGTTTTCTTTTTACAATAGAAATTCTTCCGGAAGTAAATCTTGAAAAATCAAGCAATTCTTCAACCATAGTTGTCAGTCTATCACATTCACTATCTATAATATCAATTCCCATTGTAGTTGTTTCTAAATCCGAAGGATCGTATTTTAACGTTTGTGCCCATCCTTTGATAGAAGTTAATGGAGTTCTCAATTCATGTGAGACACTGGAAATAAACTCATTTTTTAATTGTTCTTTTTTGTTGATATTATCCGTTAACAAATTCAAAGTCATTCCTAATCTTCCAATTTCATCGGTATTATTTTCTTTTGCTCGTACTTCCATGTTGCCCTTTGCCATTTTTTCAGCTGTTTTTGCTAAGCTATTAATTGGCTTTACAATACTTTTTGTTAGAATTTTGCTCAATAAAATACTAAATAGTATTACTAAAAATCCAAATAGTGCAAACGAAACTGACTTCACTCTTATTGCTCTGTCAACGTCTTTTAAACTTGAAATGTATCTTAAAACTCCGACTTGTTTTCCACGAGATTCTAATGGAACGGATACTGAAATTATATTTGAATCAGAATAACTGACCTTTCCAGTATAGCTACCACTTTGGCCATTTACCGCGTTTACTACATCAGATGTTTCTATTTTTTTTCCTAGATTGGGACTTGCAATGGAATCAAATACAACAATTTGGTTATTGTCCAAAATTTGTACTTGACAATCTGTTTGTCGATAAAATTGGTTTTTATCTTCTGCGATTACTTCATCTAATTCATAATCAGCCATGTAGGAACTGTACAAATTTGTAGAATATCTTATTTCGTTGTTAAGAACACCTTCCATTGTGGAATAATAGTAAAACTTTGTAGCATAAATCGAAAATATAACAAGTATTATCGCAGTAATACTTGTTAAAAATACAAAGGAATACATTATTTTGTTTTTAATACTCATTATTTTTTATTTTCCCATCTGTAACCAACTCCCCAAACCGTAACAATATATTTTGGATGAGTTGAATCCTCTTCAATTTTACTTCTCAATCTTCTCATGTTAACATCTACTATTTTTGCATCGCCAATAAAATCTTCACCCCATGCTTTATCCATCAATTCATCTCTAGTAATTGCCTTTCCAGGATTTTGCATCAAAAGTTTTATGATGCTAAGTTCTGTTGGAGTTAATGTAATTTCTTTGCCATTTTTATAAAAGGTTCTCGAATACATATCAAGCTTGAATGTTTCATCTTCAATAATTTGACTATTATTTTGTTTTTGAGGACTTCTTCTTAAAACAGATTTTATTCTAAGTATCAACTCGCGAGGATTAAAAGGCTTTGTCAAATAATCGTCTGCGCCTCTCTCAAGCCCTTCGATTTTATCGTTATCTTGAGTTTTTGCAGTTAACATTATGATAACTATATTTGGAAATTTATTTCTTAGGATTTTGCATACTTCAAACCCATCAATTCCAGGAAGCATTATATCCAATACTGCAACATCTGGTTTGTTTAGTTCTGCAAGTTCTACTCCTTTTTCTCCAGAATCCGCTTCCAAAATTTCAAATCCTTCTCTTGCTAAATTTATTTTTGTAAATTGTCTAATATTATCTTCATCTTCTACTAAAAGAACTTTAATACTCATATCACACCTCATGTATTATTATAACCCATAATTTAGCTAATTCAATTGATTTAAATAATTGTTAAGAAAATCTTCAACCTCTTGTTCACAATTTTTGTCGTAATGTTTCTCTATTACATATCCTTTTCTCAAATTTACAAGAATCATTTTAATATTTTTATTGTATTTTTTGTTCAAAACGTAAGAATAAAACTTCAATTGCATGTGGTATTTTTCGTACAAGTATTCTTGTGATTGTGAACTTATTTTATAATCATAAACTTTTATTTCACTATCACTAAATTCTACTCTGTCCATAAATCCAGAAATCATAAGATTTTCGTACAATAAATTAAAATCCATTTCATTTTTATAATTGGAAAAATCTTTTATAAATTTGTTAAAATTTTCAGTTGCAACATCGAAAATTTTCTTTTCATCGTTATTTAAGAAATCTACTTCTGTGATATGTGGAATATTGTTTCCGTCAGATAATTTTGCATACATATGAACCAAATTACCGAGCAATATATAATTTATTGTAGTTTTTTTAAGATTACCTTCAAAAATTTCTTCGTCAGAATTTAATATACTAGTAATACCAATAGGAATAAACTTTTCAATTTCAACTTTTTTCGGTTCTGCTCTTTTGAAATTAATTTCTTTTGTTTCCAATAAAAAAGGTATATCTCTCATATCCAAAAACTTGATGCTACCTCTTTGTTGCAAATCTTCAATATATGGACTAATTTGCTTAAAATGTCCTGATTTTTTCGAATTTGAAAACGACAATTCTTTTTTAGCACGAGTGAATGCTGTATAATACACGTTATCAACTTCGTAGTCTTCCTCTTCTTCTATTAGTTTCTCAACTTTAGACATTCTAAATTTTGAAAAAGGAAAATCCAATACGAATTGCATCTGAATGTTTTCGTTGTCTATAAATAATAGAAATTTATCTTTGTTATTCGAAGGTTTTGACAAATTATCCACTATAACTTTTTCAAATCCCAAACCTTTTGACTTATGAATAGTCATAAGTTTGACCAAATCGCTGTGTTCGTCTTCATAAGACATTTGATATAAATTACTGTTATTTTCAAAATACTCTACAAAATCTTCTACACTGTAGTTGTTGGAATCAAATTGCTTTGCAATTTCCAAAAATTTAATAACATTTGCTTTTGCTTGAAGATCATCAAATATTCTTAAGTAATCAATTTTCTCAATATAATTGGATATTGAATCATATAGCGTATATTTTGTAAGATTTTCAGTGAAATCCTCAACTTCCTCATCAATTTTTTTCATAGTTGATTGATAGTTCTCAGTTTGGTTTAATATTTCATTGTAATCCACATCATAAACATTAGATAGAATTCCTACTTTACTTATTTCATCACTATACCTTGCATATTTTATGAACTGAATCAGATTTAATATTTCTCTGCACTCTTCTAATCCTTGTTTGTCGAAAATATAATACGGAATATTTCTGTTATTCAAACTTTTTTCGTATTCAGAGAAATCATTCTTGGTTCTAGCTAAGATTGCAGTGTCTTTGAAATTATCTTTATTGATGTAAGAAACCAGAACATCTGTTGAATCATCTTTTGTTTTTGCATCCTTATTGTTGAGCTTAAACTCATCTCTGCCGATAACATCTCCCACTTCATTAACTGCAATTAAGCTATCATATCTATTCTTCATTTTATTGGAATAAATATAATTAATCGGTTCCATAATATTTGGATGAGTTCTGTGATTTTCATGGAAAGTTATATCTTTTCCGCCGCTTTTTTTGATGTCTTCTCTAGTTTTTTCGAATACTTTTATGTTAGCTCCTCTAAAGCTATATATAGCTTGTTTAGGATCACCTACTACGAAAAGATTATTTCTATCTAAAGCCTCGTTATCGCTGCACAACATATAAAAAATATCTCGTTGAAGATTTGATGTGTCTTGATATTCATCTATCATAAAATATTTGTATTTTTGTTTACAAGATTTAAGAATATCTTCATTTTCTAAAGCTTTTTTGCACATTATTTCAATATCATTAAAATCCAGAAAGCTTTTTTCATTCTTTTTTATTGAATACTCCCTATTAATATCTATTAAAATATCAAAAAAGCCTTCATACAAATCTACATATTGTTTTTCTTTATTAGAAAGTATAGCATCAACTCTCTTGTTAATTTCATCTATAATTTCTTGAACATTTTCTTTCTTGCTCTCTCCCAAATTATCATAACTTTCTAACAAAAATTGAGTAAATTCTTGGATTTCCAAATTTTGCTTATCATCATGCAAAAATTTGTAAAGTCTGCTATTTTTTGTAAGTCCTTTGATACTACCTGATTCTTCTTTTAAATCGAAAAGATAATTTTTGATTCCGATTATATCTTCATCGTCAACATTTCTCAAATTAGTTAATAGAAGAAGTGTTTCTCTTTTGATTAGCTTAAAATCAATGTTGTTGGTTCTTAATTTATTGAATGAATCTCTGATAATTTTAAGTGTATCTGAATATGAAATATCTAACTTTCTACCAAGTTTTTTGATAAAATCAATTCTATTTTCTAGGATTTTGTCAAAAATTTCATTGAGCAGTTTGTTAGCTTGATCATCTTCTATGATTTGAAAACTAGGATCTATAGATAAATAGTACGAATTATCTGATACTATTTTTTTGCAAAAAGATGAAATCGTAGATACGTTTATATCGTCAATCAATCTAGGATTATTTAGCTTTTGAATGATTCTATCCTTCATTTCATCAGCAGCTTTGTTGGTGAAAGTTATGCACACGATACTTTTGATATCAATTCCTTTCTCGTACATATATCTAAATCTTTCAGATACTACTTCTGTTTTACCAGTTCCTGCGCCTGCATTTACACACACATTTTGATTTATAGTAGAATAAGCTAATTTTTGATTTTCGCTAAATTTAATCATCTCTAGCCTCTTTTTCTGTGTTCTTTAACTTGCAAATTTTATTATAATCGCAATATTTACAAGAATTATCATCACTCGCTTTTATAAATAATCTCTTATTTCTAATGTTTTCTCTGAACTCATTTACTTTTTGAATCATTATTTCATCTAGTTGAGCTTTTGAAATATTTTGAAGAAATTCATATTCTTCATTATCTTTAATGCTCTTGTATTTGCAGCTTACAACATCTCCATATGAAGAATAAATTGCAAATTGAAATCCTTTGTTCTTATCCAAATCTTTTGCTTTTCTGAAACTATTCTTTGATAATTTGTAATCTATTAATCGAATCTTACCTGAATCTGTTTTATCGACTCTGTCTATTCTTCCAGTAAATTTCGTACTTTCATCCAAACTAATGATAAAATCTTCCTCTAATTTGAATGGATAGAACTTCTCTCTTTCGTTTTTCATATTGTAAATATCAGTTCGCACAAAATCTTTGAGTTTATTTAAGTATTTTTCGTAATCGAATTCATTTTCCTTGATATCTGTGTTTAAGCCGAACTTTTCAAATGAATTTTTAAGTAAACCATCTAAACTGGATATATCTAATTCACACTTCCCATCAATAGCATCTTTTATTTGAGAAATATTAATTCCGTAAAATTCTTCTAATGTGTTGTGCAAAATAGTTCCAATATCCAATAGTCTTGATTTTATTTGTGGTCTTAGTTTCAAATAATATCTAAAATAAAATTTCATTGGACATTCAAAGTATGTTTCAAGTTTAGTTGATGATAATTCTTTGTTCAAAATATATTGAGTAGTCTTATCGTCTACTTCAAAATCAGAAATATCCTTTGATGATATTCTACTTTCAATTCTGTTCAAGTGTTGTTTTAGAGAATATTTTTCATAAACTGATATACTGTGTAATTTTTTGGTATCGACTTTTTTGATGTTTTGTGAATTAATTTTAGCGATTTTTTGATTTTGTTTTATATTTTTATCTAAAATCAACCTTGATTTTACATTGCTTTCAGTATTATACGATAGATAAATTTTCCTATCCGCTCTGCTAACAGCATCAATAAATCTGTCAATATTTCGTCTTCTATTATCTGCATCAGACAAAATATCAATTCCATTGTTTTGTAGAAAAACTATGTTGTCCTCGTTGTTAAAGAAATCATAATTCATCTTCCCTGGAATTACATCATCATTCATATTTACGACGTATAAAACATCATAGTTTGAAAGCCTAATATCTGTCAAGCTGTATATTCTAATTCCATCAACCAAATAATCTGTAGAATCCACTTTCAAATTTTTTATCAAATCTATCAAATAAGAGTTAATATTTTTCGACTTTTTGACAAGTTCAGCATATGTTTTGTCCAAATCCTCAAGGATTATTAAAAGTTTTTCAGCAAACAATTTAAATCCTACATCCTCGCTCTCTTTTTGTTGAACAAGCTCAATAAGATTAGACAAAATCATATTGTCCTTTTCTATAAAAGAATGGTAATATGATTTAATTTTTTCTAAAATTTCTAAATTAGTTCCGTAATTTACATTTAATTTTAAAATTTTTTCTAAATCTTCCCATTTGTCAAAATCAAAATCCGACAATATATTTCTGAAATTAATTTTATCTTTCAAATCAAATTCAAGAAAACAACTATCTAGTAAAGAAAAAATATACTGCTTAAAAGATCTATTTTTATCTAATAGATTAATAATATCAGAAAAAATTTTGTAGTCTCGGTATGAAATATAATCGTCTCCAAAAACTGGAATATCGTGTAGTTTTAAAGTGTTTAGTATTTCTCTTTTTGATGAATCCTTTTCTAAAAGAATTGCCATTTTATTATAGTCATAGATATATGAATCATTTGCAATCTCATCGATTAGTCTGTCTTTTTCTAATATTTCGTTGGTTAATTTAACAACCTTTTTTTCTATAAATTTGTTTGGATTTGATTTTTCATCGTTTTGAACAACTTCAAATCCAATATCTTGCAATTGATTTGCCAATTTGCTTTTGTATTCATTGTAATAATCGACAAAAACATAGACATTGATATCGTAATTTTTTAACTGCTTTATAATTTCCAATTCGATTGGGCGAAACTCACTGAATCCATGAATGTAAATATCCTTGTTATTTTGTATGTTGAAATTATGTGTTTCATAGGCATCAAATTTATCCAGAAGATTATATTGACTCATAATTTTTTGGTATCTCTCGTATACTTTGCTCAAAATATTTAAGCTAACATTGTGTGTTGAAATTTCTCCAAGATCATCTGTGCTTTTATTTGAATACTTGCATGCAGAAATAAATCTTTTGGATGAATTTATCATTCCATTCGAATTGAAGAATTTATTATCTTCAAACTCACCTTCATCAATGAGTTCTTGAATAGCTATTCTCAAAATAAGGTCTGTCAAATAAGTTGAAATATCTGAAGCATTAACTAAATCGTCAATCGTCCATATCTTCACATCACATAACACTGATTGTTCTTTCAAAAACTTGTTTCGAATATTTTTGATCAACTTTCTATTTGGCAAAATCAAAATAAAATCAGTATTTCCATTCGTAATCTGATTTTTTAAATAAGATATATTATCGTCAAAAAGTTTTGAAGAATTTGAATTAGTGTATACAATTCTATTGTTCATCATAATCTCCTATAAATTCTTGCAAAATCGAGTTTTTAGGAACTATTGAATCGTCTTTGATTTCTATAAAATAATTCAAAATCGATTTTAACCTTTCAATTTCTGTAAAGTTTGGACCATTCTTGTCATAATTATCTACTAATTTCAAAACGTATTTTTTCAAAATATTAATTTCATAAATTAATGATGAGTCTATTATGCTGTCTGCTTCATTTTGATAAGGAAAAACATTGATATATTCAGCGGCATGAACTCTTGGCCATTCAGATAATGTATCATCGACACTTTTATCTCTTTGAACAAAATCTCTTACCATTCTTCTCATAAGTCTCATATCTGTAGTTGAAATTCTATTGTGACAATCAATACTAAGTTGTGTCAATGCTGACACATAAATTTTGTACTTATCTTTTTCTGGAACTAGACTTGTAAGTTTTGGATTTAGTCCATGAATTCCTTCGACAATAATAATTCCATTATTATCTAGTTTCGTGTAAGTGTCGCCATATTCTCTTTCTCCTGTAATGAAATTATAAATTGGCAGGTTTACATAATCTCCTTCTAATAATCTCATTAAATCTGTGTTAAATGTTTTTAAGTCAAGTGCATTAATAGATTCATAATCTTTATTTCCATCTTCATCCAAAGGCGTGTCTACTCTATTCACAAAATAATTATCCATAGAAATAGGTATAGGATTTTTGCCTCTGACAGCTAATTGCACAGAAAGTCTTTCTGCCATTGTAGTTTTGCCAGATGAGGAAGGACCAGATATTTGTACTAATCTTGCATTATTGTAAATTATCTTATCTGCTATATAAGAAATTTGGTTTTCAAAATAAGCTTCATTAACACTAACTAAAAAATCCATATTACCATCTTGAATTTTTTCATTCAAGCTTCCCACATATCCTATATCCAACATATCTGTCCATTTTTTTGATTTGGAAAATATTTTGGATAGTGCTTTTTGTTCTTTGAAATCAGTAAATTCATTGTTATTGCTAACACTCAATGCAATTCCTGGAAAATAATTTATAAGTTTGTAGTATTTCAAAAATCTAGTGTATGGAGCAACAAATCCTTCTATTCCAAAGTAATGATCCAGACATTTGTACAGATACACCTCTTCTTTATCTAAACTTTTTAGTAGTCTTGATTTTTGAATGTAGCCTTCCTTTTCGAAAATATCAAAAGCTTCTTTTCTAGAAACTTTTACTCTTTCAATTCTCAGATTTTGATTAATCAAATCGTCCATCAATTTCCTAATTTCTTCCAAATCTTTAAAATGAATTTCGTTGTTATTTTCAAATTCAAGATACATGTAGTCACCAATTGTGTATTCAACTTCCAATTGGTCTTTTGGAAATTTTAATTTAAATGCCAATAGCAACAATAAAATACCAGTTTGCATCAATGTGTCTTGTGAGTAAACACTTTTTTCATTTACAAACTCAATTGTATCTCCATTCTCAACATAACTCATAATATCGACAAGTTTATTGTTTTTTAATGCGACAATGCTATCTTCGAATCCATATTTAATAGCATAATCATAAATCGTTTTATCTTCATAGTCGTATATTTTATTGTTGTTAATTATCTTAATCATATTTGCTCTCCAAATCGTTCAATATCTTTTCAAATAAATCATCTCTTTTGCTTTCAAAAACCATAGATTCGTATTTTTGATATTTTTCCATTTTTTCTGGAAATACTAGCTTGTATGAGTGCAATAATTGAAAATTCAAATCGTATTTATTCTTGAAATATTTGTTAACTTCTCTGTTTCCATATTTAATATCACCTATAATTGGATGATTTATATGAGATAAATGAGCTCTAATCTGATGAGTTCTTCCAGTCAACAAGTCAACATTTACTAGAGAATATTTTCCGAAATTCTTCACATTCCATACTTTAGTCATGCTTTTTTTGCCACTAGAATTAATTACAGATTTGTTTTTATCATTATCTTTTTCCAATGCCAAATCAATTGTTTGATCTTTAAGATTGCCAACTACAATAGTTTCGTAAATCTTGGTAATTTCGTGTTTTTTAAATAAATCATTGAAATATTTCAAACTATCGTATGTTTTTGCACCAACGACAATACCAGATGTGTTTCGATCTAATCTATTAACTAAAGCTGGTGTAAATGTAGAGTTTTGTGTTGGTTTAAACTGGTTTGTTTTAATCAAATAACTTACCATCATGTCTACTATATTTTTCCCATAATCTTGTGGGTTTGCTGCGTGAGATAATACTCCAGTTTTTTTATTTATCAATATCAAATCATCATCTTCATAAATTATATCCAAATTAAAATCATCAGCAGTGTATATTCTATTATCTTGATATTTTTCAATTACTTCATCGTACAAATAAATATTTACCACATCATCAATTTTTAAATTATAATCAGGTTCTGTCCTTTTTTTATTTACTTTTATTTTTTTAGTTCTAATAAGTTTTTGGATATGATTTTTGCTCATTTTTGGCATCAATTTCATAAGAAACCTATCTACTCTTTGATTGCTATTTGAATTGTCTATATTTATATGTCTCATTATTACTCCTATTTGAAAAATTCTTAAAAAATCATTATAATTTAATAAGGAAGGTGAAAAATGAAAAATTTTATTGATACAATAGTAGACTTTATTTATAAATTTGCAAAGCTTTTGTTATTATTACTCATCCTAGTATTCACAACATTTTATGTTTACAAAACAATTGAATCAATGTTTTCTAAAAACTACACAAGTTCTCAAACTTATTCAAAGGATTTAAAAATCCAACAAGTTACTGACGAAGTAAAAGACATTGAAATCACAATTCCACCTGAAGCAAAAGACTTGGATGTGTCCAAGATTTTAATCAGTGGAAACATAATAAAAAATGAACAAGAATTCTTGGACTACTTAAAACAAAATAATGTTACAGCTTTTAAAGATGGCAATTACAAATTAAATAAAAATATGACTACAGAAGAAATAGTAAATCAAATAAAGAAATAATTAATATCCCTTATTGACATAAGAATCGATAAGGGATTTTTTCTTTATTGGTTCAAAAACATTATTTGCTATCAAATGTTGTTTGATATTTTCATTTATTGTGTGAAAAATCATCTTTTCATAATCTTTGAGTACAATTTCAAAAAGATTATCCCTCATTCTGTAAGACAAAATGTCTATGTAATATGCTTCAACATTCTTGTATTCTATTAATTCCAGTATTTTTAAAATAGTATTATCTTTTTCTAAATAATAGTTTCTGCATTTATTTAATGATGCAAGGTATTTTTTATGTTTCTTGTTTTTATATTTGTTAGCTATTGTATTGTATTCTTTTGCTTTTAAATTATAATATTGATAGTTAAAAATCCCCTCATTTACTGTTTTAATTTCAGTAAATGGTCTTAAATTAAAACTATTAATCAATACGTTGTTCCTTGAAATAAATTCTTGCTTTGTTATTTTCTCCTCATCTAACAGATCAATCAATTCATTTCTTTTTTTTACATAAAAATCTACATTTCTTTTCATAATTTTCCTCTAACTAAATTATAATTCATATCTCAAACTTTTCAAAATTTGCAAATAAAAAACGATAAAATATTTTAAAAAATACTTTATCGTTTGTCTTATTATTCTATTATCGAAATATCGTGATTTATTATTGAATAAAATTCATCCTGAATCCTTTGAATATCTCTATTGTGCTTTCCCATAACATACATCATTTTGCATACTACTGATTCCAATGTCATGTCTTTTGATTCTAAAACATCAAGCTTTTCTCTAATTCTCATTCCGACTTGATATACTCCAATATCTGATCCTTCTTGTGGAACTTGTGTAGTCATTACAATTATCTTATTAGTAGAGTATCGATCCATTAATCTTAGAAATTCTTCAGATATTCCTGCAGGCATTCCACCCACTCCATAACTTTCTACGATAATACAGTCATATTTTTCAAAAATATCTTCTAGTATATCTGACCTCATCGATGGAATCAATTTCAACAAATACACGCTGTCATCTAAATGATCGTAAAATTCTACTTCATTATCTGATTTGTCATCAATGTATCTTAAAACTTTTCCATCATGGATTATTGCAATTAGTGGATAATTTATAGAATCAAAAGCATCGAAACTTTTTGTTCTAACTTTTCTGGCTCTATTTCCGCAAATAACTTTCCCATTGAACACGATATTAACACCGTGTGATTTTTCTTTGCTTGCAAATATCAATGCATCTATTAAATTATTCTTCGCATCAGTAATATCATTTGAAATAGATTTTTGGGCACCTGTAATTACAATTGGCTTAGGACTTTTTTGAATTAAATATCCCAAAGCAGATGCTGTATATGCCAACGTATCAGTTCCATGTGTTATTACGAATCCATCATATTTATCGTAATTTTCTTTTATAGTTTGTTTGATATGTAACCAATGTTTCGGTCTAATGTCTGTTGAATCAATACTAAATAAACTAATAGTATCCAATTCGAAATCAAATTTTTTAAATTTTACATATTCTAAAATATCTTTAGCCTGAAGACCTGGAGCTAATCCTTTATCTGTAGCAACAGAAGCTATGGTTCCTCCCGTTGTAATCAATAGTAATTTTTTCATACATTCCCCCTAAAAATAGTATAACACTTTATTTTTAAAAAATGTTAACAAATAACTTTACATACAATTTACAATAATATTATATGAACTTTAAACATAACATGTATTCTATTAGTGAATTAAATATGAAAGGATGATTTATTTGAAAATCAAAAAATTTATGTTAGTTGCTATGATGCTTGTATTTGGAGTATTCATGGTAGCATGTGCAAAACAAGACGATGGAAAAACATCAGACAACTCAAGCAAAACAGAAACTACTTCTACAGATTCTAAATCAAACGAAAGTGCTGGAGGAGAAATCCATGTAGTATCTAGAGAAAATGGTTCAGGTACTAGGGGAGCTTTTACAGAAATCACTAAAATCTTAGAAAAAGGTGCTGACGGAAAAGAACAAGACAAAACAGCAGCATCTGCAATCGTACAAAACAGTACAAACGCAGTTATGATGACTGTTGGTCAAGACAAAGACGCTATTGGATATATT
Organism: Finegoldia sp. P1-F-LS; assembly: GCF_052932205.1. Taxonomy (NCBI): domain Bacteria; kingdom Bacillati; phylum Bacillota; class Tissierellia; order Tissierellales; family Peptoniphilaceae; genus Finegoldia; species Finegoldia sp. P1-F-LS. Next base: position 78,638 of record NZ_JBRFJH010000001.1, on the reverse strand, counting down.
TCATTAGGATCTTTAAATGACAAAGTTAACGCTGTTAAAATCAACGGTGTTGAAGCAACTTCAGAAAATGTTCAAAAAGGAGACTACAAAATCTCAAGACCATTTAATATTGCTTACAAAGGAGAATTAAAACCACTTCCAAAAGATTTCTTAGATTATATTCTTTCAAAAGAAGGACAAGAAATTGTTAAAAAAGAAGGATATGAACAACTTCCTGAAGAAGCTAAACCTTACAACAAAAATTCTCAAAAAGGTAAAATTGTTCTTGCAGGTTCAACTTCGGTTTCTCCATTAATGGAAAAAATCGCAGAAAGTTACAAAGCAATGTATCCAGAAGTTGAAATCGAAATCCAATCAACAGGATCTTCAGCTGGTATGAACTCAGCTATCGAAGGAGTTTGTGATATTGGAATGGCTTCAAGAGAATTAAAAGACAAAGAAAAAGAACAATTAAAATCACAACCTATCGCTATTGATGGTATAGCAGTAATCGTAAACAAAGAAAATACTAACGCTACTGATTTAACGTTAGAACAAGTAAAAGATATTTTCACAGGTAAAGTTAAATCTTGGTCAGAAATTTCTAAATAATTCCTCTCAAAAGGCAGATCTCTTATGAGGTCTGTTTTTTATTTGAAAAAATTTTATTTTACATTTGTAAAATCTAATATTCCCCTATTTTAACAGATTTAATATTTATCAGTTTGAAAACTTTACATTTAATTAACATTATTATCGCATTAATTTTACAAGCTCTTGATAATATTAAGGTGATAAAAATGTAGAAAGGATTTAATATGAAAAAGAAATATTTATCTGAATCAATAATGAAATATGTATTTTTAGTATCAGCATTGACTTCTATCTTTGCGATAGTTTTGATATGTTTTTTCATTTTTGGTGAATCAATGCCTTTTATAAAAAAAGTTGGCTTAACTAATTTTATATTTGGTAAGGATTGGGCTCCGGTCGATGTCCCTGCTCAATTTGGTATACTTCCAATGATTATCGGTAGTATTTATGTAACTATTGGCTCCATAATTATAGGAGTACCTATCGGAATTTTCACAGCAATTTATCTTGCAAAGTTCTGTCCAAAAAAATTATATAATTTTTTGAGACCTTGTATTGATTTAATGGCTGGTATTCCATCCATAGTTTACGGTTTCTTTGCTTTGGTAGTTATCGTTCCTATGATTAGAAAAGCTTTTGGAGGAACTGGTATGAACATAGTCACAGCTTCTATTCTGCTAGGCATTATGATTTTACCTACTATAATCACTTTATCTGAAAGTGCAATAAATACTGTTGTAGATTCTTATTATGAAGGAAGTGTTGCACTTGGAGCTAGTCACGAATTAGCTGTAATGGGAGTTGTAGTTCCTGCTGCAAAGTCTGGTATATTATCATCAATAATTCTCGGAATTGGACGTGCTATCGGAGAAACAATGGCAGTGTATTTAGTTGCAGGAAATCAACCTGTAATAGCAAAAAGTATTTTTTCAGGAACACGTACTATGACAACTAACATCGTATTGGACATGGCTTATGCGTCTGGTACTCATAGAGATGCTTTGATTGCAACTGCGATGGTATTATTCGTATTTATACTATTAATTAATCTTGCGTTTAATTTGATCAAGAGAGGTGTAAATAATGGAAAATAATTCTATTGATATATCAACAAATAGTTTAAAAAATTTAAGAAAAAATAAAACTAAAAGTAGAATCATTAAAGGTTTTATTTATTTGATGGCTTTTATTACTTTAGCTGTATTATTTTATTTAATTATTTACATGTTAGTTAATGGTATACCCCATTTGAGACCTAGTATGTTCTCAAACCACTATACTTCCAAAAACGTCTCAATGATGCCTTCAATTAAAACTACTATCATATTAGTTTTATTGACATTATTAATTGCAAGTCCTATCGGAATATTTACAGCAATTTATTTGTCGGAATATTCTAAGTCAAATTCTAAAGTAGTTACTCTTATCAGACTTGCAACAGAAACATTATCTGGTATTCCATCAATAGTTTATGGTTTATTTGGTATGTTATTATTCGTAATGAGATTAAAATTTAGATATTCTTTAATATCAGGTGTTCTTACAATGTTCATAATGGTGCTACCATTAATTATTAGAGCTAGTGAGCAAGCTTTATTGTCAATCGATGATGAATTGAGAGCCGGTAGTTATGCATTAGGAGCTGGAAAGTTGTATACTATAAGAAAGGTATTACTTCCTGTCGCAATGCCTGGAATCATGGCCGGAATTATTCTTTCAATAGGAAGAGTTGTAGGAGAAACCGCTGCATTGATGTTTACATTAGGAACAGATCCTCGTGTGCCTACTAGTTTATTTCAATCTGGAAGAAGTTTAGCATTACACATGTACGTATTATCTTCTGAAGGTTTTCATGTAGAAGAATCTTATGCAACTGGCGTTGTATTGGTAATTTTAGTTTTAATAATAAATATAATTTCCAATTTAATAGGAAAAAAATTAACGAAAGGAAGTAAATAATGTCTAAGATAAGTATAAAAGATGTTGATTTATATTATGATGATTTTCAAGCTCTAAAGAAAATCAACATGGAAATGAAATCTAATGAAATTACTGCTTTTATCGGACCTTCTGGTTGTGGTAAATCTACAATGCTTAAGTGTCTAAATAGAATGAATGATCTTATTGATGGATGTCGAATCGAAGGTTTAATAACTTTAGATGGTAAAGACATTTACGATAAAAATTACGACGTAAACTTATTAAGGAAAAGAGTCGGTATGGTTTTTCAAAAACCTAATCCATTCCCTATGTCCATCTATGATAATATCGCTTATGGTCCAAGATTACATGGAGAAAAAAATAAAGCTAAGTTAGATGAAATTGTAGAAAAATCTTTAAAAGGTGCAGCAATTTGGGATGAAGTAAAAGATAATTTAAAAAAGAATGCACTTTCAATTTCAGGAGGTCAACAACAAAGAATCTGTATTGCAAGAGCCTTGGCTGTTGAACCTGAAGTGTTATTAATGGATGAACCTACATCCGCTCTTGACCCTATCTCTACAAACAAAATTGAGGATTTGTGCCAAGATTTAAAATCAAAATACACAATAGTAATGGTAACTCACAACATGCAACAAGCTGCTCGTATTTCTGACAAGACAGCATTTTTCTTGACAGGTGAAGTTATAGAATTTAATAATACTGATATACTGTTCTCAAAACCTGAGGATAAGAGAACAGAAGATTATATTACTGGTAGATTCGGTTAAAAAGAGGTGATATTATGAGAAAATATTTTACACATCAATTAGAAGAATTAAAACATAATTTAATTTTTCTTGGGGCAAATGTCGAAAGACAGATCGAACAAAGCACTTATGCATTGGAAACTCAAGATTTGGAAATAGCACAAAAAGTTTATGATTCTCAAGAAACTATTTATGAAATGTCAAAAGAAGTAGAAGATACTTGTTTGAGACTTCTTACTACACAATCTCCTGTCGCAAAAGACTTGAGATTTATTTCATCAGCACTTAGAATTCTTTCTTGTATGAGTAAAATCGGAAACCATGCACAAGAAATTTCGGAACTTGTTATGTTGATTGGTAAATCACAGCTTCCAAAAGATTTGACGATGATAAGAGCCATGGGCAAAAGCGCTCAAAAAATGCTTGTAGAAAGTATCAACGCTTTTACTGATGATGATGTCGAAATGGCAAATTCTGTAATCAAAAAAGACGATGAAGTTGATGAACTTTTTGCACACTTCATGGAAGAATCAATAGAATTGATTAAATCTGGTTGTGAAAATCCTGAACAAATTATCGATTTAATTCAAGTTGCAAAATACATTGAAAGAATTGGTGATAATGCAGAAAGAATTGCAACTTGGGTAATATTCTCAGTTACTGGCGAAAGATACGAGGAAAATGCACAATGATTTGCTGTGTGGAAGATGACAAAAGCATAAGAGAATTAATTATCTACGCACTTAATAATGAAGGCTACGATGCAATGGGATTTGGAGACTATGGAGAATTCAAATCCACATTGTATTCTTCTAGTATAGATTTAATTATTCTAGATATTATGCTTCCGGGAAAAAGCGGGCTTGAAATTTTAAAAGAAATCAGAAATAATGAAAAAACAAAAAACATCCCAGTAATGATGCTTACTGCCAAGACTACAGAATACGATAAAATAGTGGGTCTTGATAGTGGCGCTGATGATTATATGATCAAACCTTTTAGTATTATGGAACTTTTAGCAAGAGTGAGAGCACTACTAAGAAGATCCTCACTAAGTAAAACAAAATCTAAAATTATCTATAAGAATATTGAATTAGATTATGATAAGAGAACTGTTAGTGTTGATGGAGAAAATGTAGAATTAACTTACAAGGAATTTGAATTATTGTATTATCTCCTATCAAATGTCGGAAAAGTTTTGACTAGAGAAAATATCATGACAAAAATTTGGGGATTCGATTTTGAAGGAGAATCACGTACAGTTGATGTTCATATAGCAACTTTAAGGCAAAAACTTAAAAACGCTTCCAGCATAATCAAAACGATAAGAAATCTGGGATATAAAGCTGGTGAATGATGAAAAGAAAAATTTACACTAGAATTTCTCTTGTAATTATAATAGCCCTGGCTGTTGGATTGAGTTTACAGAATTTTATATTTTACAATTACAACAAATCAAAAGAAGAGACAACCCTACTTCGACAAGTCCAATATTTAGATTCTATCAGCGATAATAGTCGTGATAATACCATTACCAATATTAAGAAATTTAAAATAATTAATCCTTCAAATAGATTTACACTTATAGATAAAAATGGAAATGTAGTTTATGATACTGACACAAATGTAGATTCTTTGGATAATCACAATAACAGAGAAGAAGTCAAAGATGCAAGAGAATCCAAAATCGGTTCAATAACTCGTAAGTCTGATAGTTTTGGTAAAAATATGTATTACGTAGCTATTCTACAAGAAAATTCTGATGTCCTTAGAGTTAGTTGTGAATCTGCTAGTTTTTTGAAAACTATTTTGGATTTATTGCCTTATACCCTATTGATATTAGCATTATCATTAATATTATTAATCGATATTAATAGAAGACAAATAAGACAAATCTTAGATCCTATAGAAACTATTGCCAATGAATTAGATGATAACATCGTTAATGACAAAGAATCAAAATTATTAGAACAACCAGTTTACGATGAACTTATACCATTTATCAATATTATTAGGCGAAAAAACGAAACTATAAAAAAATATGTGGATGAATTACAAGAAAGATCTACTACAATAAAAACTATTACGGATAATATGAGAGAAGGCCTCATCTTGCTTGATAAAAATATTAATGTTTTGTCAGTAAATAAATCTGCTGAGTTTTTGTTTGGAGCATCTGATTCGAGATACGAAGGTAGACCATTTATTTCGTTGAATAGAGACTTGAAAATCCATTCTGCTATTAAAGATGTAATATCTACAAAAACAGCACACCATATTAATATAGAAATGCAGGGAATTCTATTGTCTATGTATATTGCGCCAGTATTAGATGAAGAAAATATCAATGGAGTTCTACTATTTTTGGTAGATGAAAGTGATAAAATCAAAGCCGAAAAAAGAAGAAGAGAATTTTCGGCAAATGTTAGTCATGAATTAAAATCTCCACTTACCTCAATAAATGGATATGCCGAAATGATTGAAAACAACATGGTAAGTCCTGAAAATGTAAGCAAATTTGCATCAATTATTCACCAAGAAGGGTTGAGATTATTGGAATTAATTGATAATATAATTAAACTTTCCAAATTAGACGAATCTGGTGATAATGTTGAGAAAACTCTTTTCAATCCTGAAAAGATAATCGATGAAATAATTAAGTCCAATCAAAACAAGTTGGATAGTAAACAAATCGAAATCATTACAGATTTACAAGAAAATTGTTTAATATACGGTAATGAAAATCTAATCAAAGAAATGATTGAAAACTTGGTTACAAACGCAATCAAATACAATAAGATTTCCGGTAAAATCAAGATTTCGATATTCAAAGATAATGATAAAACTAAAATAATCTGTGAAGATACAGGTATTGGCATTGCCGAAAAATATCAAAAAAGAGTATTTGAAAGATTCTTCGTCGTTGATAAATCACGCTCTTCACAAGAATCTACAGGCCTTGGACTTTCAATAATTAAACATATCGTGGATATTCATGATGGAACTATAGAGCTTGAATCTAAATTAGATGTTGGAACAAAAATCACGATAACGATTTAAATACGGCAACTGCTTGTCGTATTTTTTTCGTTAAAATGGTATAATGTTTATAATATCGTATTAAAATTTAGAAAGGAATAAAATATGCAAAAAATTGCTATTCTAACTGACACTACATCCGATGTTGATCCATCAATTATCAAAGAATACAACATTGTTGAAGTCCCTCTTCAAATCATTTACAATTCGGAAGTTACGTATAAAGATAAATATGAAAAAAATATTGACGACGTTATAAACGACATTAATAGTAACACTATTAGCAGTTCGCTTCCCTTAACAAGTGATTTGATTGAAAAAATAGAATACATCATATCAGAAGGATACACACATATAATAGCTACATGCATGAGCTGCGGAATTAGCGGTACCTATAATCTATTTCGACAAATATTAAACTTATACTCTGATAAAATTACATATCATTTGATAGACTGTAGATCATGTTCAATGGGAATGGGTTTTCTAATTGAAAAAGCTGTAAAAATGAAGGAAAATGGCATAAGTTACGAAGAAATAGTAAAAGAATTAGAAAAACTAAAAACAAAAGAAGATTTCTTTTTTACTGTAGACAAATTGGATTATCTTTACACCAGTGGTCGTATTAAACGCTCAAGTAAAGTCGTTGGAAATCTATTAAACATAAAACCAATTATAACTTGCATCAAGAAAACTGGAAATTTGGAAGTTATAGATGCAGTAAGAGGCAGAAAAAAAGTCAACCAACAAATTCTTAATTATATAATTGACTTCGCAGCTAACGATCAAATAGACAATATCTATATAATGCATTCAAACCTACAAGAAAATGCAGATGAATTAGAAAAAGTAATACAAGATTATTATCCTAATGTTAAAATTTATAAAAGATCTATATCAAGTCTTTTTGTAATACATACAGGTCCTTATATCTATGGAGCTGTTGTAACATTAAAATAAGGGAAGGTGCACTGCCTTCCCTTTTTATTTAGTTTATTTTAATCCGCTCTTATTTTCTTCTTCTTTTTTATTCTTCAAATTGAATTCTTTTCTTGTCATAACATCAACTACTTTGCAATTAACTTCAACAACATCTAATCCAGTCATTTTATTTACGCTTTGTTTTACAACTTCTTGTAATTGATGGAATACTTTAACTGCTGATACTCCATATTCTAAGATTACTGAAACATCAATTGCAGCTTCCTTTTCTCCAACTTCTGCTTCTATACCTTTTGTAGCATCATATCCACCGAAAGTTTCTTGAATCCCTGAGAAAAATCCACCTTCCATATCTAAAACGCCAGGTACTTCTCTAACAGCTATTGCAGCTATTTTTTGAACTACTGAGTTATCAAAAGTTAATTTTGATTCGTGTTTTTGTTCTTGTTCCTTTTCAGCTTTCTTTTCATTTACCTTGTTTACTTCATTGTATTTATTTTCTTCCATGTTTCTAATCTCCTTTTTTTATTATATTATTTCCTAAATAAATTCATCAAAAATCTGATAAATTTAGGATTACCTTCTTTATACAATCCATAGCCATAACCTATACTAAAAAGCAATAGTATTAATATTGTTGCCCAAAAACCAAGCTTCAAAAATAAAAGTGCAATTATTACACCTAAAATTCCATATTTAGTTGGTTTTCTTAATCCTGATAAATTTTTTATTAATCTTTCATCAAACTTATCTTTTGAATATTCTCTTACAAAAACTATTTTCTTTTCTTCATCAGGGGATTCAAAATTATCCAACATATTATTATTGTTCATATTCTCCCCCTATACTACTCTTTTATTTGTAGATTTTGTCAAATCCAAGAACTTAACTGTTATATCTTTTACTTTATAACCTGATAGGTTTTCTAAATTTAACTTAATGTCCTCTTTTATATTTTCGCCAAGACCAGCGATATTTGACATATCCCTTACTCCAACTTCAACATCACAATTCATATATGGTTCACTAGAATTGTTTACTCTTACATTAACATTAGAAGTTCTAATGTCTTCATATTTATCCACAGTACGTTTAACAGTATTTTCTAGGGCATCTGTAGATATCATAACTTCTCCATCTTTGTCTTTTGAAATCAAGAAATCACTTAAATCATCAGAGAGAATTGCTTTAAACATTATGAAAATTGCCCCAATTAAGACTAATGCTCCTATAATAGCAAATATATAAAAGCATACCTCATTCATCATGAACTCTCTGAGATTATAACTAACTTGTCCAAAATTGAATACTGTGAAAAACATTACTAAAGAAAACAAAATTAGTAATATTGAAAACAATATATGGACAAATTTTTTAAATCCACTCATAAAACCTCCTTGTACATTATTGATATTATAATATTCAAATTTATATATATAAATTGTTAGTATAGTGCATTTTTTCAACCCTTAATATTTATATACCCTATTTATAAATTTTTAAACATTATTTATATTAAAAAATTAGACAAACACTTGAATGGTTGATATATGATATGTAAAATTATTGATAAAAGCATGTTAGTTTCGTATAAATTTACAATATATATTACTCACTTAAATAATAGAGCTTAAAAATTTTCGTTAAATTAAAACAAGCTCTTGATTAAAATCAAGAGCTTGTTTGCTTTTAAAATATTAAATTTGTTATATTAGTCAATCCAACCGTAAGCTTTCATTAATACTTCAACTGGTTTTCTTCCTTCATGACCATTAATTAAAGGTTGAGTATCTGTATTTATTGCGTGAATAAAATCTTTGTATAATGGAGTGTGTCCGTTTCCGTACACATTGTCGATTGATTTATCATCTTTTAATTCTCCAGTCTCAGATTCGTCTTCAAATACCCAAGTTTTGATTTCATTGACAGCTAATCCACCGATAACAGCAGTTCCTGTTGAACCAAACACAGAAATAGTTTCTTCAAGATTTTTAGGATAAACATCGGCACTACCTTCTAATAATCCAATTCTACCGCTCTTAAATCTCATCAAAATTACGCCGTAATCTTCCATTTCTATATCCCTTAGGAAAGTTTCAGTCTCAGCTTTTACGCTTACTAATTCATCGCCCATCATCCACAACAATAAGTCTAGTGCGTGTATGCATTGATTCATCAATGTACCACCGTCTAGCGCCTTTGTTCCTCTCCATGGTGCTAAGTTATAGTAGTTTTGATTTCTGTTCCATAAAACTCTTGCTGTGATGTTTGTCATCTTTCCAAATTTATTAGCATCAATTGTCTTTTTCAATTTTTGAATTGGAGGATTAAATCTGTTTTGGTGACACACACCAACTTTTAATCCTTTTTCATCTGCTAATTTATTAATTTGATCAATTTGTTCCAAGCTCATAGCCATTGGTTTTTCAATCAATACATGTTTTGATTGTTCTAAGCAGTGAAGAGCTATTTTACCATGATATCCACTTTCTGTTGAAATAGAACACATATCGATGTCGACTTCCTCTAACATTTTTTTGTAATCTGTGTATACTTTTACATCTCTGTCAGGAAATCTTTCCAAATATTCATCTCTTTTTTCTATGGCTCTTTCTTCAATAATATCGCATACTGCAACTAATTCTATTTCTGAATCGTTGTTTGCAATTCCTTCTACGTGTTTATAAGAAATTCTACCGCAACCAATGATTGCACATTTAATTTTTTGCATATTACCTCTTATAATAATTCTATTTTATCTCTATTGTCTTTTACTTCTCTTGTAGCGTATTTTGTATCAAATACAAATGGTGCATTGTCTACAACCATTTGGTAATCAACATTTGTGTGATCTGCAGTTATTACAACTAAATCATAACCCTTAACTACTTCTGGATTAATTTCTTTTAATGAGTATGTCTTAGATCCATCTGGGTTGAAATAAGAAGGATTGAATCCATCATAATAATCTACGATTGCTCCTTCTTCTCTGAATTTATCCATTACGACAAATGCAGGAGAATCTCTCAAATCGTCGATATCTTTTTTATAAGCAATACCTAAAATTAAAACTTTTGAACCATTCAATGGTTTTTTGAATTTTCTAGACAAAATCTTCATTGATCTATCTACTACCCATTCAGGCATGCTATCATTTACAGTACCACTTGCTTCTATGATTGGCATGTGTACATCATATTCTCTTGCTTTCCAAGTCAAATAGAATGGATCTAATGGTATACAGTGTCCACCTACACCAGGACCTGGATAGAATGCTTGATATCCGTATGGTTTTGTCTTAGCAGCGTCAACTACTTCCCACATATTGATATCCATTTTATTAGCTAATTTGGCAAATTCATTTACCAATCCTATGTTTACATTTCTGTATGTGTTTTCAAGAATTTTTTCCATTTCAGCAACTCTTGGTGAAGATACAGTCATAACTTCTCCTTCAAGTACATTTCTGTACAATGCTGCTGCAACTTCTGTAGATTCTGAACCAATTCCTCCAACAACTTTAGGAGTGTTTTTAGTTTTATATTGTTTGTTACCTGGATCTACTCTTTCAGGAGAAAATGCTAAGTAAAAATCTTCTTCACATTTTAATCCTGAACCATTTTCCAAAATAGGTCTCATTAATTCTTCAGTAGTTCCTGGATAAGTAGTGGATTCTAATACAACAATAGATCCTTTTTTCAAATGCTTAGAAACATCTGTAGTTGATTTTTCTACGTAAGAAATGTCTGGTTGTTGGTAAATATCCAATGGTGTTGGTACGGCAATAGCTATGAAATCACAGCTTGCAACTGATTTGAAATCACTAGTAGCTCTTAATTTTCCAGATTCAACAATAGCTTTTAATTCTGAATCTACAACATCGCCAATGTAATTAACTCCATCATTAACCATTTGAACTTTTTCTGGTTGTACATCGAATCCAATAACAGTGTAGCCTGCTTTTGCTTTTTCTACTGCTAATGGCAATCCTACATAACCTAATCCTACAACCCCTACAACTAGAGATTTATCTTCGATTTTTCCCAATAATTCTTCTTTTAAATTATTCATTTGATACCTCACTCAATTTATAATCATTTAATAAATATTTCTTGTCACATTTTTCACATATATAATCTGTGAGGGAAACTCTTTTTAGATTTTCTCCACATGAACATGCAAATCCATGATGCCTTGCTGGATTGCCTACTACAACCTCATAATCTCCGACATCTTTTGTAACAACTGCTCCTGCTCCAATTATAGCATATTTGCCAATTGTGTTTCCACATACAATTGTAGCGTTAGCGCCAATAGAAGCGCCTTCTTTTATAGTTGTTTTTCGATACTCATCCTTTTTCTCAATAAAAGCTCTTGGGTTAATTACATTTGTAAATACACATGAAGGTCCCAAAAATACTCCATCTTCACATACAACTCCAGTGTAAACACTGACATTGTTTTGAACTTTACAATTATTTCCAAGTGTAACATCAGGAGAAATCACAACATTTTGACCAATATTACAGTTTTCTCCAATAGTACATCCTGACATGACATGACTAAAATGCCAAATTTTAGTACCTTTACCAATCTTTGTCTCTTCATCTATATAGCAAGACTCATGAGCAAAAAAATCCATTATACTATCTCCTTTATAGAATTAATAATATATTCTCTTTCCTCATCGTTCATTTCAGGGAACAATGGAATTGCAAAAGTTCTTTCTGAAAGATATTCCGCATTAGGGAAATCTCCCTTTTTATATCCTAAATCATTAAAAGCTTTTTGTAAATGCATTGGAACCTTGTAATAAGTTCCCGTAGCGATTCCCTTTTCTTTTAATTTTGATTCTATTTCTTCTCTGTTTTCAGATTGTAAAATGAATAAATGGAAAACATGCTTTCCGCCTTCAGTCTCAGTTGGCATCACCAAAGAAGTATTTTTCAAAGCATCAATGTATTTGTGTGAAATACTTCTTCTATTTTCAGTGTATTCATCTAAATGTTTTAATTTAATTCTCAAAATAGCTGCTTGAATTTCGTCTAATCTAGAATTGTGACCAATTAAGTAATTGTAGTATTTCAATGGATTGTAAACAGTATTATCACCTGAATTTTGTTCTACAACTTCAACTTCTTCGTCATTTAATATAGCGTAAGCCTTCATTCCATTTTCGCCACTGCCATGAACCTTCAAAGCTCTTATAATAGTTGCCAAATCATCATCATTAGTTGTGATCATTCCACCATCACCAAAACATCCCAAATTCTTTGTTGGGAAGAATGAGAAGCATGCTACATCTGCTAAATTACCAACATTTTTTCCCTTATATTGTGAATTGATTGCTTGTGCCGCATCTTCAACTACGTACAAATTATGTCTTTTTGCAATTTCATTTATTTGATCCATTTTGCATGCATTTCCAAATAAATGAACACAGATTATTGCTTTTGTTTTATCTGTTATTTTTTCTTCTATTTGAGAAGGATCTATATTGTAAGTGTCTAATTCAACATCACAAAAAACAGGTGTAGCTCCTACAAATCTTATTGCTTCAGCTGTTGCAAAGAAAGTGTAGTCAGTAGTTATAACTTCGTCTCCTTCTTTTATTCCTAAAGATTTCAAAGCTATAATCAATGCGTCAGTTCCATTTCCAACGGTAATCGCATGTTTTACGCCAATCTTTTCTGCAATTTCTTTTTCAAATTGTTTAACATTTTCACCCATTATATATTGTGCATTTTTGAAACACTCTAAAACACTTGCATTTACTTCTTCTTCAATGTTTTTATATTGTCTTTTCAAATTCAACAATGGTATATTCATTAAAATCCCCCATTTAATCTTCTCTTATTTCATACAAGTTAATAATTTATAAAATCTTCAATGTTTGAAGAATTATTTTTATATCATTAATTAAATTAATATTTTCAATGTATTGTTTGTTTAATTCGATTTTATTAGGCATAATTTCTTCAACATAAGTCTTTTCAGGATTGTCAGATTTGTCCAAAATTTCAGATTCATCTCTGTATTTTATACTAGCTAAATCTGTTATTCCTGGTCTGATTTTCAAAATATCTCTGTCCGAATCAGAATATAAGTCAACGTATTTTCTCACTTCAGGTCTCGGCCCAACAAAGCTCATATCACCGATTAATACATTGAATAATTGTGGAAACTCATCTAATTTAGTTTTTCTCAAAAACTTTCCTACTTTAGTTATTCTAGGATCGTCTCCAACCGTTATTGCCATTCCCAATTTTGGTGCATCCACAACCATCGTTCTAAATTTCAAAATCGTAAAGTCCTTATTATTTTTCTTAACCCTTTTTTGTTTGAAAAAAACAGGCCCTCTAGAATCTAGTTTGATAGCTATGGAAATGATAATCATTGGGATTGCCATGACCAATATTCCAAATAAAGATGCCAAAATATCAAATAATCTTTTGATGAAAAGATTAAATTTGCTATTTTTAAGGATTTCATCTACTCGATTGTCCATATTATTTACCACTAACTATATCCTTGTAAGTTTCGATAACATATGCTACTTCATCATCAGATAACAATGTGTGAAGTGGTAATGTTATTTCATTTTTGTATTGTTCAAAAGTATTAGGATAATCTTTTATATCAAATCCCAAATTCTTGTATCCTGTCATCATTGCAATTGGTTTGTAGTGAACATTCGTAGCAATACCTTTTTCTGCCATCTTGACAATTATATCGTTACGAGTTTGTTCATCAATACCTTCAACTCTTGTTAAATACAAATGACCGTTACTTGTATAATCTTTTCCAAAATGATTCAAATAACTAATTGAAGTATTATCAAAACCATCATTATACATTTTGATTATTTCTTTTCTTCTAGCTAATAAATCATCATATCTTTCTAATTGTGCAAGCCCAATTGCTGCTAATATATCCGGCATATTGTATTTGTAATAAAGACCTTTAATGTCGTATTCCCATGCACCTAATTTTGTTTTGGCTAATGCATCTTTGTTTTGTCCATGTAGTGAGTATAATTGTAAATCATTGTAAATCTTATCTACATCGCCAATATTTATCGATAGCATTCCACCTTCAGCTGTAGTAAAGTTTTTAACAGCATGGAATGAAAAAGATGCAATATCTTGGAATGATCCAATTTTTTTGCCTTTATAAGTTGAACCTAACGCATGAGCGCTATCTGAAATCAAAGCTACTCTTCCCAATGATTCTTGAATTTCGTTTGAAGGTCTGAATATAGATTTCTTAGCTTCAATAATTTCGTAAATTTTATCGTAATCAACTGGAACTCCTGCGATATCAACTGGAATAATAGCCTTAGTATTTTCATTTATGGAATCATATAATTTATCATAATCCATAAAGTAGGAATCTTTTTGAACGTCTACCAATTTAATCGTAGCATCCAAATGATCAATAACTGAACAACTTGCAGTATAAGTGTAAGCCGAAGTAATACATTCATCCTTCTTGCCATTTACACCCAAAATTCGAAGCGCACATTCCAATGCAGCCGTTGCTGAATTAAAGCAGCAAGTTTTTTTTGATTGTGTATATTCTTGTAATTTTTTTTCTAATAGTTTAGTTTTTGGTCCAGTTGTAATCCAACCAGATTTTAATGCGTCTACCACTTCTTCAATTTCTTTATCAGAAATATCAGGTGGTGAAAATAAAATGTTCATAAACAACTCTCCTTATTTCACTAACTATATATTATACCACTAATTTGCTAATTTTTAGATATAAATGACGAAAAAGTTGACAAATTGTAGTATTCTTTTTATTTCTAATTTAAAACACTTTTAAAATATTTCATAATAAAATGATATAATAATTATAGGTGATAATATGAAAAACGAAGTCTTATTAAAAAATGGTTTAAAAATCACAAAAGCAAGAAAACTTATAATATCGATTTTAGAAAAAGAAGAAGATCCGATTTCTGCAGAAGATTTGTATGAAATTTTTAAGAAAAAAGAAAATTCTAATTTATCTACAATCTACAGAAATTTAAAAATTTTAAAAAGCAAAGAAATAGTTGAAGTCGTTTGTGAAATTGATGGTATTTCTTATTACAGATTAAAGGGCAAGAAACATAAACACAGCATAATTTGCGAATCTTGCGGCAAAATCATTCCAATAGATCACTGTCCAGTAGAAAAAATTGAGACAGATTTGGAAGATAAAACAGGATTCAAAATAGATTCTCACAACCTTGAATTCAGAGGAATTTGTCCAGATTGTCAAAAGAAAAATGAAACCAAGTAAAAAAGCATGACTTAAAAGTCATGCTTTATTACTTGTTTTTAACTTTAAGAATTTGAGACATTATTGAAATAGCAATCTCTTCCACGGATCCATCGTCAATATCAAGACCTACCGGAACATTTATGCTGTCGACTAAATTCTTGTCCACATTTCTATCTATCAAATTTTGTTTTAATGTATTCGCTTTTTTTCTTGAACCAAGCATTCCGAAATATTTATGAGGTTTATTCAAAATATTAAAAGCAACTTCTTCGTCGTGCTTATGATCTCTTGTGGCGGCTATTACAAAAGTATCGGAAGTAAATATCAAATCATCAATAGAATCTTCAATTTCTTTATTGATAAATTTCTTTATATTAGAAAAATCTTCATTGTAAATAAATTCATCTCTATCATCTACAACTACTACTTCAAAATTTGTTAAAGTTGCAATTCTCGCTAGTTTTTGAGAACAATGTCCCGCTCCAAAAATAATCAATGTAGGTTTAGGAAAAAACACTTTACCAAATCCACTAGCTCTTCCACCACAACTCATACTAACCTTCTCGCCTTCATTAAGTACATAATCAAACTCAAAGTCATTATCTTTTTTTAAATTTTCAATAGAATCTTTGATTACTTGGTATTCAATAGCTCCTCCGCCAACAGTTCCAAAAGTTTTTCCGTCTTCACGAACAGCCATAATATTTCCTTGTTTTCCTGGAACTGAGCCTTTATTTTTAAATAAAGTCACCATCATACACTTATATCCATCTTCCAAAGACTTATACATTTCTAACAAAACATCATTTTGCATCCTTTTCTCTCCTGTTTTCTAACATCATTATCGCTTCTAAAACAGCTCCACCAATTGCTCTAGCTTTATCACTAATTGTAAAACAATTCTTCACTTCTTCATATCGTGGATCAATATCGATAATTTTAAGCCCTTTTGTAACATCAAAATTATCTCGTATCATACCTCGTATAACGCCATCTAAAGTCGCTCTTATATCATTTTTTCCAACTTTTGCTATGATTTCTCCTTTTTTAACAACATCTGAAATCTTTTTGATACTAGTAAATTTTCCTTCAAAATCAGAGTATATTACTCTTTCAGTTGAAAAGCCTTCTATAACACCTGGAATTTTTGTGTTTTTCTTGGCAAATCCTTGTTCGATAATTCTTGCCAAATCATGACCTCTCATTGTTTCAATCACAATATCACAATCAACGTCAGCTTCAAAACCAGGGCCCAAAGCTATAGTAATATCTGCCATTTCTTTTTTCAATCCAGTATTTTTCTTCGCTAATATCGCATCCACTACGACATCAAATCTCTTCTTATTTAAAATCGTAAGTTTTGGGTCCACTATAACAACTGGATTATAAAGTTCTAAGTATTTATCAATTTCATCTATGTTTTCGCACAAAACAGCTTCTATATCTTCAACAGTTGCTTTTTTATCGTAAATTGCCTCTGAAAGTGATACTTTCCTTCTGATACTACTTGGATTTGAAACTTCTGTAACAACGCATTTGAACCCAGCATGAACAAGTTTTTGAATTGTACCTGTGGCTATGTCACCTGCGCCTCTAATCAAACAAATTATCTGCATTTAATATCCTTTCGTAATCATCATTTGTATCTATATCCATGAGTTCTCTTTCATATAAAGCGTCTACATATTTTACATGATTTAAATTATTATTCTTGACTATTGAACCTTTCTCGTCGTTTTTTAGTGATGATAATTCATTGAAAAATTTATTTGAAAAAATAACAGGATTTCCAATTCTATTTGCAAACCTTAGTTGAGAAATTTTACCTTTTTCAAATGAAGTTATTAGTTTTTCTATTGAAAAATCTGTTAAAAATGGCTGATCAGAAACAAGAAAACAAATACCATCCATCTCATTAAAATATTTGACTCCCAATTTGATTGATTCACTTTGTCCGATTTCATTGTTTGGATTGTTAATCGTTTTAATACCTATATTTTTACAATATTCTATTATCGTAGAATTATTTGTTATTACAATTCTATCGTAAAAGTTTGATTTTACCACCAAATCAATAATATATTCAAAAATAAATTTGTCATTATATTTTAGCATTAATTTGTCAGATTTCATTCTCTTGGACAAACCACTCGCCATTATTACTGCACCTATTTTCAAAATTATCACCTAATATATTATACACTTTTAATTTATTGCAATCAAAAACCTCTTTATCGATCATGATAAAGAGGTCTTGCAATTTAAAATTATTGTCTATTCAAAGCGCCTTCAACCATTTGCAACAACAATACTCTTGTTGTGATTTTACCAACGCTATTTGCCAATACTTTTACGTCAACTTCTGGATTAACATCGCCTGATAATTTGCCATTTTCATCCAAGCTAACTCCAACATCTACTACATATGAATCCTTAGTAAAGTAAGAATCATCAAACATTTTAGCTTTTCCAACTGCGGTTACAACCAAATCAGCATTTTTAGTAAATGATTTGATATCTTCTGTTCTAGAGTGGCACATTGTAACAGTCTTGTTTTCTTTTATAAGCATATTGAAAAGTGGCTTACCTAAAACTAATGATCTGTTTACGATTACCACATTTTTAACGTCAAAGTTATAGTATTTTACGATTTCTACAACAGCTCTTGCTGTAGCTGGATAATATGCGTCTTCTTCTGCTGCCAAAACTTTTCCTAAGTTAACCATTCCCATTGCATCGATGTCTTTTTCTGGTGCAATTATATATTGAATTTCTTTTTCCAAGTTTTTATCTTTTAATGGTCTAAACATTAATATACCATCGTGTGTTTCATTTAGTTCTTTGATAGTTTGGATTAATTTTTCATTTTCTCCTTCTTCTAAAACTATTTGATCACAAGTAATATTCAACTTAGCACAGTTGTTTTTTACAGCTTTTTCGTAAGAAATATCTCCTGCGTTTTCGCCGACTCTTACAGTTGCAACTTTAACTTCTCTGCCTAATTTTTCAACACCATCGATAATTCTTTTACCTAAATCTTCTCTAAGTTCTTTAATGTCTAATACGTTCATAAAAGTATCCTTTCTATTTTTTCATTATTTGTATCGTATATTACAAATCCAGCTTGTCCATCTCTTGGATAAGTTACAGAGCCTGGATTAATAACCCAAACGCCATCAATTTTTTCATTAAAATACCTGTGCGTATGTCCATACAAACACATTTGACAATTTAATGATTTACTTTTTTCAACTAATCTTTTCACTCCAGAAGATACATTGTATTTGTGCCCATGAGTTATGAAAATATTTTTATCGGAAATCCTGATAACCTTATCATATTCACCGCCAACGACATAAAAATCGTTATTTCCTTTTACATAAATGACTTCTTTTTTTAATAAATCTTCAAGTAAAATTGCATCATCGCACACATCTCCTAAGTGAACGATGATGTCAATTTCTTTATCAAATAAATAGTCATAAACTTTTGCTATTTTATTATGTGTATCACTAATTATTGCTACTTTCATTTAAACCTTTCAAGATGATTTTGGCGTTTTCCAAAGCTCTTTTTCTGTGACTAATCTTGTTTTTCTCACAATCTTCCATTTGTGCAAAACTTTTATCGTAGCCATCTGGCATGAATATACTATCATATCCGAAACCATGTTCTCCACATTCTTCAAGTAAAATCTTGCCATCTACTCTGCCTTTTGCTTGATGAATTTCATTATTTGAATCTATGATTGTAATCACAGTTTCAAAATAAGCACTTCTATCTTCTTTATCTTTCAATTCAGATAAAAGTTTTTTACGATTTTTACTATCGTCACATTCATCTCCTGCAAATCTCGCAGAGTATACTCCAGGTCTTCCATCCAAAGAATTTACGAAAAGCCCAGTGTCATCACTCATTACAATATCATCTGTGTATTTTTTTAGAAATTTAGCTTTGATAAGCGAATTTTCTTCCAAAGTTTCTGCATCTTCCACTGCATCTTCATTTATACCCAATTCAGATTTAGAATACACATCATAGGTTAAATCAGAAAGTATTTCTTTTATTTCAGAAACTTTTCCTTTGTTTCCTGTAGATAAATATATTTTCTTCATTAGATTTTCTCTTTTATTAATTCGTTGAATTTTTGTGGATTTCCTTTACCTTTTGACTTTTTCATGCATTGTCCAACTAAGAATCCTATTGCACGATCTTTACCATTTCTGATACTTTCGATAGATTCTGGATTTTCAGCTACCACTTCATCTACAATTTGTTGTAAAAGATTATCGTCATCAACTTGTAATAATCCTTTTTCTTTGACGTAAACTTCTGGATCAAAGTTTTCGTTGAACATTTCTCTCAAAACTTTCTTTGCAGTTTGATTATTTATCTTTTTAGCTGAAGAAAGTTTAATCAATTTTGCCAAATTTTCAGCAGACATATTCATTTCTTCAATTTCAATTTCATTTTCGTTTACTTGACGAAGAACATCTCCCAATAACCAATTTGAAGATTGAACAGGATCATTTGAAATTTCAACAACTTTTTCGTAGTAGTCTGCTAAGTATCCATTTCTAGTTAAAATATCAGCGTCGTATTCATCAATCTTGTATTCGTTCATGAATCTTTCTTTACGCATTTCTGGAAGTTCTGGTAAATTCTTTTTGATTTCTTCGATATAAGATTGTTCTACATAAGTTTTAGGAATATCGCCTTCAACTGAAAATCTATAATCATTTCCTTCTTCTTTGTGTCTCATAACTATTGTAGTTTGAGTATCTTCATCCCATCTTCTAGTTTCTTTTTCTCCAATTTTGTTTTCCTTAGCTAGTTGCATATGTCTTTCTTGTTCGTAAATTAAAGCTTTTGAAACTGATTTGAATGAGTTTAAGTTTTTGATTTCAGAAATTTTAGTTTTAAAATCAGAATCTTCATCGTAAACATTGATGTTAACATCACATCTTAATGATCCTTCGCTCATCTTAACATCTGATATTTCCAAATATTTAATTCTTTCTCTTAAAGTTTCTAAGAATTCTCTCGCTTCATCAGGATTGCTCATGTCTGGTTCACTAACTATTTCAATTAGTGGAACTCCCGCCCTGTTATAATCCATTAGAGTATTTCCACTTTCGTTGTGGATTGATTTCCCAGTATCTTCTTCTATGTGAATTCTTCTAATTCTAACTTTTTTATTTTTAGTTGAGGTTTTTAATTCGATATATCCATTTGTACAAAGTGGTTGATCTTCTTGTGTAATTTGATATCCTTTAACTAAATCTGGATAGAAGTATTTTTTCCTGTCCATCTTAAATTCATTAGCAATGTCACAATCAAAAGCAAGTCCAGCCATGATAGCATATCTTAAAGCTTGTTTGTTCATGTGAGGAAGCGCTCCTGGATGACCTAAACAAATTGGGCAGACATTTGTATTTGGGATTTGTCCAAACTCATTCTTACAACCACAAAACATTTTAGTTTTAGTTGATAGTTCTACGTGAATTTCCAATCCTATAAGTGTTTTTAAGTTCATGCTATCTCCTTTCAAACGCTAAAGCTGCATTCAATAAATTTTCTTCGTCGTGACTATTTGCAATTAGTTGCAAACTAGTAGATATTCCTGATTTGTAAGGAATTGAAATAGCACACAATCCACTCAAGTTTACAATTACATTAAAAATACCAGAATCATACACAGCCAATGGATCGTCTTTTCTGCTGTCTAATTCATAAGGTAAGCTTGTCATTGTAGGTGTGGCGATTAAATCAAAATCGTTAAAGATATTTTTGAATTCTTGTGAAAGCAGATTTCTAACTTTTAAACCTTGTTTGTAAACTTTTTGGTCGTTAGAACTTGCTAGATAGAAAGTTCCCATAGCAATTCTTCTCTTAACTTCTTCTCCAAATCCTTCACTTCTAACTTTAACGAACAAATCTCTCGTATTTTCATAATCATCTGTCAAATATCCATATCTAATTCCATCAAATCTTGACATATTAGATGATACTTCACTCGTTACGATTACGTTGTATAAAGCATTTGCGTATTTTAAATATTCGAAGTCGATTTCAACTAAATCTGCTCCCATATTTTTTAGAATTTCTAATATTTCTTTGTATTCTTTGATAACTGTCTCATCATTGCTATATTTTTTCAAATCAACAACGGCAATTTTTTTGCCTTTGAAGTCATAATCTTTCTTTTTAACATTTACTTCAGATTGTATTGTGGTCATATCATTGTCATCGTGACCTGCAATTACATTGTAAGTATCCATTATGTCTTCAACAGAATTTGATAATATACCAACTTCATCCAATGTATTAGCCATTGATTGAACACCGAATCTTGAAATTGAACCATACGTTGGCATAAAACCAACAACATTACAACAAGATGCCGGTTGTCTACTAGATCCACCTGTGTCAGTTCCTAAACTTACAACAGCCATTTCAGCTTTGATACAGGCAGCTGATCCTGATGAAGAACCACCAGGGATTAATTTTGTGTCGACAGGATTTTTTGTAGGGCCAAAATAACTTGTTTCTGAAGAAGATCCCATCGCAAATTCATCCATATTAACTTTTCCAACTATAACGCAGTCTTCTTCTTTTAATTTTTTGATTACAGTGGCATCATAAATTGAAACATAATCCTCTAACATTTTTGATCCACAAGTCATCTTCAAATCTTTTACATTGATGTTGTCCTTAACACTAACTGCAACGCCGAACATTTTTCCCAAATTTTCGTTGTTTTTTGCTTTTTCAATTAGTTTTTCAATTTGTTCATCGACGAATGATTTGTCGTAAGTTATGAACACATTCAAATCTTTTTTTGATTCTATTAATTTATCCAAATCATTGTAGTAGTCCCTTAAACTTTCAGGATTTTCTACAAATTTGTTTCTAAGATTTTCTATCATTATTCCACCACTTTCTTCAATTTAAAATAACCATACTCACGAGATTTTGCATTCTTCAACGCAACATCTCTTGGAATTGATTCTTTTGGTGTATCTTCTCTAAGTATGCTGTGATATTGTGGCAAGAATTCTAGGTATTCTACTCCTTCAGTATCACATTCCATAATCATACTTGCAAAATCCAATACAGTATTGTATTTTTCATATAAATCATCCACATTTTCAGTTAACTCAAGGTTAGCCAAATCATAGATTTTTACTACTTCATCGCGATTAATCATACTAACTCCTTTTTAATTCATGATTAAATTTTATCATAAATAAATTAAATTTATAAGTTGTCCAAGAACGAATTTATTTCATCTTCTGTCATTAATTTTACACCTAAATCCTTCGCTTTTGTAAGTTTGGATCCAGCTTTTTCACCATATACAACGTAATCAGTGTTTTTGGATACAGATGATGAAACTTTTGCTCCCAAATTTGATAACTTATCTGTAAGTTCTTTTCTAGAATAATTTACTAAGCTTCCCGTCAACACAAAAGTTAAATTATCCAATTTCTTTTCAATATTTTCAGGATTTTTGATTTTAATTCCTTTTGATAGAAGTGAATCGATAGAATTAGAAATAGTTTCGTCATGGAAAAATTCTACGATTTCTTCTGCTATAACATTTCCTATATCTTCAATTTGAATTAATTCTTCAAACTTCGCTTCTCTCAAATTATCAAAGCTTTTATATTTTTGTGCCAATTCAAAGCTTGTTTTCTCTCCAATTTCAGGAATTCCAAGTGCAAAAATAAAATTAGCTAAATCCACATTTTTACTTTTTTCAATTGCATTTATAAGATTTTGGCTCTTCTTTTCTTTAAAACCATCTAATTGCATCAACTGTTCTTTTTTTACATCGTAGATTTCTTCTATTGATTTTATATTGAGTTTTTCTAGCAAAACTTCCAATGTTTTTTCACTCAATCCATCTATATTCATCGCATTTCTGCTTGCAAAATGAACCATTCTCTTAACCAATTGCGGAGTACAACTCATAGAATTTGGGCAGAAGATATGAACTCCATCTCTGAATAATTCACTGTGACAATATGGACAGTAATGCGGAATTTCAATTTCTTCCGTATCTTCTTGGTCAGGGTTTACAACTCCCATTATTTCTGGAATTACATCGTTTGATCTTCTAACGAAAACTTCTGAATTTAACCTGACTTGTTTTCTTTCAATATCGTCAATATTATTCAGAGTAGCTCTTTTTACAGTTACATTTCCAATTTCTACAGGCTCCAGCAAAGCTGTCGGAGTCACTTTTCCAGTTCTTCCAACATTCCATTCTACTTCTTTTACAATTGTTGTAAATCTTTCAGGTTCAAATTTGTAAGCTATTGCCCATCTAGGAAATTTATTAGTGTATCCTAATTTTTCTCTTGTTTTAAAATCATTAACTTTAATTACCACACCATCTGTCAACACGTCAATTTCATTTCTCAATTCAAAAATCTCGTCAATAAATTTTGAAATTTCTTCAAATGATGTAGCGTGTTTTTCGTATGGATACAATTTGAAATAATTATCTCCCAAAAACTTCATCATTTCTTCTTGAGTTTCAAGCTCGTTATCTTGTAAATAATTTACATTATAGAAATAAGCATCCAAATTTCTCTCTCTAGTAACAGATGGATCTAAGTTTCTAAGGGCTCCCGCTGCAGCATTTCTTGCATTTTTTAGTTTTGGTTCATGAGTTTTATTGTATTTTTCTAATGAAGAAAGTGGCATGACTCCTTCACCTTGAATTTCCATTAATCTTTTATCTTTTATTTTCAATGGAATTGAATTAATAGTTTTTACTTGACTTGTAATAACTTCTCCAATAGTACCGTTTCCTCTTGTTGTAGCCATAACCAAATATCCGCCATCATAAGTTAAGTTCACTGTCAACCCGTCAAACTTAAATTCTACATAAAATTCAACTTTCGGTAATTTGTTTACGTGATTTTCATTGTAATTTTCTACAAACTCAATGGTTTTATCTACCCAATTTCTAACTTCTTCTTTGCTTTGCGCTTTTCCTAAACTGTACAAAGTATTCAAATGCTCATGCTTTTCAAACCCTGATAAAACTTCTCCACCTATTCTATTTGTAGGAGAATTTGGTAGAACAATTCCAGTTTCTTTTTCTAGATTTACAAGCTCATCATACAAAACATCGTACTCTGAATCCGCAATCAATGGATCATCCAAAGTGTAATAATGGTAAGCGTATTTATTTAGTATGTCTACTAAATATTTCATTCTATCTTGTTTTTCCATTATTCAACCCTTGTTAGTGGTGCTAGTGAAGAATTTAGTTTCTTCAACCCTTTCTTGTCAAAATTAATTGTCAATTCATCTCCATTTTCTTTTTCTACAATTCCAACGATTACACCAGTTCCAAACTTTTTATGTGAAACTTTGTCTCCAGCTCTATATTTTTCGTTGTTTTTAGTAATAGTATTTTGTTTTTTAGCGATTGAAGCAGATGCTTCTGTTCTGTAATCATCAACTACTTTTGTGTTGAACGATTCTCTAAAACTAACCTCTTTATTAGGAGATTCGTCCTTGTATTTATTTTCCATTTCCTCTATAAACCTCGATTCAGCTTTTGTTTGAAATTCATTAAATCTTCTTCTCGATTGTACACTTGTTATGTACAATTTTTTTCTTGCTCTAGTGATTGCAACGTAGCACAATCTTCTTTCTTCTTCTACATCTTCATCAACTCTAGATGGAATAGTCCCTTCCTCAAGTCCTGTAAAAAATACAACATCAAACTCCAAGCCTTTTGCAGCGTGGATTGTCATCATCGATACACCTTTTGTATTATCGTCAGTTTTATCCAAATCAGTCATTAATGAAGAAGTTTCCAAATATTCTCTCAAGTTTTTATCTGGATTATCTTGAACAAATTGGTATAGCGATGAAATATATTCATCAATATTTTCCAACCTCGTTTTATCATCTCTATTATTTGATTTTTCTAGATTAGCTCTGTATCCTGTTTTATCCAAAATATATTCCATAAGTTCTGCAACATTCATTTCATCTTTTGGAAAGCTTTTAATTAAATAATAAAACTCTTGAAGCTTTTTCGCTGTGGCATTTGAAAAATCAGGAAGATCAGTATCTTTGATGTATTGCATCATGCTAATTGATCTGTTTTGCGAACATTGCAACAACTTATCCATTGTTGTTTTACCAATCCCTCTTTTCGGTTCATTGATAATTCTATTTAATGCCATGTTATCGTTCAAATTTTCAACGATTCTAAGATAACTAACGCAGTCTTTTATTTCTTTTCTATCGTAGAATTTCAATCCACCTACAACTCTATTTGGAATACCAAGTCTATTTAATCTTTCTTCGAAAAGTCTGGATTGCGCATTGGTTCTGTACAAAATTGCCATTTCTTCGTATGGATTTTCTCGATATCTTTCTTGTTCAATCCATTGAACAACTTGGTCTGCCTCATCGATATCAGAATACATTCTCCTATAAATTGGCATATCACCTTCGTTTTTTGCAGTCCACAAATTTTTGTCTTTTCTAAGTGAATTGTTTTTAATCACAGTGTTTGCCAAGTCCAAAATAGGTTGTGTTGAACGATAATTTTGTTCCAACAAAATAACCTTAGCATTCTTAAAATCTTTTTCAAAATTTTGAATGTTTTGAATGTTTGCTCCTCTCCAACCATAAATTGATTGGTCAGAATCTCCCACGCAACAAATATTATCGTTTTTTGAAACCAAATTTTTGATTAGCTTGTATTGTGTATCGTTAGTGTCTTGGTATTCATCGACAAATACATACTTAAATCTGTCAGAATATTTTTCTCTCAAGTCTGGATTTTCCTCGAACAATAAATTAGTTTTGACGATCAAATCATCAAAGTCCAACGAATTGTACCTTTTTAATTTGTGCTCGTATTTTTGAAATAATTCCATCGTAAAAGTGCTTAAACTTATATCAAAATCTTCTTTGTCAATATTTTTTTCCGTAGCACCTGCGTTTTTCAATCTAGAAATTGTATTGATTTCGTTTTTGATTTCTACATTTTTAGGATCAACACCCATATCCTTCAAACATTCTTTTACAAGAGATATTTGATCTGCTCTGTCGTAAACAGTGAAGTTTCTTTCGAATCCAATTCTTTCTATTTCTACTCTCAAAATTCTAGAACAAATAGCATGGAAAGTTCCTATCCACATACTATCGACGTTTTCTTGCAGAATATTTTCGACCCTTTCTTTCATTTCTTTGGCAGCTTTGTTTGTAAAAGTAATTGCCAAAATTTCGTATTTTGAACACAATCCTTTCTCCAAACAATATGCTATTTTAGTGGTCAACACTTTTGTTTTACCACTTCCAGCTCCTGCCAATATCAACATAGGACCATCTGTATTTTCGACGGCTTCTCTCTGTCTATCATTTAAATTATCTAAATTCATCATAACTCCTTATGTATCAATAAAAAAATAAGTCGCTACAACTTATTTTTTAAATATATATTCGTATATGTTTTCTAATGTTCTTCTAAGATTAATTACAATCACTCCACGACTCTATTATATCACAACTATCTGATTAGTTCGAAATAAATTAGAACCAAAACACCAAGAGCTATTCTGTAATAACCAAACACTTTGAAATCATTGTTTTTGATGTAATTCATTAAGAATTTAATTGTAATAACAGATACAACAAAGCTTACTGCAGTTCCTAATAATAACACGAATGCTTCCATTGCTGTGAAACTAAATCCAAATTTTACAAGTTTTAGTAAGCTTGCACCAAACATTGTTGGAATTGCCAAGAAAAATGTAAATTCAGCTGCAATTGTTCTGGATAATCCTATAGCAATACCTCCCAAAATCGTAGCTCCCGAACGTGATGTTCCTGGAAATACTGCTGCTATCACTTGAAATAGTCCTACGATAAAAGCTTGCTTGTAAGTAATTTTATCGATACTATCTACAAGTTTTTTGTGTGATTCTTTGTTTCTGTTTTCAATAATAATAAAAAGAATACCGAAAATTATTAATGCTAATGAAATTACAAAATAATTATAAAAATGTTCTTCAATATAATCATCGAATTTAATTCCTATAATAGCTGCTGGAATACACGCTACAATTATTTTTGCCCACATTATCATTTTACTTTTACTAATTGATATCAAATGACTTTGACCTTTTTTAAATGGCCACACTTTGTTCCAATAAATTACAACAACAGCCAAGATTGCCCCCAATTGAATTACAACCGTAAACATAGATTTGAAAGCATCTGACATGTTCAATTTGATAAATTCGTCCAGTAATAAAATATGACCAGTTGAGCTAACTGGCAACCACTCTGTTACTCCTTCAATAATTCCCAAAAGAATAACTTTTAATATTTCTATAAACATATTTCCTCCAATTTCTTAACTAATCATATTATATGAAAATTTCGTCTATTATTCAATCTCAAACTAAAAAAGTACAAAAGAAAATCTCTTGCACTTTTTCAAATTAATTTGCTTTTATATCAGCCCATATATCATCGTATTTTTCTACAAAATCTGATGGATCCTTGAATATTTCCATGTTTTTATGCTTTGATAAATCAGGATAAGCTGTTTTATCTTCTTGGATTTCTTTATCCAAAAGTTTTCTTGCTTGAGTAGATGGAAGAGAATAACCAATGTATTCTGCATTTAATTTTGCATTTTCAGGATTTGTCATAAAATTGATAAATTTTTCGGCGTTTTCCTTATTTTTTGCGTTTTTCAAAATAGCCAATGTATCAAACCACAAATTTGATCCTTCTTTTGGAATTACATATTCCAAATTTTCATTTTCCCCTTTAGAAACAATTGCATCCCCTGAATACATTACTGCGAGATCTGCTTCTTCATTGACCATTTGAGTTTTAGTTTCATCTACAAGATAAGCAAGTACCAAATCTTTTTGTTTTATTAATGACTGTTTTGCTTTCTCTAACTCAGCCTCATTTCTTGAATTCATCGAATATCCTAATCTTTTCAATGCTACTCCTAGAGTATCTCTTGTGGAGTTCATCATTATGATGTTGTCCTTGTACTTTTCATCCCACAAAATATTCCAGCTGTCGACTTTTTCTTTTACTTTGTTTTTATTATAAAGAATTCCAACAGTTCCCCACATATATGGAACTGTATATTCATTTTTAGGATCATAATCTAAATTTCTAAATCTTTGATCGATGTATTTGAAGTTTGGAATTTTACTGTAATCAATTTTTTCAAGCATACCTTGCTTTATCATTTTTTCAGCCATGTAGTCAGAAGGAACAACAACATCGTAATTGCTTCCTCCTTCCTTTACTTTCATATACATATCTTCGTTTTGTTCAAAAGTATCATAGATTACTTTAATTCCCGTTTCTTTTTCAAACTTATCTAGTAAAGCTGGTTCAATGTACTCTCCCCAATTGTACACATACAAGACATTCGATTCATCCTTGGAGCAAGACGTTAAAACCATTATAGTTAATAAAAATAATAAAATTTTCTTCATATTATAACTCCTCCAATAGATTTGTTCTTTTGTGAAGAATCAACAATAGAATAACCATTACCAAAAACATAATTGTGCTTAAAGCATTAATTGCTGGATTAACACCTTTTTTCGCCATAGAGTACACTGTAACTGAAAGATTGGATACGCCGTGACCTGTCGTGAAGAAACTGATTACAAAATCATCTATGCTAAGTGTAAATGCCAACAAACTTCCCGAAAAAACTCCTGTTTTAATTTCTGGCAATACAACTTTTCTTAATGTATAAAAAGGAGTTGCTCCCATATCCATCGCAGCTTCTGGTAAAAATTTATTCATTTGTGCTAATTTCGGCAACACAGCAAGTATTACATAAGGTGTTGTAAATGTTATATGTGACAACAACATTGTAAAAAATCCAAATGGAAAATTCATCAAGTTAAATATTACCATTAGGCCAACCGCTGTCACGATATCAGGATTTAAAACCGGAAGATAATTCATATTTAAAAGCAAAGATTTTTTGTATCCTCTTAAATAATAAATTCCTATTGCAGCTATCGTTCCCAAAATTGTAGCGATTATTGTTGCTAGTATGGCAATCAAAATAGTCGTTTTAAATGATGACAAGATTTCTTCATTGTGCAATAATTCCTTGTACCATTTGAAAGTAAATCCAACCCAGCTTCCTTTCAAACGAGAATCGTTAAATGAAAATACCATCAAAACAGCAATTGGTCCGTAAAGGAATAAAAATACCAATGCTAAATAAAATTTCTTGAAAAATTCTTTCATTTTATTCTCCCTTCTCATTCGTAAAAGCTAATGAAATTAAAATCATAATTATAAGTACTACAGAAATTGCACTACCGTAATGCCAATTTCCAGCTATTCTGAATTGATGCTCAATTATATTTCCTATCAAATTGTATTTGTTTCCACCAAGCAATGCAGATATTTCGAATGTAGATATCGCTGGAATAAATACCATAGTAATTCCTGTAATTACCCCTGGTAAACTCATTGGAAATACAACTCGTAAAAAAGTTTGTAACTTAGATGCTCCCAAATCATAACTTGCTTCTACTAATGAATAATCTGATTTATCCAAAATCGAGAAAATAGGAAGTATCATAAAAGGTAGGAAATTGTAAACCATCCCCATTAAAATAGCTCCTTCTGTGTAAAGCATTTTAATTGGAGAAAAACCAAAATGAATTAACACACTGTTAATTATTCCGTTTTTACCAGTTAAAATAATCCATGCATAAGTTCTCAATAAAAAGTTCATCCACATCGGAATAACTATCATAAGCATCAACACAGCCTTGTATTTTTTGTCTACTTTACTGATAAAATAAGCTGTCGGATATCCAATCAACAAACAAATTACTGTACTTATAAATGCTAATCTAATAGAGTTCAAAAGAACTTTTACATATTTCGATGTAAAAAATCTGTAAAAATATTCAAGTGAAAATTGTGGATTGGAAAAATCTCTCAATAATCCAGTTGTAACTGAATAATTAACAATAAGAAACAATGGAAATACAATGAAAAACAATATCCAAATAGCGTAAGGAATGGATAATTTCTTAAGCTTCATCGTCACACCTCTTCATTATATGAATATTATCTGGATCAATGTTAATTCCTACCATACTTCCTTGAGGCTTATTAATTGTTGATTGAGCCTTATACTTGAAATCACCAGTATCTACAAACATTTCATAGTGAATTCCTTTGAATCTGTCACTTATAACTGTACCTTTGATTTGTCCCTTTTCTGGGGCAACTATCTCCACATCTTCGGGCCTTATAACAACTTGGACATTTTCATTTTTTGCAAATCCTTTATCAACGCACTTCCATTTATGATTAGAAAATTCCACCATGCAATCTTCTAAAAACACCCCATCGATTATGTTGCTTTCGCCGATAAATTTAGCTACAAACTCATTCTTAGGTTCGTTGTAAATATCTTCTGGAGTTCCAATTTGTTGAATAATTCCATTTTCCATAACAACGATAGTATCACTCATAGTCAAAGCTTCTTCTTGATCATGAGTTACATAAACAAAAGTAATGCCGATTCTTTCTTGAATATTTTTGAGTTCGTTTTGCATTCCTTTTCTCAACTTCAAATCCAAAGCGCCCAATGGTTCATCCAACAACAAAACGCTTGGTTCATTGACCAACGCTCTTGCTATAGCAATTCTTTGTTGTTGACCTCCACTCAAATTATTTATCTTTCTTTTTTCAAAACCGGATAAATTCACAAGCTTCAAAACTTCTGTTACTTTTTCTCTGATTAATTTTTCATTCATTTTTTTGATTCTCAAACCAAAAGCGATATTTTCGAATACATTCATATTAGGAAATAAAGCGTATTTTTGAAAAACCGTGTTCACATTTCTCTTATAAGGTGCAATATTACTGATGTCTTTTCCTTCAAACATAATTTTTCCCGTATCTGGAGTTTCAAATCCAGCAATCAATCTCAACGTTGTAGTTTTACCGCAACCTGATGGTCCCAATAATGTCAAAAACTCCTTATTTCTAATGTAAAGATTCAAATCTTTTAAAATGTGTTCATCTTCAAAAGACTTATTAATACCGATTAATTCAATGATATTATCCATGAAATATTCCCCCTAAAAATTTGGTGGTGACATAACCCATATCACCTTGCAGATTTTTGTGCCATTATTTTCTAACATTCTAGTTTTATTGCACTTTGTGTAAAAACAATCACCCTTTTTTAATTTATATTTTTCATTGTCAAGATAAATGTTACAACTTCCTTCCAAAACATATCCAAACTCTTCACCTTCAAAAGGATTGTACTCTTTAGTTTCTCCCTTGCTCTTAAGTGTAATAAGAACAGGCTCCATAGTGTTTACCTGAGATTTTGGAACAAGCCATGTAATAGAAGATTTCATGCTAACATCTTCGCTAGATTGATAATCTTCTTTTGTGAAAATTTCTTTTACAGAAAGATCATCTGCAAAAAAAGTAGCCATGTCAGTTCCCAAAGCATTCAACACGTAATTAAGTGAATCCACAGAAGGACTTGTCAAATCTCTTTCTAATTGGGATATAAAACCTTTTGTTAAATCCGATCTTTCTGCCAATTCTTCTTGGGTCAAACCAAGTTTTAATCTTAAAGATCTTATTTTATCTCCTATTTCCATTATTATCTCCTTACTTAAAATATTAAACCAAAAGTATTATAACATAAAGACACACAAAATTAAACAAAATGTTAAAAATATTTTACTGAATTTTCACTAAAAAATACTCCCAAAATTAATTGAGAGTATTTCATAAATCTAATTAAAAGCTTCTTCCAGCTCCTCCACCTCCGGATGAGCCTCCTCCGCCAGAGAATCCTCCCCAGCCTCCAGAAGAACCTCCTCCAAATCCTCCGCCGAATCCACCGAAGTCATCGTCATCGAATCCTCCACCAAAACCCGGGAAGAATATTGTACCACCTCGTCTTCTACCTCCGTATCGACGATTTCTACGATTATTCCTAGAAATAAAATACAAAATAATCAGAAATATTATTATTCTTAATATAGTATTAAAAAGTGGTGGCTGTGTATTTCTACTTAAATTTTCCTGATATTTGTCAAAATCGCCATTTAATTCTACGTTATATTCAGCAGCGACTTCACTGACAACCGCATTGAATCCTTCTTGTATAGCGTTAGAATAATTTCCATTCTTTAAATCATCAAGCATATATTCATCGATAATTCTACCAACTTTACCGTCGTTAAGTCTTCCTTCAATTCCATAACCTGTTATGATATTGATGTGACGATTACGACCCTTAGGTTCATTTAAATCTTGCGATAATAAAATCAGAACACCATTTTTCTTAGTGGCATCTCCGATTTTCCATTTATTAAACAAATCAACGCCATAATCAACAGGATCTCTTCCTTTCAAATCTTTTATTGTCACGACAAGCACTTGTGAGCCTGTTTTTTGCTCAAGTTCTACATTCGTCTTAACTATTTTATCTTTAACTTCCTGGCTAATCACACCCATCTCATCAAGATAAAAAGTATCCGGTGATTTCGGTAAATCTTGGGCAAAAGCATTTACATTAAAAATTAATAAAAAAGCTAAAACAAATGAGAATATCCATCTACATTGCTTTCTCATTATTTATTTGTCCTATTCAAAATTAACTTGTGGCGCTTTTTGTGCTGAAGCATCAGCTTCAAAGTATTTTTCAGAACTGAATCCCATTAATCTAGCAAATATTACTGTTGGGAATCTCTTAACTTTTTGATTGTATGTTTTTACAACTGTATTGTAATTCTTTCTTTCTGTAGCTATTCTATTTTCAGATCCTGCTAATTCATCCATAAGTTGTGTGAAATGTGTATCTGATTTTAATTCTGGATATCTTTCTACAACAACATTCATTCCATTTAATGCACTTGTCAACTCATCATTTGCTTTAGCTAATTCTTGTGGGTCTTTCGCATTCTTTACGCCGCTTCTAGCTTCAGAAACTTTGATGAACACATCTTCTTCGTGTTTTGCAAATCCTTTTGCTGTGTTAACCAAGTTTGGAATTAAATCCGCTCTCCTTTGAACAACGTTTTGGACTTGTGCATAAGCCTCATTCACATTTTCTTTTGACTGAACTAATCCATTGTATTGTGGTATTAACAATAATGCTAATACTACAATAATACCTATAATAACTCCTGCTTTTTTCATATTTCCTCCTATTGTCTAATCTTAATCAATTCCATATTATCAATACACTCTTGAACCAAGGCTTCAATATCTAAATTTTCTTCTTCTCTTTTGACATCGTAAATTCTTGGTTTAGTGACTGGTCTTTTCGGTGTAAACACCGTGCAACAATCTTCAAAAGGCAAAATCGATGTTTCATATGTTCCAATTTCCCTTGCAATCTCTATGATTTCAGTTTTATCACTTGCAATTAAAGGCCTTAAAATAGGAAGACTTGTAACTTCATTAATAACTGAAACACCTTGAATAGTTTGACTTGCAACTTGTCCCAAGCTTTCTCCTGTAATCAAAGCGTCTATTTTGTTTTCATTTGCAATTCTTTCTGCAATTCTCATCATGAATCTTCTAGAAATAATAGTCATCATTCTTTCTTTGCAGTTTTTAGTAATAGCTTTGTAAACAGGAAGCAAATTCACAGAATAAAAGTTAATATTGCCAGTGTAATATGAAACTTCTTCTGCTAACTGCTTAACCTTCTCAAATCCTCTTTGACTTGTGAATGGATAACTGTGGAAATGCAAACAATCTACACGCACTCCTCTTTTCGCCATCAAAAAAGCAGCTACCGGACTGTCTATACCACCAGATAATAACAACAAACCTCTTCCGGAACTTCCAATTGGAAGTCCTCCCCATCCTTTTATTCTATCAGTGTAAACATAACAATTATCCTTAATGTCTACATAAATGAAAAAATCAGGATTCTTGATGTCAACCTTAACGTAATTTCCATATTTTTTTAATATAGTGCCACCTAAAAGTGGATTTAACTCAGGCGATTTAGGTTCAAATTTCTTGTCAACTCTATGAACATCAACTTTGAAAGTTTGAAGTTTATCTTTGATAATTTTACCTTCTATTATCTTTAATACCCCGTCTTGCATACTTTCAACCGTTTTTTCACATTTAACGCAAGGACTAATGTACACAATTCCAAAAACTTTCTTAATATGATCTATAATTTCATCAAAATCATTTACATCGGCTTTGATGTATAATTTTCCTTGCTCTTGATAATATTCTTCAATTTTATAATCAGAAATCGCATCCAATATTTTGCTTATCGCACGCTTTTCAAAAGTGTGTCTATTCTTTCCTTTTAATGTTAGTTCACCAAAACTAACAGATATATACCAATCTAACATTTATCTCCTCATAATATCTCTAATATCTTCTAATCTAAGCTTTAATTTCTCAACAAATACATCCAAAACATCTTCAGGTGTGTCATCTGTAAATGAAATTCTTATACATCCATCTGAAAATTCATCTGGTGTATTGATGCTTTGAATAATTCTTGATTTTTTGGAACCATTACATGCACTTCCTGTAGAAATATAAATTCCATCTTGTTCCAAATAGTGTAGCAACACTTCGCTCTTAATGTAATTAAAACACACATTTGTAATGTATGGACTGTATCCTTCTAGTTTGGAATTAAAATACACACCATCAATCTTGGATAATTCATCCATCAAATATGATTTCATCTTGTATAATCTGTCGTAAGTTTCATCAATTTTTGAAAAAACTTCTTCACTCGCACATTTCAAAGCTACAATCCCTGCAACATTTTCTGTTCCTGGTGAAATCCCAGATTCTTGTGATCCTCCTGTTATAATAGGCTTTACTCTTTCAGGATTTCTAATGAAAATCGCACCAATTCCTTTTGGAGCGTGAATCTTGTGACCGCTAATTGTGTAGAAATCAACCTTAGCTTCATTTAAATCCAATTTAATTTTGCCAAAACCTTGAATACCATCAACGTGAAACAAAGTATTAGGATTTTTTGCTTTGATTTTCTTTCCTAATTCTGTAATTGGTAGAATTTTCCCTGTTTCATTATTGACATGCATAACTGAAATTAAACGAGTCTTGTCATTTATCAAATCAATAATATCATCAACTTTAAAATCATCACCTACATTTACAAAATGAACAGTTCTATTTTCCTTCAATTTATTATAAGTCTTAAACACAGAAGAATGTTCAATGCTTGTAGTTATGAATTCTTCTTTTTTATCATTTGTAACACTTCCGTTTATTGAAATATTATTACCTTCAGTTCCACAAGATGTAAAAAACACTTTTTCTGGCTTTACATTTAATAAGTTTGCAATTGAATTTCTGGAATCCGTAACAAGTTTTTCAGCTTTCATCCCAAAATCGTATAAGCTGGAAGGATTACCAAAATCAACAGTCATTGCATTAACCATTTCTTTTACTGCATTTTCAGATACTTTCGTAGTTGCAGCATTATCTAAATATATCATTATATCCCTTCATTCCTATTTTAAATCATATTAATATTATAACATGTAGAGAAAATTTACCAAAATCATAGTATAATGGAAATGGTGATAAAATGAATGAAAATCAGCTAATTTTAAATATAGAAACAACGGGAATTGATCCTCACAAAAACCATATCTATCTTATAAATATATTTACAAATGATAGACACTATAATTTTTACTCGATAAACAATGAAAGTGAAGAAAAAATCATAAAATCAGCTTATAAAATTATACATGACAAACAAATTATTTGTTTTAGTGAGTTTGATATAAAATTTATCAATGCTAAGATAATAAAATATACAGAATTTGATGCCGTTAATAATTACATTTATTTACAGAAATTAATTAGAAATTACTACAAAAACTCGTTCACTTCCCTAAAAGCAAAAGATTTGGCAGCTAAATTATTCGACATTAATATAGATGAAAAATCAAAATCAGTAAAAATTTACAAAAGATTTTCAAAATCAAAACATATTTCTGATGAATTAATCGAATTTGCCAAAACATCATTGGCATTCAAATTGAAACTTTACGAATATATGATACAATACTTCGAAAAAAACTTTGATACATTTGAAATTTGTTCAACTAATATCAGATACTTGTTGTATAGTATTAAAAAAATAAAAAACAACTTAGAAATTATTTTGATTACAGATAATAAAATTGAAATTGATGCAATGTATGAATCAACTCAAGTACAATCACAAGACATGTTCTTAACATTGAGTTTGAGCTTACATGAAGGATACATTGATAAAGATTTTGTAGAATGTATAATGACAAGTATGAAAAACAATTATAATTTGGTAAGCAATTACTATCCTTTAGTAATAAATGATGAATTTATCTATGAAAATATTAAAGAATTAGTAAAATACACACTAACGGAGATTTTTAATGAATAACAAAACAAAAAGAATTTTATGTTCGATTATAGGTAATTTACTGATAGGATGCAGCATCGGAATTCTAAAATTGTCAAAATCAGGTCTAGATCCACTAAGTTTTATGAATAGTGGTTTTTCAAGTTTTTTGAATAAAGATTTTGGAACTGTAATCACAGTGTGCAATATGATTATGCTTGTTATCGTATTCTTCTGCCACAGAAAATCTATAGGACTAGGAACGGTCATAAGTATGGCAACAGTTGGTTATACAGCAGATTTTGTATATATGCTAATAAAATTTATGAATACAGACAAATTTTGGATAAATTCCATTTTCTTGTTAATCGGAATAAATATAATGTGCTTTGGAGCTGGAATGTACCTAGAAGCAGACCTAGGCGCAAGTGCATATGACTCCATGCCGTTTGTCGTAAACAGTGTACTAAAAAAAGATTTCTCATATAAATATACTAGAATTGTATTAGATATCATAACTATTCTAGTTGGTATAGCTTTCGGTCAACAAATTGGGATTGGTACAATATTTTTAGGTTTCTTCTCGGGTCCACTAATCGTATTTTACAGAAATTTATCAGAAAAATTAATATTTAAAAACAGATAAAAAATATTTTTAAACTTGTATTGAATTAATTTTTGGTTTGTTTATAATAAAAGTAGATACAAATTTTTAATAACCGGAGGAAAAAATGAAACTACTCGCACTTAAAAATAAGAAAAAAGGATTCACATTACTTGAATTATTAGTTGTACTCGCAATACTTGCAATACTTATAGCAATAGCAGTCCCTGTCTACAAAAACCAAAAAGAAAAAGCGGCCATAACAGCCCACAACGCAAACGTAAGAGTCTTGGAAACAGCTGTGGAAAGCTACAGGCAAGATAATAATGGTAAATTACCTGAAAAAATAGATGATTTAAAGGGAAACTATATCAAGACTGTACCAAAAGTTCCAGATGCAGTGGCAAAAAAATTAAGTACTGAAGTATATAAATTTGATAAAGAAAAAGAAATTATAATTCCTGGGGAAATTGATAAAAATTTCAATTTAATTTCAAATAAAAACAAAACTAATTAGAATAAAATTTTTACTTAAACAACGCAACTAGAGCCTGATTGTATTTAATATGTTTTTTTTAATTTTGTAATTTAAATAAAAAAGATAGCTAAAACTAGCTATCTTTTTTATATGGCAGAGATTGAAGGAATCGAACCTTCATCACTCAGATTCGGAGTCTGACATTTTACCAATTAAACTAAATCTCTATATGCTATCATTTATGATTATAATTTACATTATAGTTTTTTTATAAAACAATACAAAATTTACGTGTTATAAATTTTACTTACACTGAAAATACATAATCTCAAAAAAAATTGTTACGTTAATTGTTACGTTTTATAATCGTAGATTAAATATATAAAACATAAAAACGGCTTGATTCAATGTCTAATAACACATAGAACCAAGCCGTTAAGTTGTGGCAGGCTACTAAAAACATCAAACGAACATTTGTTTATTTATATTTCTGATAATGAATTTGTGATAAAAGCAAGCTAAATATTTATGGTTTTATTATATACCCATTTAAATCCATTTTACAAGCTTTTTAAACTTTAGCCATGTGATTATACTACTATTATCAAAAACTCTTTGTATATTTCGTCTGATGAAGTTGTTTTTTAACAAAATCTAATTTTAAGCAATAAAAAATAGGGTAGACATAAAAGTCTACCCTCATGTGTAGTAAAAATAAGTTACAAAATGATTTAATCAATATACTATAAATTTTTTCACGATTTTATATTTTCTTTTTCCAACATTCCTACAAGCATATATAATATTTTTATTATATTATATGGCTAATCTTCTTAGTACATACCACTTCTAAAATCAATTAGAAGTTACTCAACTTTACTCAACTTTACTCAACTTTTACTTTTCTTTATTATAATTGATTGTACTTATGCCTAATATAGTACCTAAAAATGTATCCACAGCAGCCATACAATACACAACTAAATCAATATGCTCGTATCCTAATTTACCGCCAATACCACCTACAAGGGTAGTCAAAGCAGGCAAAAAGATAATAGCAATCCATTTCAACACATCATAAGTCTTGTTATCTAATTTCATCTATTTCCTCCTCAAAAATTTTGATCTATCTTTCAGAAACTCATCCACTTTATCACTAGATACCAAATAATCGCAATATCCAGTGATTCCGTAATCTTTTCCGCTAATTTTACCTGTAGAACTCCCAATTCCAATTATCGTATCTTTCGATCTCTTCATTTTTCCGAAATCCATGTTTAGCTCCGCAGGAACTAATATAGCCTTGTGCTGTTTAGCAATCTTCACAGCTAGTTCGTAGTCCTTTGCTTCATAAGTTACTACCGTTTGTTTAATTTGATCCAGTAATTTTTTTTCTTCCATTTTTGATAATCCTTTCACTTCAGTTTTTTGAATAGTCTTTTTAAATCCATTAAGACCAGCATTTTTAATGATGATTGGATAATCGATAAAAGCGTAGTTTGCATCCACTCCACCTTCTCCAGTACTTGGCACTCCTGGTACTTGCTTTTTATTAGTATATTGCCACATACCATAACTTCTATAGCATCTTGGCGTATTTACATACCAATGCGCAATCCACACATCGTAATTCTTCATTCTTGCTCTATCGAATTTGTTATTGATCCAATCTCCCGAACTGTACAAACCAGTGTAGTATCCATTCTTTTCAAGAATATCCATAAAAGCAATAGCCATATCCGTTTTTGTTGACCTGCTTATATTTCTTTGAGATGGATCTTCGAAATCCAAATACACAGGATACTCAAACTGTTTATCATCTAGCAATTTCATAAATCTTTTAGCTTCGCCCTTCGCCTCATTGACATTCATAGCATAACTATACCAATATGCACCAACAGGCATTCCTGCCGCTTTTGCATTTTTGTAATTAGTTTGAAAATAAGGATCCTCGCCTCTCGCTCCAGATCCTGCTTTCAGTATTACGAACTCAACTCCACTTTGTTTAGCTAATTTCATATTGACATTTCCGTTGTTTTTTGAAATATCAACTCCGAATTTTCTAGTCGTCATATCGTCTACCTCCTCCCAGTACAATCTGCTTCATTTCTCCAAGAATCTTCAATATTTCTTCTTGGTTCTTTAAAATTTCATCATGATCTCTTTGTAAATCTAATGCGTTAACATTGTGATGCTCTAGCTTTTCTTTTAAGTCTAATAACTGTCTTTTAAAATCTACAGTCTCGTCATAATGCCTGTTCGTAATCTCAGTATTTCTATCAATCGACTTGTTGAAATTCATCCACGCATTCAAAAAAAGAGGTGCGTATTTAAATACAAACACGCACACTCCAGCCGCAAATGCGAAGGTAAATCCAGTATCTAATAATTTTAGAAATTGCTCCATCTATTCCTCCTCAGTTGCTAATTCTTCAAGTCCTAATTCAACAAGTATCTTTTTAACACGTTCTTTTAAGCAATTTGGAACACTCTTGTATGTTCTTCTGCCTCTCATAATCAAATATGCATACATATCAGCCATCTATTTCACCCCCTTTATCTTTGTTTATCGACTCTTGAATTGACTTCATAGTCTCTTCAAGCTCCATCATCTTGTCAAAAATCTCAGTCATTGCTTCTGCTTCTTTCAACTTCTTTTCTTCTGCTTCAATTTCATCATTTGTTTTCTTTTTCTTAATCTCAGCCACGATATCCGACAACTTATCATCTAGCTTATCCACATTGCCAGTTATCATAGCTCCGTCTTCCCTCAAATACTCAAATCTTGTATTATTTTCGTTTATATAAATATTTATCATTAAATTGACCCCCTTATGTGATATGAAATAGATAAATTCGGAGTAGTAGTTTTGTTGAAACAGTTATGAATCCTAACTTTGAAATAATCACTTCCATAATCAGTAACGTGTAGTACCATTCCTAATCCTCCACATTTGACAATAGTTGCGCCAATATACTCAACATTAATACTAGGTGAATAGTTAATGGTAATAATATCAGAATATCCACCACTTCCGACCGATCTTGGATACGTAATCTCTCCCAAATCAACAATCCCGTAAATATCCCTAGTACTTTCAGTATCAAGTCTTTTAGCGGTATTGTACGATGCAAAAGGCTTGGGCGGCTCTAAATTTATCTCTTTACCATCTATCTTTAACTCTTTTTTAATATTAAGATAATCTATATCTGCCTTCCAGGCTTTTAAAGTCAAATCCGCCTCAATACCTTGTGCGAAAATATCTCCCTTTACTTCTAGGTTATCATTTCCTACAAGTTTATCATCAGGAAACTTCCCTATACCAACACTGTTATTCTTTGGATTTATGGCAATTCCTATTGATTGTGTTGGCACCGTAACCAACGCAGTATAACTTCTGAACTTATCCGTTGCAGTTACTCTAACCTCATACGATGCAAACTCCTTGTATCCACTTCCCAAACTCACCGATTGAGTAGTAGATGCAATATTAATATTTGCACTGTATTTCGTTGAGAAACTTCCGTACGGCAATTCCCTCACATCAACAGTTACATTACAAGTATTATTATCAGTACTACTAGACACAGTGTGCTGTACCTTAACAGAAGCATTCAACCCTTCTCCTTGTCTTGTAACACTACATTCAGCAGTTGGTGGATTGTACTCTTTAACCCTTATATTCTGACCATAAGATTTTCTTTGATTTCTACTATCCACAACCTCAAAAGTGATGTTTCTTTCTCCAGCTCTTGTTACACTACCAATGTCGATAGTAGAACTATCTGAGTAAGTAGTGTATCCATCTAATGTCGCCAGGTACTTTTCAATACTTGCACCATTATACGCTTCAGCAGAGACATAAGCACTAACATCACTTATATTTGTATAGAAGTAGTCACTTCCGAATACGCTCTTAACCTGTGAATTATTTTCACTAACTGACACATAGCTTATGCTAGGCTTTTTTATCTCAAAAACTCGTAGGTTAATCGTCTTTGAAGCAGTCGTGCCATCATCAGCACTAGCAGTAAAAGTCACATATCCACTTGACTCACTACCGAACACATCAGAAAAAGTACTTGAACTAAAGGTAAAATGTGTACTACTTGCAAGACTACCAACATATCCACTATAGTTGTCCGTCTCCCATCTAATACTTCCACTTCTTCCATCAATATTCGTCACATTAATAGTCACAGAATCGCCTATGTTTGCATAGTACACAGTATCTGCCACAGAATCGACTATACTCATACTCATAGTTTTTTTTCTAGCAATCGTCGGCAAAGTCATAGTAGCACTTAAAGAACAATTACCTCTATGTGTCCCAACACTTGCTTGAATTGGAAACGACATTGTTCCATCCGAATTGTGAGTGATTGTAAAAGTCCCACTACAAAGAGTTGAACTTCCACCCCTGTCAAAACTATAAGTTGTTGTAGTGTTTTCTATCGTTTGATTATTACAAATTAAAGAAGTGGGTCTCTTTGTTTGAGAATAGCCACTTCCTCCGCCTCTACTTTCAAGATATAATCTGTATCTAATTCTTGATGTGTTATCAGCCTCTGATTGACTGATAACTGACATATCTAATTTAAAATACGCATACAGGCTTTGTGGCGCTGTACCAGTATATGTTGCCATTTATTCCTCCTAAATCGGTTTAATAATCGTGTATTTATTTACATCATTATCGTGCTTTGTTACCATGTGATATCCGAATTCTAATACACCGTCAACCTTTAAATTCGGTACTTGTACTTGTGAATTGGCAAATCTTGCCACAGTCTTAGTACCATCTATAATTTCTAGTGCATTGTTTTTAAGAATCATCTTCACCGCTTCGTCTTTTTTACCAATGAGAATACCTTCCTCACCGAAGTCAAAGAAAGTTGTTATCGCTTCTATTGTGTGCTTACCAGCTCCGACATTCTCCTCAATAATCTTGATCCTGTCTTTAAGTGATAAGCTCTCATTTTCCAACGCTTTTTTCACAGTATCTGCATACGCTTTTGCCTTTTCGACTTCTACAAATGATTTTTGAACATCATTCTTGTTAGGCATTTGTTTTATAAGAACCTCAACAGCTTGTTGCCTTGACTCAATATCTGTAACAGTTTGTGAGTCGGCTTTCTTTTCAAGCTCATCTTCGAAATCACTAGGATTTTTGCCCCACGAAGTCGCAACATCGCCCTCTTCCAATTGTGGACGTGCAACAGTCATATCAACAAATTGACCCTTATTTGCACTTCTTAATTGAAATTGAATTCGATTTTCCCAATAACCGTCCATTTTGTCTCTTTTGCCAGTTACAACAAACCTCTTGCATTCATTTGCATTTAATTCATAAGCGAAGTTCCAGTTGAACCCGTTTACTCTAAGTTGTGCTGGCACATCACGATTATTTTTCACATAAACAGAAAATGTATAATTCTTTCCCGGCACTAAATCATCTACATCAAAATTGACATATGTTTTAATAAAATCTGTCGCATTTGCGGCATCTGATTTTATTCGTTGACCTTGAACATTAAATTCTTTCATATATTCATCTGTGATTAAGTGATTACCACCATCATATTTTGTCCAGCCA
The DNA here is from genome assembly GCF_052932205.1 of Finegoldia sp. P1-F-LS. Classification (NCBI taxonomy): domain Bacteria; kingdom Bacillati; phylum Bacillota; class Tissierellia; order Tissierellales; family Peptoniphilaceae; genus Finegoldia; species Finegoldia sp. P1-F-LS. Next base: position 34,999 of record NZ_JBRFJH010000001.1, on the reverse strand, counting down.
GTGATTTTATCTGAATTTCTAATTAAGTTTCTACCGCCAATTTCTCCAGTAAAAGTTCCGTCTTTTCCGTCAACACCGTCTTTACCGTTGATTTCCGATATATGCGGTGACCATACAGGATTAGTGTTTATTCCTTTTTCTAGCTTTATCTTGTCAATTCTTGAAGTTGATTTACCATCACTAGGATAAGCATATACCAATAACTTTGAATTATCGCCCTTGTGTACAACACCGTTGTATTCACGTGTATCTTTCCACTTAAAACTTACACTATACACACCTTGGCGGATTTCTGTTGCACCTTCTAGCCTTACATAAGACTCACTATTATAAAAATCAAATCGTGTCCTATCTTCTCCGAGTTTTCCCCAAATAGTTAGTGTATAATCTTCTCCAACTACAAAATCTCCCGATAAGTCATAGTTACTTATATTGTACTTGTCATTTTCTACACCTACATTCGATTTTAAAAGCATATTCCACGTGAAGTTACTTCCGTTAGCACCATCAGCACCATCTTTACCTTTATTCCCTTTAACCAACATCCATGTATATTTTTTGGGATCTGTTGAGTCTGCCTTAACATAGTCTGTGTAAGTTCCAATGTATGCCTTTTCTCCTGCTTGACTTGTGCTGAAATCCTTAGTCCCGTCTGCGCTATTTGACCACGCTGTGTGAAAATAAGGTGTTTTGCCATCAGCTCCCGCCTTTCCAGGTATTCCATCAGAGCCGTCTTTGCCTATTTTACTCACAGAATATCCAGTTTCAGAAGTGTTATCAGTATAATTCCACACTGTTTTCGTCCACAGAAAATCACCAGGACTTGTGCTTGGTATACCACTAGTCCACCCACTAGTAGGTGCAGAAGTACCACTTGTCGATTTAGCATAAGTTATAGTAGTAGTCTTAATACCTACGCCGTCTTTGCCAGCAATACCATCTTTACCAGTGTTACCATCTTTAGCGATATAAGTCTTCGTATACCCAGTTTCTGAAGTATTATCCGTGTATGCCCACACAGTTTTTGTCCATAAATATTTACCTTTCGATAAACCAGGTACTGTTTTAGTCCAACTAGTAGGCTCCTTTGTTTCAGAATCAGACAAGCCGTAGGAAATATCCGTGGATTTTAATCCAACACCGTTTTTACCTGCAACCCCATCTTTACCATCGTCACCTTTGAATAACGACCATTCATAACTTTTTGGATCTGTTGAGTCAGCTTTTTCAAAGTCTGTGTAGAATCCGATGTACTTTTTGTTCGCTGTAGCAGTTCTTGTGAATCCAACAGTCCCGTCTGCACTATCGGCATAAGCGAAGTGAACATACGAGGTTCTTCCGTCCTTGCCGTCTTTACCCGGCATACCATTTTCACCGTCGGCTCCTGGAGGTCCTGGAGTAAGCTCCAATATCTCCAAGTCTCTTTTTGTGATAGTATCTTCCCACCTATCACCCTTCCACAATCTCTTGAAATGGGTACCTTTACCATCGTCCCACTGCCACACATCGCCCCAACTCAAACTAGATCTATCAGGCTCTTTTTCTTGCTTATATATGCCAATAGTCAAGTCCTTTATGGTTATAAAGCTTGTGGCTACAGCAACATCATTAAGCATTGCAGAACATGTAAAAGTAGCTTGTAAATCCACATCAGTGTTATTTATCCCAAGTATATTACCAGTTGAGCCTTCTTTAGATTTGTTCCAGTTTTCATCACTTGTAGTAATCTTGTCCTGGTATTCGGACACTCTTTCCCATACAAACTTATCAATAGTAGCAGTTTGATCCACACCTGCTTTAGTAACAATAGCTGTGATTTCCGTTGACAGCACACCATCTTTGAACACATTACCTTGACTTGATGTTAGCTGCATCTCAAATGGTACATTTTGCCAATTGAATCTACTACTATACACAGATTTTTCCAAACTCAAAAGTCTTTCAGAAATCCCTGCTTTTTGTTCTTCAAAGTTAGCAAATACAGCAGAGTTGCTAAGCTCATCACATAAGCTCCTTGTGATATCCACAAGTCTAGCCGATAAGTACAACGCAGGTTTAAATCCGTGGTCTATAATTCTGATGTAGTCCCCAATTTCTAGCTCACTTGGAAGTTGTCTTAGTGATACCTCATAGCTAATTTTTGCCTCATTGTTGTTTTTTAAGAACCTCAATCCCTCATCGAACAATGTCTTTTGACTAGTAGCCTCGCTGTCGTACATTCTTATGAAATATTTTTGACCTGTTTTATTAAATCTAGTCCACTTCTTAGATGCTTCTCTATCGCAAATAAGACCATCATCAGTAACATAGAATCTTCCATCATCATACTTGTATCCCACCAAGTCTGTGTTAACTTCGTGTTCTTTGTACGATACTTGTTCTGTGCTAGAAGCAGTAGCACCGGCATTAGTATATCGTTCAGAACCTTTCATGATATTTGCAATCTTATCTCCCCACGCTTTATCACTAGCATAGTTGTGACCATTTTTATCGTGGTTCATTGCATACAACGTCTTTTGTCCACGGTTATAATAGTGTTCTTTTATCCACACAGCACCATTGATAATGCCTGCTTGTAAACTCCTGTTACTGCTTTTTTTAGCGTTATCAGGATTACTATCATACGCATTAATACCAAAATAATTGTGATATGTTCTTGCAATCCTACTGCTGCCCCACGCACTTTCTAATGCTGCATGAGCTAATATATATCTTGCATCTAATCCGGACTGTTTCTGTGCTTCTATGAACACTTGACCTTGTCCATTAAAAGGACTATTAGGAGCCTTCGCCCTTATCCAGTTATTAATTTGAGTCGCTGTTATATTACTTAGTCTCTTGCCTAAATCGTGTTTTGTAACATCAGAATTAGTCCAATATGTCTTTTTAGTAGCATCAATTATAGTTCCACCTTTGTTCTCATTCCAACGATAGAACCTAACATTTGGACCAGTCCAGCCTCGAAGCTTAGTTGTTACAATCCCATTGATTGATCCGTATAGCGTACAATGTATAATCGTGTTTTTATCTAAGATTACACCCGTATGACCCTTGTTGTTGTATCTCGATACGAATATATCCCCATATTGAATTTCTGATTGTTTGATTTGATGAAAGTACGTTCCAGCATTTCCCAAAGCCCATAATGTCTCCGTAGTTGGAAGTCCCACAGACTTTGGGAAAAGTCCTGCAAATTTTGCAGCGCTACTAACAGAACTTGAACAATCGTAATAATTAGGACCTTCACGTCTTGCTTGTGAATATCTAACTTTTCCTTCACGTGATTTCATCCACTTAACAAATAACTCAATCTTGCTATTTGGAGCAGGTTTCTTGTTATCTTCTTCGATTTCAACTTGTTTTACTTCTCTGATTTGCTCTTTGTGAGGTTTACCCACAGGTCTTACAGCAGTACACAAGTCCGCAATTGACACAGTACGCTTAACATCGCTAACATCACGACCAAACTCAAGCCTGTATCCAGTCTCTTTTCCACGTTTCTTATAAAAATTAATAACCTTTTTATCAATTGCGTTACCATTTAATTTAACATCATAGCTAATCTCACAACCGAAACGACCCGCAATCATAGCAAGTCTCTTAGTCTTAGTCGTTGTTCCATCAAATTTAAAAGCTAAGTTTTTATCCTTAGCTTCATTAATTCCAACAACCCAGTCTGATTTTTCACCAAGAGTATTGTTAACCCATTCTGCAAGTGTTCCTTTGAAATCTTGTTCTGCGATATCTTCATTAAGTAAATCAAGTCCGCAATCTTCTGCGACTATCTCCTTTGAATATCTTGTTTCAACAACCTCAGTAACCTCTAAAAGTACAGGCTTTTTCTTATATCCAGTAGCAACAATCAAACAACCTGCTTCGATTAATTCAACATCTTTTTCAACGACCTTATCGATACTGCAAGTTAACATACAAGTTCCAGTTTCCAGGTTTTCGTTGAACTTATCATCTTGAAAATGCACGCCATCAGGATAATCATTACTAGCTATTGTCAATGTTTGTAAATTTCTATCTGTTACTATTAACATTTGAATACCTCTCTATAACTAACATCACAATCAACATAAGAGCCAAATTCTCCCTCCGTAGTTATCGCTATTTCCTCTGTCCCTGGGTAAATGGGAGTCGGTTTTGAGCCAAATGCAATTGGCATCAAGCATCTGTGTCCGTTGTGGTAACAAAAACCAGTGTTCATATCAATTCTCACTGTATCTCCGTCATTGAAGTTAAAACGTGGAATAGCTACATTAATCATAGAAAACTCTTCCTTGCTTTTACTTTCAACATAAATATCTGCATCATACCCTGTAATGGTCATATGCATTGGATTACAAGCTTGGATAAAGTCGTAGTTGTTCTTCTTAGTGCATAACACATACACATCACTAGCCACTACATCATCAATCTCAGCATTCATTAGCCTATAAGTGTAGCTTTTACCATTTAGCTGATTATACATGTAGTATGTAACCATAGCACCTCTTTTAGTAATAGTTACAGCACCTGTCCAGTCGGCTTTGTTGTATCCAGTGTGAAGTTTACCATCACTACCACACAAGCACACCATTGCCATTCTTCCATCGCCATTTATAGTTTCAATCCTCATGCCTCCAATCATATTTTGGTCTTTATCAGTAATACCAAAAGTCAGAAAACCAAATTGTCCAGGATTAGCCTTGTAATTAAACTTAAAAGTCATCTCCCAATCAGTCGCATTGTTAGTCACCTTGCGATGCAAAGGTAATGTCGAGAATGTCTTTAAACTTGAACTATTCCAAAAAGGATACACACCAGTCACAGTGCTTTGACTTTGACCTTGAATGTCCTCTTCAAGTAACCAACCAAGGTAACCTTGCTTATCAATTAGCCTATATGCCTTCTTTGATTTTGATTTATTCACAACCTTCGTCTTATCGAATTTAAAAGACTTACCTTTAACCCAGTTAGCAATCCTAACACCATTGTCCCAATACCTTGCGTTCTTTGACACAGTAACAGTCCCGTTAGGAGTCTTTGGACTAGATGTAGTCGTATTAGATACCTTCCCATCAAAATCACTATCAGCTATAAGTTTAGATGCATCCACAATATCCCAACCATCGCTGGTTTTCATAACCCTATCAAGAATAGTTAACGTTCCTTTACCACTCTTGAACAAGCTACTAGTTTGTTCCTTGTGTATCTTCATCTGCTTAATCGGTGCAAACTCCTTGCTATCCCCAAATTGGAAACTACCGTGCTTACTAGTCACGCCAATCATTGTAACCTTGCCATGACAAGTGAAATCAAAAATAGGATACGTCTTATCCGTACCCTTGTTTTCACACATAATACTTTTAGCATTAGCCTGTGACAGTTCCACAGGCTCTCTCTTATACCCACAAGCAGATGGAATGATAAAAGTTAACTCGCCCTTTGTGTAATTATATCCTTCTTCAATTTCTGTAGTTCCGTCTAATTTAGCATAGTAAATAACATCAGGATTATCATAAAAGAACAATTCTGATAACTCCTCAGTTACTAAAAGATTAGCAAATAAATTTCTAATCGCGTTTTTGTTTTGTTTTACAGTATTGTATTTAATCTTGAAATACAACGGATCTCTTCTTGTACTTATCAAATCAGCACCATTAAAACTTATATAATCATTCAACCTATTGCTAATATTTGAAGCAATAGGTCTGTTGATTTCTTCTACAGTTAGTAAATCCCTAAAATCAGTACCATTGAAGAAAAATCCGAACTTTTTTTCTTTGTCAACTTTAACAAATTTTAAAATATCATTCATTAATACAACTCTCCTCTTCTTCTTTCTCTGATTTTTTGATTTCTCTTTAAGAACTCATCTGTAAACTTATATGTTCCTCTTGCAACTTCTCTAGAATCCATCTCACTAGTTACAGTTAAATTCAAATCTCCTAACTCTCTTACAACAAGTGATTGAACACCGTTTGTGCTAATAGCTTTGCCAGTATTTTCGACATTAGAATCTTGATTAAACACTCCCGTTCCTCCTAATACTACTCTTTTCATTTCAGAAGTATTAGATACGTTATTTCTCATATTTAATCCAAATCCTTTTTCAGCATATTCTTTAAAATCTTGAATAATATTTCTAGCGTTATCAATCGTCCTTACGAATCCGCTATCATCAAGATCAAACTCAAATCCAAGATTATTATCAGTACCTATAATGCTTGATATTGTGTTTCCCATAGAATTAACATTTGACTTCACATCATCAAACCCACTATTTAACCCACTATTCAAGCCAAGCATTATAGCATTACCAGCAGGAATCAAAAGCTTTCTATCCACCTGTATCGGTCCTTTATGCTCTCTTATCCAATTTCCAATGCCCCCGATAAAGTCCTGAACCTTTTTATACGCCGATTTCAAGCCGTTTAAAAAACCATTCATAATCTTTTTACCAATATCTATCAAGCTAATACTTTTCAATGAATTAAAGATATCCTTGACTTTATTGATTATATTTTGAACGCCCGTCTTTAATCCGTTAAACACAGATATAGCTCCATTTACTAAACCAGTAGCTATGTTTATTACTGAATTTTTTATTGCATTCCACACACTTGAAAATACATTTTGTATTCCAGCTATAATATTTGATAGAGTAGTTTTAAGTAACTCAAATCCTGCAATAACACCGTCTTTGATTGTAGTGACAACTGTTGTAATAACAGTCTTAATACCTTCCCACAATAATCCAGCAGTCTCTTTGATTTTATCCCAAATAAGTTGTAAATCTGATTGTAATTGTGTGAAATTCCCCGTTACCAAATCTATAACCAGTAAAATTGGAGTCATAATAACAAGTTTAATACCTTCCCATAACCCCTTAGCAATAGATACTATTCCATTCCATATTCCTGTTAAATAACCTGAAACTCCATCCCAAACACTAGTAACAGTTGATGTTATACCATCCCAAATTCCACTGAAGAAATCCTTTATACCAGTCCAGATTTCTACCGTAGTTTCTTTGATACTATTCCATGCATTAACGAAAAAGTCTTTAATCGAACTAGCAACATTATTTACAAAATTTCTAAATCCCTCGAAATGCTTATAACAATAAATTAATACTCCTACCACAGCTACAATTCCAGCTATAATTAAGATTATAGGATTAGCCATTAATGTAGCCCATAATCCTTGAAACGCTCCACCAATTGCACTTATTCCACCTTTTATGCCACTAGCAACACCTGACAAGCTAGTTCCAAGGTTACTAAAAGCACCAGGAACGCCCTTTATAATTTCAACACCTTGACCTAATCCATTAATAGCACCCGTTATCTTGTTTACGCCATCAGTAACACCTTGTGCAATTGACACAATACCTTTGAAAGCCAAAAGAGGAGCAAGAACAGCCAAAATAACTGGAGCTAAAGGTCTAAGTCTTTCATACCATTTTTGAAATTCTCCTGCAACTTCTTTAACTTTATCCATAATATCTGGAATGTGATCTGAAATATATCCAAAAGCCTCACCAACTTTTTGTTTAATCTTATTGATATTATCTGATATAGTTCCAAAACCTTCCGACTCTGCCCACTCATTAAAGCTTTGAATAACATTAGCAACACCATTTTTAATAGCTGTTTGTAAGTTTTGCATCGATGTTCCAATACCTTTAGTCGCTTCTAATGCTGTGTTATGCCAACTATCAGCACCTTTGTTTAACTCAACAAACTTACCAGTAACCTGATCCATAGTGATTTTGCCTTTTTTAAGAGCTTCATAAAAATCATTAGTTGCACTCTTACCAGTAAACCCAAACGCTCTCGCAGTTTTATCCAACGCATATGGCATAGTCTCTTGAAGTGTTCTCCAGCTTTGCATATCAACCTTTCCAGCAGACAACATTTGCATATACTGTTCCAAACCACGACCTGCTGATTCACTACTTGCACCACTTGCTAAAAAAGCATCATTCAACGCTAAAGTAGCATCAGTTGCCTTGGGAACATCGCCCATAATAGTTGTCATACGCTGAGTTGTACTAGCAATGCCATCTAACGTCGTAGGGAGTCCTTGGATACCATTGGATAGGCTTTTAATAGATGCTTTTGCTTCTTCACTCTTATATCCCATTTGTTCCAATACCTTCGGAAACTGATTAAGAGTATCCACCCTTGACACAGCCCCGTCAACAGCTCCACTAATAGCTCCCATAGCCATTGAAAAACCCTTTACAGCTAATTGTGCAATACCAAATGATTTAGCCATTTGTCCGATTCCAGGAACCGCTCCTGAACTAGCTTCGTTGATCTTATTTTTCGTATCCTCTAAAGCGCCACTAACCTTTTTAAATGCCTTTTCCATACTACTAGCATCGCCATTAATTTCAACGCTTAAAGTATAGTCAGCCGCCATAATCTCACCTCCTCAATCCATTGACTTCGTAAATTTTATCAACCCAAGATTTACCCTCTTTTTCTTCAGTCTCAAAGATTACTTCAGCATCATTTCTTGCCTTTTCCTTATCCAGAGGCTTTTGAACTTTCTTCCATAATTTTTGAAACCTAGCGTTTTTCTTTCTAAGTGCATTACTAACCGCATTCAACACTGCATTTCTAAGTTGTGTTGTTTCTTGCACAGTTTTTGTCTCATACGCTTTTCGAATAAATGCAACGTCTCTTGGCGTTAATTGTTCGTAATCTTCTCTTGAATACCCAAAATTTACAACATAAAAAGCGAAATCAATATCATCAGCATATTCAGTAGTTAACCTCACATACTCCTCATCGATTTCGCTATTATCTGTTTCAAAATATTCTAATTCAATTAAACGCCTTGGAAGAAAAAAGGACAGTCAATCTTAATTTCATTCACAACCAACATGTTAACAAAAATCAATCCCTTTTCATTAATCAATTTATCAAACAGATCTGATGCCTGCTCAATAGCAATCTTACCTGCATCTATTTGATATAAAGAATGAGAAAAAAGAACTCTCAAAGTCGTTAATGGTAGCATAGCATTATACTTTGACAATTCTCCCATCAAAGAACTTCCAATAGCTCTTTCAATGTTTTCTAACGCTTTTAAATTGAACTTTAACTCATACTTCTTTTCGTTTAAGTTTATTATCGCTTTATCACTCATCTTATACACCTACTTTATCCCCAGGCATTGCATTAGCACTCTTATCACCACTAGTTAAATCAACTAACGCCCCATTACCTTCAAGTGAAATAGAATAAGTCATAGCATCATCAAATGGAGCTTCTATAGAATAATCCGTTACCGCCGCAAGACCTCCGAACATTCCTTTTTTCTCTTTAACATTCACAACCTTAATACAAACAAGGTCTGAATCCTCAAACGCTTTGGATAAAGCTTTATGTGCCTCATCACTAGGTACAAATAAGCCATCATTATCAATAGACCACTCTTTCATACCTGCGATCTTTGATTTCCATCCACCAACAGTATCCTTACTAGATACCTCAATAGAATCACTCGTTCTATTAATCTTTAAACCTTGTTGACCACTTATTCCCAATAGTTTTTGACCATCAGCACTAAATATAGCCAACAAAATATCTTTTCCAGCTACAGCTTTTGAAGCAGAGCTAGTAAAATCACAATATAAGTTATTTTCAAACGCTTTTGTTAAATCTCCCATAATAATCTCCTTTTTTAAATTTTGACCTTAAATCCATAACAAAGCTTAATCTCAAACTCTAAAATAGCATGCCATGAACCTGTTTCTTCTTGTTCCAACGATTGTAATCCGATTTCGTCTTGCCTAATAACAGAAATATTGTTATCTTCAAACCTCAATTCTTCTGTAAAAGCCTCTTCAATCTCTGTAATAAGCTTGTACATTTCGACTTTGCTATTAGATTTTTCAGCAACGATATGAACCAATATATTGAATACTTCGCCCCACATTGATTTCGTGTTTTCTGCCCTCTTATCGTACAATTCCACATAAGCAAACGGAGGCTTTTCATCCACTGGAACATAGTCGTAAGCCCTTAATAGAGTATTCTTTTCAATTAAATCCTGAACTATCTTAATAAAGTCTACAATACCAACTTTTTTAATCATTTTTTCAGTTCCTTTATCAAATCATTCATATATATTCTCCCCTGTTTACTAACATTTCGTTTAAGATATCTTTGACCATCAACGTGTCCATTTTTACCAACATCATGTCCATATTCTACATGTGGTGCGTACTCTTCAGTATAATAAAAAATACCTTTAAATCTTGTACTTGGAATAGCTTCTCTTAACCTACGGCTTTTAATCAAATCTCCGTTATCTCTCGGAGTTCCAGGAGGTCTTTTTGCTCTGTTAAATATTTCCACTAAACTCTTATTAGCAACACCATAAAACCTAGCCTTACTCTTTTTATAAAGAGCTTGTTCAAGTCTTTTATCGCCCTTTAACGAATATTTCATTTACCTACCCTTTCTATGATAAAAAATATCCATCTTCCGATGTCCTTGACTTCAATTACCTTATAAACCTCGTCTTCGATTTTCACCTTCTCCAAACTCTTGGCAAAGCTAATATCAAAGCCATTGCAAAACATTTTTCTTGAATTCTTGGTAACATCACGTCCGAAAATTTCAATATCATCTCTAGTCCAGTTAGTAATTCTACAAGGATAATAGTTTTCACTTACCTTATCCTCATACATCTTATTTTTTAATTCGTCTTGCCCATTTTGAATTTTGAAAATAGGGTACAGCCTTAAATACATCATAAAAAGCGAATCATCCTTTTACCCTTACTATCATCTTTAGAGTTCATATAAATATATGATCTAAACTCATCATCATATTCACTCAATACATCACTGACAAATGATGTGGAGATAGTATCCACACTCTCAGAATTAATACCTTCGTAGTTAATCCTTCTAACCATTTTCACAGTTGCATCGACTGCTATTGAATACAATAAACCACTTAATACACTATCGCCAACACGCAAACAAATTCGGTCAGCGATAGTAGTGATTAATTCTTTCAAATTGTCATCAGTAGCAACAACATTGTAAGGCTTAATTCTTGTTTGCACTCTCTCTAACAACTCTTTTAAATTGTCTTCTGTTATTGCTCCCATATGCTATCTACGCTCCTACAGTTGCTGGAGCAGGTTCTGTTATTTTAACCTTTACAATACCGTCCAATCTCTCAACATACATTAACATTCCACTCATTAATAATGTTTGAGTAGTAGCAGACGTATGATCCAAGAAATGAGTCATACCTATATAACCCAATCCAACACCATTTAAGCCGAACTCTCTAGCCATTTCTGAATTAGTAGCGTTGATATATGCTAATACAATGTTTTCAGGAACAGTAGCCCAAATTTCGCCTTCTGCAATATCAGTAGTAGAAATAATAGTTGTGTCCGTAAATGCATTGATAAAAGTCATACCAAATGCAGTTTGAGTAGTAATATTAGCGTTACCCAAATATTTTGCAATGTCCAATGGATTTGCAAATATAATGCATCTTTGTGATCCAAAATCTTCAAACAGTGCTTGTAACTTACCCCAAGCACTAGCAACCGCACCTTGAAGTCCATTTCCCAAAGCTTTTTGAGTAGTAGAACCAGTTTTTAAAAGAGTAACAAAGTCTTTTCTAATTTCTTTTTGTAACTTTTGTACAAGTGCATCATCAGTATTTGTTACCGCTTCATTAGATCCATACATTTGAACAGCTTCCGCAGTAGTTGCCTTTCTGTATTTCTTTAGTGTAATCTCTTTTGTAGTCTTTTCTTTTCTAGTAACCTTAGACAAAGGAATAGTTTCACCCTCTGCTACATTTCCATCCGCCAAAGTAACATCGTATTTATCATAAATTCTAATAGTAGAACCATTTGTCAATGATATTCTTCTAGTAACCCCTAATAACTCCAACATTTTGCTTACATTTTCTTGAAATGTATTAGTAACATCAACCGTAATAGGGTATTTTAAATCTTGTTTTTTAATTAAATTTGCATCTGCCATTTTAAAATTCTCCTTTTTACATAAATAATTCTTCGTTTTCTTTAATCAAACGTTGACGTTCTTGCCTATCCTTCACCGATAAAATATCCTCTCTCGTTAAACCAGCAACAGATTTTTGCTTAGGAGTCTTTCCTTTTAGCTTTTCATTCACAGCCCTCTCCACAGCCGTTTTAAAAGCCTTAGAAAAACTATCCACACAAACCTTAGTGTCCTCTGCATTATCGCCGATAAGCATAGCCACAACCTCATCAGGCAAGGTTATATCATTGTCTTTAAGCATAGAGTTAGCTTCCTTTATCATGTCGTTTTTAGCTTCTTTATTCTTGTATTCTTCTAACTCTTTTTGAAGTTGTTCCACCATATATTGGTTTTTTTGCTCCGCATTCATCTTTGCAAGCTTTTTAGCTTCTTCCTGTGCTTTCTCGTTCTTAGCTTTTTCCTTAGCTAATCTGTCTTGAACAATCTTGTTAACCTCATCTTGTGTAAAAGTCTTTTCAGTTTCTTTTTCAGCATCAACATTTGCTTGATCCACTTCTGTTTCTGCCTCTTCATCTGCAAATAGTTGCAAATTCAAAGGTATTTTTCTTATGTCTTCCATTTTCTTCTCCTTTTTTACATGTAAGTTCATGAATTTATATATGTTCTAGCTTTAACCTCAGCTAGTTGAGTGCATTAAAAAATAGACAGTTTATAGACTTATCTAGGTCTAGTCATAAAGAATGTGATATTTCTTGTCTGACTTTATTTTTTATTTTATTTAAAAATCTTTTTTTATAGCATTCACCTAATTATATGCTTAAATTATTGTCTTTAATCATTGTAAATATTGCATTTGATAATCTAGTTACAAAATTTTCGCTCATATCTAAATCATACATATCAGATATTCCATGAAGAATCTCATGCAGTAGTGTTTCTTGCTTTATATCGTCACCGTAATTTGCATTTAAATATATCTTACATTTGTTGTAATCTATTTCACCATAGCATTCTTTAGGATTCTCTATCATGGCAGTATTTATTTCTGCTTCTACTATTTCATACTCTTTCCAGCCTATTTTTACACTTTTCATTTTTTACTCCTAAAAATTTGTACTAAAAAAGCACATCTAACCCATTACAGCTGTAATTAGTTAGTGTGCTATTAATTTTATGCTAAAAGATAACCTCTAGCTTTCTTGTATTTTTCAACTCTTTTAAAGTCTTTTTCTGTAAGACATTTCAGTCTGTTTAAATTCATATTATCTTCTAAATCCATTAGTTTTACTTTTCTTGCAATGCTGTTACTTTTTATATTTTTTACATAATCCATGTATGCTACATTTTCTGGATGCGTAAGTTTAATCAAAGCATCTTTTTGTTCAGAGTCAAGAAAGTCAAAATCATTAATTGTGTATTTGTCAGAATCTTCTAAAACATCGTGCAACAGTGCAACTATCTTATATCGCCTGTCACTTATTTTCTTAGAAACTCTTAAAGGATGTAAAAAGTATGCGTGTCCGCCTTTATCTTTTTGACCTTTATGTGCATTCAACATAATAAAAAAGGCTCTAAGATAGTTGAGCATAATATTCTTCCTTTGTTATATCTTCTGTATATATCGACCCCAAATCAATTTTAGAATAGAAATCATTAAATACTTCCTTACCATCTTTTATGCAATAATACATGCCACCTTCACGTTTAACATACTTTTTATAGTCTGGACAATAATAATATACAGTTGGCGTTTTAAACTTCATAATCATTTAATCCTTTCTACATACTTGGGTATTGGAATTTTATTACTAATTTTTATCATTTCTTTGGTTAAATTATCCCATTTCATATTATTCTTATTTCTGTCTAACACTCTTTGTTGCTCATATATTTCATGTAATCCGTGTTCTTTTACAAAATAAGACTTATCAGTATGATACTGTAATTCAAATATTACCCCGTTGTTATCTTCGACTAAAGTATTAACTCCTTTATAAACAACATTTTGTTCAAAAGTGTTTTTTACTCTAACTATATTATACCCTTTATTCCTTAGTGTTCCAACAGTTTTGAAATAATTATTAGTAAAATCTTTCTCCTTACTAACAAAAGTATATCTTAATTTATCATTGATTCCTTTTGCTGCATCTTCCAAAGAAATTTCTTTTTCTTTTGAATCTGCGATTATCTTACGGGATAAGCTTTCTATGCTTTTAAACCTAAAATCTAAACCTACTAATTTTGATCTATTATCATGTTCTATTGATTTAAGTATAGATGTAATGTTTTTCTCATAAGGTTTCAATTTATTAATTTCATTTTCTGCTATCTCAGTTGATTCAAAATAATCGCCATACAGTTTCTCATACCTATCTACATAATCATCTGGTATAACCACGCTAAAACTACTACGGCAGTTAACATGCATTGGCGGAAAGTTTATCCCGACCTCACGATCCTTGAGCTTAAATATCTCCCCGTCCAAATCCTTGCACACATCACTTGTTTTTCTATCTATAACTGCTACATACTCATACTCATCATATAGTTTAGAATCATCAAATGTCTTCATCATAGCTTCATTATTGATTCTTGTACCTTCTGTTCGTACAATTCTCTTAATATCTGCTCTTGAGCGATCAACAAACCTCTCAGACATTTGTTTTACAACTCTATTGAAACTGTCACCTCTTATAATAGACGTCTTAAAATCATTAGTTAAGTAACTAATAAGCTTATTTTTATTTTCCCATATTCTATCACTGTAATCTTTTTGTTGAGTCCATTTCTTATTAATTAATAGCTCAGCACTCTCTTTATCAAAACTAAGCATAGTTCTTCCAAATCCCATACTATCCGCCATCTCATAATAAGTATCTCCGTATAAATCCACCAAATAATCATGTAATCTATCAACTTCTTTAGCACCAATTTCTAATTGCTGCAACTTTATAGACTCATTAAGTCCTTCTAGCCTTGTCAACTTATAAATAGACTTTCTTACATCAGTTAAGTGCTTGTATTGTGGGTATTTTTCAATAAAATCATCAAATCTTTCATATAATAATTTTCTGTCAACACTACTTAGTCTAGCTAAGAGTGATCTGTATTCAATAACATTATCCTTACCATACCTGGCAAAATATTCTGCAATTTCTTTGCCAAGCTTATGAGATTCTTCCTTGTAAAATTGAGTAAGTTTTTCGATTAACTTAGCCTCATCTTTTTCCAAATTATCCCATAACTCTTTTTGTCTTTTACTTGAGTATTCATTATACTGGTTTAGGTTCTTCATTTACTACCCTCATAAAACCATCAGAACCTTCAATGTCTTTTCTCTTATTTTCAATCTCATCTTTTGCATTATCCACAATGCTTAAAACATTGACTTGAGTTTCTTCCGATACAATACCACTTAAATTACGTGCTATTTCTGTTTCTTCTAATAAGTTAGATGGAACATTCCTAGTAAATTTATACCTAATCTTAACCCAATCATCACCATCCAAAGGACTACCAGGATAATTGGAAATTATCTTATATCTCCTGTTAAGTCCAGCTGTAAATTTACGCTCTTTAGTTCTTGCTAAATTGTCCATAGCTTGTAATTTGTATTTTAAAGACACTCCAGTTGATTGAGCAAAGTTTTCATCAGAAATATTAGCCACCATTGAAATTTGAAATATCAAACGCTCTAGTCTATTCAATAGATTTTCTTGAGTAGTGTCACTATTAGGTTTTGCTAAGAAATCAACTACCACTTTCTCAGAATTTTCTCCGCTAACATTAATAATTCGATAGTCTCTTAAATTCTTGATAACATCTTCATCTAACTTTTCACCTAATATTTTCATATACGCATCAGCATAATAGTCCACGTCATTAGCTTTTTCACTAATTGATTTATTAAAAGCGTTAATAAGACTCTCAACACTCTCAAAAATCCCCTTACGCTCTGCATTCTCAACATATTCAACAACTGGCACATCATTAAAATAATGTTCTTCTTCTGAAATAAACTTTAACCCATGATCTGTGTACATAAAATGAGTAATCTTCTTATCATCAGAAAAAGTACCCTCAATCTTTCCATCAGAGTTCTTATAATATCTAACGCAATACAGCACTTTTCTTCTTATGCTCTCATCAAACACCAAAAAAGCTTGCATAGGATTCAAATATGTTAATCCGATTCTTCCGTTCTCATCATTAAAAATAAGTTCAAATCCGTGTCCATATATACTACAAATCTTTGACAATTCAGCATTATTATCATCTTGATTATTGTAACTATCCAAAAAATCTAAATAATCATTAACCTTCTTGTTTTCATGAGTTGATTTTATAGGATTTCCAATAAAATACCCATTAAAAGTATCTACAATATACTTTGCGAAGTTTACTGATAGTCGATTGTCAGGCTTGTAGCTATCCTCCTTTTTAGGTTTAAAAGAAATAGGATACACAGTCTCATACATATTTTTTAACTTTTGATAGTGACCTATATTATTCTTATGTCTTTGAATAAATTTATCCAGCAATTCTGGAGTCATTCCAGAATCCTCAGAAATAGTAAACTCCTTATCTATTGAATCGTTAACTAAATTAATAGTCTCTGTAACATGTGTTGTCATTAAATTATCCCCCTAAACAATTGGACACTAACCTTATCAGATGCAGACTGTAAACTATATCGTAAAGCATCCATTAAATGGTTATTTTTATCTTCTGGAATATTAGTAAATTTCCCCATAACCTTATCAAATTTATATGAGTAACTATAAAACTCTTCTTTGCAGCTAACTAGGGATGTATCACAAATAATTTTCAAACTTTGTAACTTATCAATCCCCTGGTTAACACTGCTCTTGCCTTTCCTAGACTTCTTTATTCGAAGACCGTAATCATTATTCAGCTCAGAAATCAATCTGTCCTCGGCACAGTCAGCAATAATAAGAGATTTGGAATACCCTTTAGATTTAATCATTCTAGCAATTTCATTAGTATGCATACCAGTTTCGTAATGCTCATCAATCAGATACAAAATCCCATTTTCACTATCAAGCCAAGAAACCACAAGAGCAGTTGGATCATGAGTAAAACCAAAATCCAACCCAACTATTAGCTCGTAATTTTGTTTCGCTAGAAAATCCTTATCTAACGGTCTATACTCTACATTCTCAAAAACAAGACCCTCAGACACTCCCCACTCGCCATCACACACAATCTTTGCACGTCTAGGATTAGTTTTATAGAGCTTCTCATATCTTTTTATAGTTTGCTCATCTAACCACTCATTAAGCTTGTATGTAGTAGTTAGAGTAAATACATCATCATCTTTAGCGTCAAAAAATTCGCTTTTTAACCAATGATTTTCGCTCCAAGGATTAAAAGTAAGTATAACCTGCCTGTATGCATTTTTGTCTTCTAAAATGCCCCTCATACCTTCTACAACGGTATCCAATTTATCCCTACTCTCTAACTCATAAGCTTCCTCTAGCCATAAATGAGTGATAGATCCTTTCTCTAATTGAATTGAAGTCATTTTCAAAGCATCATCAAAACCACGAAATAGTATTTTCTGACCAGTAGGAATATACGTTGCTTCCATTGGGCTAACCGTAAATTGCCATAAATTTTGAACTCCTAATCTATTCGTGGCACTCTTCAATCCTACAAACACACTATCTCTCAAGGTATTTTGATACCTTCTAGCAGCAATAACATTCATCCAGGGATATTTCATCATCTTATAAATAATTTCTATCTGTGTAGTAACGGATTTCTTACTACCCCTACTACCTTTGACCACTTTATAAAACTTCTTACAATTCCAAAACTCGTTATATCCTTGACCAATCAAATTTGAAACACGAATAGCACCCAAAACTAATCAGCCTCTTGAATATCATCGATAAAAGTAGGTAAATTAATATCGACCTCTTGTTTTTCAGTCCACAAACCATACCTCTTGCCAAGAAGTTCCGCCGCTTTTATTCTGTCTCTCAAAGATATTTGTTTTTTTGTTTTTACAACCTTTGAGGAACCTTCTATTTCGGCAACTACTGAAATAACTTCTTCTTCCATTTCACCATTAAGTGAAAGCGATAAAAACTCCTCTATATCTTTTATTGTTGCGATATTTTCGTCTTGTATCTTTTCTCTTATTTCTTGAAGTCTATTTTTAATTTCAACATTCTTCAACAATCTTTGTCCTTGTGAGTATGCCGTTTTTTCGCTATACCCAGCTCTAATGGCTGCTTTAGTTGCATTAAGATCCTTCAAATATTCTTCACAGAACAATTGTTGTCTATTATTCATCTTTCACCTCCATAAATAAACCTAACGGTAAATCGGGGTGTTGTAGTGAATGACATTTAGCACAAAGCAATATACCATTATTTACATTTATTCTATTAATCGGGTCATCTGCCCAATGGCTAATATGATGTACAACTAAATTTTTGTCTGAGCCACAGATTTGACATACTTTATCACGTTTTTTTACTTTTTTAACCCATCTCGCAACTAAAGAATCGTTTCTGTCTGTTACTATTGCATATTCTTCAATAATATTATTAGTTTCAATTTTTCCATATTTTATTTGTAATATTGATTTTGCGGCTAATTTTTGCATATAATTCGTATCTTTGCTAGCTATAATTGTTTTACATTCTGAAGCTAAACTTTCAGGAATTGAATCATAACCCATCATGTATCGCTTTGCTAACTCCATGCAAGCCCAGATGCGTTGTCTGATGATGTACTCATCAGCAAACTTATTCTGTTTAATTGTCAATTTCTTCAAAGCACATCACCTCGCTTTCCAAATAAAAAGGACTATCCACAATTAGATAATCCTAAATAAAATCATTTTCTTTAACTCCAATAAAAAAGCCGATACCAGCGTATCGACCTTCTTATGTATAAATTAAATCGGAGTGAATATGAAACTAAACAAAAAATTATTTTTGCTCAATTCTTTTCAATATCACTATATCATAATTCATACTGTAATTTACTGTAATTTACTGTCCAATTTACATATCCTTGATGATATTTAATGCCTTTCCATGCATTTTGTATATCATTTCTACACTTCGATGCATAATCTTCGCAATCTCATGCCATTTCAAACATTGAATGTATCTCAAATTCAATAGAATCCCAAACTCTCCATCCACACTGCTAATTTTTTTCTTGTAATCCTCTCTCAGATTGATTAGCTCACTAATATTTCTATTGATTTTGCTTTCCAAATCCACAATCTTTTCAATCAAATCATTGTCATCTCTTACGCTTGATTGCACCTTTTCTCCAAAAGCGGAAGGTGATCTAATCGAATATTTAAGAGAGTTCAACTTCTCCAACTCTTTTATATCCGCACTAATTCTCAAATCTAATAAATAGATTCGTTGCAATTCCTTCTTAGTCATCGTTTATAGGTCTTCCTCTTTTATGAATAATCCATTAACAGTCTTACCTTTACGCTTCGAAATCTTCTCATAAGCCATGTTCAAGCACTCTGCAATATCTACGTTTAGTTGTTTAGATAACACAATCAAAGTAACGATAATATCGCCCAACTCCAACTCAGCCTTTTTTGTTATTCTTTCGTGTTCAGCTTTCGGAATCTTCTTTTGTGGATTTTCTCTGTAATAGTTTCTGTATCTAACTAAGATATCCATCTCGCTCTTAAATTCAAAAACTTCCTCAATAAATTTCATAAATTGTTTGTCTGCGTTTTCACTGTGTAATAAATCCTTATCATCTGCCCATTCTTCTACGTTTGTTTTTAATTCTTCAAAATTCATTGTTTTTTCTCCTCTCTTCTTCATCAAAAATATATTCTATATAACTAACTAACACGACTGATAAAATAATACTGTTATAATCTGTACCTGTTAAAATCAAAATAAACCAAAATACACATATAGCTAATCTGAATTTTAATCTGTTACTCATCTATATCTCCCATTTTCAATCTTGTATAATCTTGAATTAATATTTTTCCTAATCCTGTTTATCAACATTGCATTTATATCTGCACTATCGTCTTTTTTAGCGTCTGATTGATTTCTAAAAATATTCTGTTCTAATTCCTCAAAATCAACTTCACAAGCTAAAAGCAATTTTTCAACTTCTTTGATTGTCATTCATGCACCTCATTTTTGAAGTTTTGCTCAAAACACTTATTGAACTTATATTTAGTCATTAAATAATATTTTCTATGAGGATATCCATAAGAACAAGGTGGTTTTAAATTCCCAAGACCTGTATCCAAAGAAAAATAATTTCTATATGTTTCCCTAAAATACTTTTCTGCTTCCTCTTTATTTTTATGCTCCTTATAATCTTTCATGCCTGCTGCTATCCCATAGTAAAAAGTAACCCAAATAGCCATTATTCCACCTCCACAAACCTCAAATATTTAATTTCATCCATTGCTACACAAGCATCAAGTCTTTTTTTATTATCTTCATAAAATTCTAAATCACAAAATCCGTCTTTATTAAAAGTAAATCTATTAGCATCAAACACACGTTCCTGATTATCTTTAAATACAATTTTAATTTTAGTCGTCATTGTCTATCCTCCCAAATTCTTCAATACCTTTATTAAAACCTAATTCAAAATTAAGATGACACCCTAAAGATATAAGTTCCTCTCTATTATTTACCAATTCATTTTGGAATTCTTTCTTAATCAATTCATTTATTATATCAACCTGTTTTTCCGTCAAATTAAATTGATATTGTTTATCCCTCATCATTCAGCATACCCTCCTAACAATTCATCTATATCTTTATTAACTTCAACAGGGATAACAACATACATATATCTTGTATCGTTAAGAAACTCTTCATCTTTTTCTATTAGATATCCTTCTTCATCAATTGTTGCGTCTAATTCTTGTTTTCTTCTATAAGCTTCATGCTCATTTGTATAAATTCCACATAATCTAACATATTCTCCCCAACCGCCAGAGCCACCATCATCTATTTCAATAACCATGTAAACTTTCATTTTTTTTACCTTCCATTCTATAATCGAAAATCTGTTGTAATCATGTCATCAATTGCAAGACCTGTAACAATATCTAAAGCTGTCCTTGTATCGCTATATCTACAATTCGGTCTTTTGTGTATTCTTGGGTCGCTATCGGACCAATCTATAATATCAATCATCGCTTTACTTAGAAAAATCATTTTGCAACCTTTAGCTACACATAAGTAATAGCAACCATTTTTGCCATAACTACCTTTACACTTTTTAAATCCATATTTCTCATATTCTTTAATATCTTTAGTTGGTTTTAGCGTCATCTTCCACCTCGATTTCTTCTATATTTATTTCACTGATACTTGAATCTCCTAAATGATATATAGGGTCTATGACTGTTTCAATCATCTCTTTCACATCATTTTTAGTCCAGTAATCATAAGGCTCAAACTCAAAATGTATTTTAAACTTTTTCATCTTCCACCTCTACCAATTCAAAATCGCTTAAATCCGTATCAAATTTTTCTTTGATTTCTTCAATCTCTTTTAGGGTAAATTTAGTTTTTACATAATCCAACGCTTCGTTACTGGATAAATATATGTCATTATACTTAGTGTCGTAATTTATAAATGAGTATTTCATATCCCTTAATAATGATGTTAAAAACCTATGTCTCAAATAAAACTTCTTCTCTTCTTCTCTGTCCTCTACAGGTGTTTTTGCATACTCAACAATTAAATCAACAAGTGTTTCGCTCATATATTCACTAAAACGAATATCCATTTCAAAAAGTTTATTTATCGTAACATAGCACATTGTTACATCAAATGAGTTTTGTATTACAAAATATTTTGTGCCATCACAGTAATTATTTTTGTATATTTTAAATCCTAATATATCAACTCTTTTAATAAATTCTTTAGTCTTCATCTTCCGCCTCCACAACGCAACCGTCTAACAGTTTCAACACGTCCATCATGAGCATACAGTCGTACACGTCGCCATAACATTCAATCTTTTTGCCAAACAAGTCTCCTTTTTCAAATTCAAATCCACATATATCGCCATAGCTTGATAACAACAATTTTAGAATATTGTCATTTAAGATTGCTATTAGTGAATTATTGCTTCCAAACTTATAACTTTCCTTATCTCCATAGCCTCGAATAGCTCTTAATCCTTGATTACATTCTTCAAATTCAAGCCTTATATTATCAGCATTTTTCAACAGTTTTTTTCTGTTTACTCTAAAAGTGTTATTACTTTTAATTCTCATCTTAATATCTCCTAATTTCTTCCAAATTCAATAAAGGAATTATGTCTCCATCTACCTTAAAGTCACATTCATACTCTACGTCACTTTCTTTATCATAGAAATAAGCTAATATTTCACTGTCTTCATCTTGCAAATAAAAATATTCCAGCTCTTTTATTAAGTCTTTAACTTTCATCTTATCCCCTTAACTTTCCAGTCAATTCCGTAGCAAGTCCACAAAAAACACTCTTTTCTGCTTCCTAAATCAAATACACCAAACCTATCTGTTTTGCTAATCAATTTAGCACGTCTAGTCCAATTATCAAGTCCCATGTTCTTCATTTTTCCATAATTACTTAACTCATAACTGTTTCCACGTTTGAATTTCTTTATAATCTCATTAGCAACAACTACATTCGCAGTTTTTTTTATCGTTTTTCGTATTATCCTATTATCCCTTAATAATCTCTTAGTTTTATCATCATTGTTAGTTTTAGCAATTATACTTTTTTTCGGTCTATCAATTTTTTCTGCTAACAAGTCTACAAAACCGTTGAAATCTATACCCTCGTTTTCAATAATTGTTTGTTCAAGAATTTTTGTCTCCTCTTTAGTCCATTTCGCCATTTCCCATAACTCCAATATAGTCTAGTTCATATTTTTTAAGTTCTTCATCGGTCAATACTCTGTCATAAGCTAACAAATCATAATACTTGTCCTCAATCGTGTTTTCTATAATTTCAAATCCATTTGGTTGTGTACCAATACTACAACCTCTCAATCTCATTCCGTAAATGTATTTTTTCATCATCTTATCTCCCTAAAATCATATTCACTGTCGTACAAATTCAAAAACAGTTTCTTTTTCAGCTTATATACACCAGTCATCATGCCCTTAACATCTTCAACGATTTTTTTATCGTCCTTGTCGATATACATAAAATCTGCAACATACTCAATCTTTCTATGTGTATTCCCTTGTTTATCCTTGAATTTATCTTGTAAAAGGAATCTAGGTTGTAATTCCAGATTCCTAATTTCATTTGCTTTTTCCAACAACTTCAATTCACGATATCTTTCTGATTCTCGTATACTGTCAAATTCAATTCCATCAACTACGGTCTTTTTCGCATTATACTTGTTTCGTCTCGCCATTTTTTACCTCTTCTTTTTTCATTTTCTCAATAAAACTATTTAGAACTTTATTGTTTAAATTTCTTGATTCCTCAGATAATTCATCGTCCTGCTTTGGTCTATAATATGTTTGTTTCTTCCCATAATTGTTTCTTGGTTTATTCGTTCCTGCTTTCTTTTTCTTCAAAATTCCATTGATATATGCTAATGTTCTAATATTATTTTGCTCTGCAATCTGTATTGCCTCTTTTACCCACTGAAAACTATACATTTCCATATAATCTCTAAGCATATTAGCACTGTAAGGAGATATCAAACCAAAACCACAATCCTCGTACAGTTTTATTAGCTCAGCCAACTTTGGATCATCCAAATTCAATTCTGATTGATCAACACCGTTATTATTATTAACATTATTGTAATTATTTATATTATTGTTTGTTTCTTTTTGATTTATTTCTGTTTTCTTTTTGTTTTCTTTCAGTGTTATTTCAGTGTTACTTTTTGTGTTTTCGCTATCTTGATAAACCTCGTAATTTACTATATTATAGACCGTTTTTTTACTGTCACTTTTATAGCTAATCATTTTTTCATCACTTAACAAATTCAAAAACTTTTTTACTTTCGTTATACTCCATCCCCAGCGTTCGGATAATTGTCTGAGGGACGTTATTTTTTCGCCCCTCTTGACCTGGATAGCACTCCCGTTAAATAATACTTGCCTATCTTCATGATTAGCCAACAACAACAAATCAATCCAAGCTTGTCCTCTTGAAAATGGTTTGTCTTCCCATATTAAATTGTCTTGAATCTTCCTATGAATACTAATCCATCCGTAAGCCATCTAATCACTTCCTAGAATGGAAGATTGCTATCAAATGTTTCAGTCATTCCCATATCATTATGTTTACTGCTGCTATTTGAATTATTTAATACAACCTCTTCACTGTCCTTGTACTTTTCAATCATCTTATTGACAATTACAGCTGGAGCATTATCTCTCAATTCCTTAATCGTCTTGTTTGTGTTGTAATCGTAAAATCCTTGAAGTTTATATTCGTATACCTCTTTTGAGTTGTCGTTATAATCCAATCCCTTATCAACCTCAACGATAACACCAACATACTTATCTATAAGACTTACCACGTTGCCGTCCTTGTCCCAATTCAAATTATTTTTAGTGATCTTACACAAAGCCAACAAATGATTGATATGTCGTGTTGCAAACTCAACATCTTCGCCGTTTTTGTTTTTGTACCAAACGTTAAACCACGCTTTTAGACCATCTTTATCTTCAAACGTCAATCCCAAACTCTCAGAATTTGTATTCGCGCTCTTATATATTTTTGCTCTTGTGCATTTCATCACATATACGCCACTTTTTTTAATTGCGCTGCTAAACTTCAACTCTTCATTATTGTAATCATCATTAATTGTAAACATCTTTTATCCTCCGTAATATTCATTTATTTTGTTTGTTACTTGCAACAAATCATTCTCTATTAATCTTTCATCAAACATTCCTAACGGACTTTTTGTTGTATTAAATCCGCTATTTTGTGTTTCAAAATAATATTTGCCATCTTGAATTACTGTGTTTAATACTATTGTGAACAATCCCTCAATGGTAATTTTTTCGTCAAGTAATTTACCTATAGTTTTCACCTTGCTTGTTCCATCTTCTTTTTGTTCATTGTGACTTAAAAAGAAGATATTTAAGTCTTCCCTTAATCTGCTTGCAACATCAATAATCATGTAATAGTGTTGTGCCATTTCTGTAAACTTATCAAATCCCTTTTCTTTTGCACGTACCATAAACTCATTACTAATTACATATTGGAAGTCGTCTATGATGATGTTCTTGATGTCTTTATTGTTATTCAAATACTTTAAACAACTGATAATTTTATCGTAGTTGTCACTAACAAGTCTTTTGCCTTTTCCGTCTTTATCCATAATCGGGTAGTTTTTCTTAAAACCTTTAAATGGTAGTGGCTTGTTTACTGCTTGAATTATGAATGTGTCTTCACTATTCATATTCCTTATACTTGTACTTTTCCCAGTACCCGATTGACCTAATATCAGTATTAAATTTGACATTAACGTATCCTCAAACTTTCTGTTTGTTTTATACCTACACCGTCTATAATCAAACCCTCTTTAATGTCTTTTAAGAGGTCTTTTTTGTTGAGTGTGCGTTCAACCTTATAGTATTCATCACCTATGTTATCTTCGCTCGTTATATCAAGCGACGGTGTGTTCTTTTGGATACTAATAGTGAATAATTCAGTCTCAACTCTTTTACGCCCTGTTTGTTCCATGCTTGCTTGTAGATTTTTCTTCAACCAAGCTATTTTATTTTCGGCAGTTTTTCTTTTCTTGTTGAATATCTTTTCTTGATTTTTATAAGCTTCAACATCAGCGTCTAGGTTTTTAATCATCTTCACATAGTTATCGCTTTTTTCTTCAATAGCAATGTTGAGATTATTTGCCATTTCTTCTAGTTCTTCGGTGATTTCATCTGCTTCTTCAAGCATTGTAAAGAACTTCACATAATTTTCAGTTAGTTCAAATAAATTCATTAATACTCGTACCCCACAATTTTATTTATTTCATCTAAATTTTTAAGAACAAAATCTACTACACTATCTAAAGTGTTTTCGTATTGATACAAACTACCTTGTAACAACGTTGTTATTTGTAATCTGACTTCATGATTTACTGCGTCCTCTTTTGTATAAAACTTTTCACCATCAGCACACGTATACACTATTTCTTGCCTTGAACTAATCATTTAAATTCTCCTTTTCTTTATTGTTCATAAAATATATTTGCAAGAACGTGTAATGCAACTTCTTGCAATTATTTTTTAATGCGTTCAATTTATCATCATTAATCTTAAAATCATCTTTAATAGCAACTTGCATTTCTTCATCAAATATAAATACTAATTGTCCTCCAGCTATCAACTCATGTTCAATCATTGACATCTGATTATTAGGTTTTCTAGTAAATGTACAAGTAATTGGAAACTGCCCTGTGCTAAACTGAAATTCTAAATCCTCACTATCTGCTAACTGCTCAATCTTTTCACTTATTCTATTTATTTCATCTAACAGCATATATACACTCCTTTAATTTCGTGATATAATCACATTGAATAATATTTTTTTATCGGCTGTATTCGTGCTTGTTTACAGTCGATTTTGCCTTTATAACTCTTTTATATCCGTTCCTCTGTAATAACCTTGCATACCCTCACTCTTTTGAAAATCAATCACAATTCTATGTTTGAAATACTCATCTAATTCTCCTTTTAGCTTATATACTGAATTATCGTAAAAGTATTCTAAACATTCATCTGTAATGTCAAAATCAATCGTCGCCCTAAATTTCATTTCTTCACTCCTCTTTTCGCCATTTCTCTAAATAAATTAGCATTTTCTTTTATATCTTTTGGTATCTCCTCTGATAACCTACTATCCTTATTTACATAACTTTCTCCAATTTTTGTATTGAACTTAGTTGTATTTATAGTTTTCTTGCTAACTCTATACTTAAAATTAGCTAAATATTTTGTGGTGATATTTATACCAAATTTTTCTTCAAATAGTATTGCTAATTTTTTGTTTGTTACTTCTATATTGTCAACCAAAAATTGACCTTGCTCTGCTGTATATTTAAACCAATTAGCCATTTACACCTCGTCTGCGTTGCTCAAGTAGCATATCAACATTTCTAAATAGTCTTTAGCTTTTAATAAATCGTCTAATCCATTTTTATCGTTGTATCTGATTAAATATTTCAACGTATTACATAAATAAAAACCGTCTTCAACCTTGCAATTATTGATATTGCTAAAAAGAATAATTGTCCTCATAGCATTTTCATTATTTATCATGTACCTATCCTTGTTTTCTTGCATTTTTCAACTCCTTTTCAGGTCTCTTGTAGCTTAAAATATCATCAAGCTTTAAATCTTCATCACTTACAATCATCTTGTCTTTTGCTTCCTTATAGAATTTCAACGAAGTTTCAAATCCGTAACCTACACGATTAAGTTCTTGACAAGCTCTTAAAGTTGAACCACTGCCAGCGACTGGATCAATAACAACATCATTTTCATCAGTGAATATTTTTATTAGTTCTTTCAACAAATTAACAGGCTTTTGAGTAGGATGTATTTTTGGATATACATTTTTGTTATCCCTAACCCAATTAAAATGATTCATAATCATATTCGTTTTATCGTTGTAGTAATTGTTGAATTTTGGTAGTTTATTTCTATAAAGTACAACCGCGTATTCAGTAGCTCCGACAATTCGCATATTTGCTTTCAAAACTTGTGGACTATAATTTTTGATAAACACAATAGGATAATGATTCTTAAATCCGTGCTTCTTGCCGTAATGTACAATCGTTGGTATTTGCTCAAATGCACAAAACACAATCATTGCAGGTGCTTTCCCTCTTTCCTTCGGCTCTTTTATCAGCATATTGTTACAAAAGTGCATGTATTCTGCCAAATTGAATTGTCCGTCACCATTAAAAAACGTTGATTTTGCGTTCTTGCTCTCTCCGTTTTTTCTGTCCCCTCCAACATACCAAGTTGGATTACTTCCGTATGCTTTAACTCCCAAATTATAAGGAATATCAGCGATAACAAGTTGTGCTTTTGGTATATGGTATCTTTTAAAGTTCTGAAAATTATCGTGAAATATTTCTACCATTACAACATCCTCGAAGTTATTACTAAAACATTCAACAACACGAAAAACTTCAAAATCATGATACACATACTTCCTAGAACTCTCATATCATCAAGTTTGTCTACTTTTTCAATTCTTTTTCTCTTAGTTCTTTTGCTATTTCCAATACTTCTTTTTTCTCTTTTTGGTCTTTTGAAATTAAAATAACTTTTGTCATCAAAATCTGATACTCTCTTTTCCATAACCTAACTCCCTTCTTACCTCTTCTCTTCTTTTTTCTGCCCTATCTTCCATAAACTTAATAGCAATTAGTTTGCTAACCTCTTTAATAGCTTGTTCATTCAAATTTATGTCATTTATTACTATTTCCTTGTTCATACCTACGCTCCTAAAAATTTGTTTATAAAGTAAATAATCCCCTTACCCGTAACCTTCGTCGTAGTAGTCAGAACATTTACACCATTGCCATCAACATAAGTTCCCTTCTTAAGCTCAAACAACCCTTGTTCAACATATTGTTGCAGCGGTTGATTTTTTCTTTCACCACTCTTGCACAAATATCCATTACTACGCATCCAAGCAAACAAATTATTTTGACCAATCTTCTTGTTAATCTCACCACGTCTGATAGCCTCTTGACTAATCAACTTCGCCAATTCACCAACCAAACACGACTTATTACTAGCAGATACAGTATCAGCAAATAACACCTTCGGCTTGTCTTTTTCGATTTGTGCCTCTGCCAACGCCCTCTTCGCCTTTTCTTCCTTCAAGTTAGTAGCAAGACGTATAAGATAATCTGGATCACTTAAAGTCTTTTCGATGACATCACTACTCATATACGCCCCGTGCTTTCTGATTGTTGGGAGTACTTCTGATGTAACCCAATCACTGAATTTTTCTGCTTCAGGCTTTCTACTTTGAAATATTAATTTATAGAGGTTGGACTCGTTGATGAAGTTCATCTTCACATTTTGAATAGCATCCGATCCATCTGCTTTTTTACCAGTTACTACCCCTATGTCAGTAGTACTGACACCGTCTCCGTTAAGTCTAGTCTTAGCCATTCTTGGATTGTTAATCTCTAAAATCCTACAAATATCAGTAAGACTAAAATAAGGTTCATTGTTTATTACTTTTGTTCTTACTTCTCCAAATTCATTATTTTTAAAAATTTGTAAATCATTCATAGTACTTCTCCTTTTATTTATTACGGTTTAACCGTGTTTTTAATTAAAAAATTAATTTTATCATACTTCATATTGTAGTATTTTTCTATCTTTGGCAATTCATTAACTCTAGGATAAGTTATCGCATTTTCCCAACTAGATAAAGTAGTTTTCGAAACATTTAAATCTTTTGCCGCTTGCGACAATGTTACCCCTTTATTTGCTCTTAAAGCTTTCAACGTAATTTTGAAGTCATTCTCCATACCCTCACCCCTTTCTTTATCTGTGCTATAATCACCGTAAAGGAGGTGATTATATTATGAAAAACGTCTATGCTTGTTTACTTGGTAATTGGGTTAATCTATCTACTGATGATACTGCCACTATAGGAGAAGATCACGTTTCTGCAAATCAATGGTACGAAGAAAATGCAGGAATATATTCTCCATCAGTAAAAGAACCGAATACATTCTATCAGTTAGATTACGTCCATATCCAATTTAAAGGAAAAGACTATCGTATCAACCCTATATTCATTCAAATTGTTGAAGAATAAAACTAAAATCTTATTCTTTCAAGAATGATCTTCTTATCTAAGTCGTCCAATTTAGTTTGGGCGGCTTTTTCTCTCTCACGAAATTCAACACATCTATTAATCTCATTCCATTCTCTATTTGTGAATTTACTCCTAAATTCCAAAAATTCAATTAAATCTGTTTTTTTCATACACTCACCTCCCTATTCATATAACTTCCACCAATCAACATCAAACAATTTCGCAATCCTTTTCGCTACACTGACTGGAAGTTCGCCATCTTCTAACTCATATTTACTAATTGTTCTTTGATTCTTTCCAACAAGTTTTCCCAAATCGGATTGACTCAATCCATTTTCTTTTCTTAATCTAATTAATAAATTCAACATGTTGTATATCTATCTCCTTTTTATGTGAATTTACCACTATATATGGTATAATAATAAGTAAAGGAGGTGAATAAATTATGAGCAACATGTTAGCATATAATAAGAATGCTGCGTTAAACTTAGCGAAGGAATTAGCTCCCATAGCTATTCAGAACGGACTTGCTAATGGTGCTACTTCAGAAGAAGAATATGCAAAGAAAGTAGCAACCTTTATTAAAGTTTTAGCTACAGAGTTAAGTACTGGAGATATAGAAGAAAACGGACAAAATGTTCATCTATATTAAATTTCAATATTTATATGAATCTGAGTACAATGGTCATTGTACTCTTTTTCAATCATCTCAACCAAGCTAAAACATGTTTTTAATCGTTCTAGATCGAATTGAGTTAGTTGCTCTTTTAAATCAAATTTGACAATAATTTCTTTATCCATACACTCACCCCTCTCTATTTATACAATTTCCATTAATCGTATTTAAACTTGACTCTGACTCTATAACCATTACTTGGTTTAAGCACATCGCTTATTATAGCAATGGTTTTAGGGTCATTTTCATCAGTTTCCACAATAATTTCCTTGACATCATCTTTTAAATAATTGCTTTCATTATCTTCTAATGAAACACCCTCAGCTCCAACTTCATCGAAATGAAGAACCTTATTAATGTTTAAATCCATCATCTCACCCCTCTCTATTCATACAATTTCCACCAATCAAAACCTATAGTTTTAGCAGTTTCAGCGACAATAGTATGATTAAAATCACCGTCATTAACTTACTAATAGATACCAAGTTTGATATCTCATTTTTTATTTCTTTTAGAATAAAAGTACGCTCTTTTTCTTCACTCACATTCATCACCCCCATTCCTACCTAACCAGTTTCAAAGCTATCAAAATCAAATCCACGATTATAATAGCTACCAGTACGTATTTTATTGCCTTATACCTATTTCTCATATATAATAAAGATAAGCTAATAGCCTGTGGAGGATTAACTCCCCCACATATCTAGAAGTTTGATGATTAAATCTATAATCTTTTCAGCTAGACTAATAATTGCAGTTATTAAAGCCAATTTGATTAGATTTTCATCAGACTTCTTTTTTTCTTGCTCTTCGCTCACCTTTTTCTCACCTCCTGTACTTGATGATTTTATTTTATCACGGTTTAACCGTGTTGTCAATATTTTTTTTATTTTTTCCGTGATTATTTGAAATATTTTCAAATTTTCTTGTTTTTATCGTGATTTAGTGCTATAATATTTTCACCAAGGAGGAGCAATAATGAAATCATTAGAAAATAAAGAAGTTTTTTCTTCTAACTTAAAATTTTACATGAATAAATTTGGTATTAATAGAAATAAATTATGTGATGACTTAGGATTTAAATACATGACTGTTTCTGATTGGATTAACGCTAAAACATACCCAAGAATAGATAAGATAGAAATGTTAGCTAATTATTTTAACGTTAACAAATCAGATTTAATAGAAGATAAAATTGAAACTAACACAAACAAACTAACAACAGACCAAGAACAACTAATCACACACTACAACAACTCCAATACACAAGGAAAAATAATAATACTCACAACAGCCAAGAACATCTCCAAAGCATACCCCGTTATATCACGTGATGAAATGATCTGCTACCTCAAACAGTTCCAGCGTGCAGCCTATGGCGACATGAAATCAATCTATGACATGACAGATGAAGAACTAGAACAACTATACATAAAATACAAGGAAGACTTCGAAGATGACTAAACAAGACATAGACCTCATAGTACAAGGATTAGTTGAAGTAGTAGGAACAAACAACCTCAAAGACATACTAGAATACCTAGACATCAAACTAATCACACGCAGTAATACTACAGAATACGTCAACCACAACGGCAAACAAATCATCTACATATCTGAAACAATCCCAGAACAACTACACGATTTCGTACTTGCCCATGAAATAGGACACGCAGTATTACACGATCATGAAATAATCCAGTATTCAAAACTAACCACACACAAAACCCAAACAGAAAAAGAAGCCGACTACTTCGCATTCAAACTCTTAGGAAAACAAATAGATCCAATATACCAATACACAGCACAGCAATACGCAAAACTACTACAAGTAAACGAAGACATCATTCAATACATAATACAAGACAATTAAACGCTTATTACGCCATATTACATTTTTTCGTACTAACAATATTTAAGCATTTAATAAATGATTAAATGAAGAAATAAAAAAATACCCCTCACAATAAATGTAAGGGGCACCTGAGCATACATGATATACTCACAATTCACAAACTTATTATATCACGTATGCTCTTTAATTAAAATAAAAAGGAGTTAAAATATGAAAACAGCAGTGGCTTATGTTAGATTCTCAAGCGCGGGACAAAGAGAAGAATCAATACAAGCACAAAAAAGAGCAATAGACGTGTATTGCATACAAAATAACATCAAACTAATAAAAACATACGAAGACCACGCAAAAAGCGCTACAACGGATAATCGACCACAGTTTTTGAAACTGATTAAAGAAAGCAGATACAAAGAATACGACTATGTAATAGTTCACAAATTAGATAGATTTGCAAG
The DNA here is from genome assembly GCF_052932205.1 of Finegoldia sp. P1-F-LS. NCBI lineage: Bacteria > Bacillati > Bacillota > Tissierellia > Tissierellales > Peptoniphilaceae > Finegoldia > Finegoldia sp. P1-F-LS. The sequence goes on along the minus strand of NZ_JBRFJH010000001.1, from coordinate 2,182 downwards.
AAATAGATACGATAGCGCAAGCTATAAACTAAAACTCAAAAAGAATGGCAAACAACTACTCAGCGTATTAGAAAACATCGACGGCTCCCCTGAATCAATCATAATGGAATCAGTCCTCGAAGGTATGGCAGAATACTACTCCGCTAACCTATCACGTGAAGTAAAAAAAGGAATCGACGAAAACATGCGTAGCTATAAATTCATAGGTGGAAACGTCCCTTATGGATATGATATAGTCGACGGGCAATATACAATAAATGAGCAAGAAGCAAAAGGCGTACAAAAGATATTTGAAATGTATCTATTACATTACACATATGCAGATATTATGAAATATCTAAACACAAACGGATACAGAACAAAAACAGGCAACAAATTTACAAACAACTCAGTAATATATTCAATATTAAAAAGACGTCTTTACAAAGGCGATTACGTTAAAAATCTAGGCAAAGAAAGAGAATTCATTGCAGAAAATGTAATAGACCCAATAATCGATGCGAAAACATTTGAAGAGGTGCAAGAAATTATGAAAGTAAAACAAATCAGATCAAGCAAAAAATCGGATTACGACTATCTCCTATCTGGAATTATTTACCACAAGTGCGAAGATGGAACAATTCATAAAATGATTGGATCATCTGGACGTGGTAAAGGTGGACGTAAATATTATTATTATAAGTGCAAACACTGTAACACTTGGGAACGCGCAGATAAATTAGAAAAACAAATTTGTGAATTTCTAACAGATATAATCTTCTACAAAAATAACATTGAACAATTTATACAAGCAACATACCAATCAATAAATGATTTTACAGAAGACAACAATGAAAAAGAAGTATTAGAAAACAAAATAAAAGAAATAACCAAAGAAATAGATCAGTACTCAAAAGCAATAGCAAAAGGATTAATAAGTGATCAAATAATTGAAAAAGTAAATTCACTAGAACAACAAAAACAAGAACTCAAATTTAATCTATCAAAAATAACTGAAAAAGAACACATCACACTTGACGAAGTAAGAGAATATTTTTATATAAATAAAAACAACTTGTTTAAAGATAGAAAACATCAAAAAAAAGTTATCCAAACTTTAATAAAAAAAATAGTAGCAAGCAACACACAAGTAAACGTTGAATTATCAACATTAAAAGCGTGTTCGCTTACTACTTTTAGTGGCAGGGGATAGAGGACTTGAACCCCTGACATCCGGTTTTGGAGACCGACGTTCTACCACTGAACTAATCCCCTTGGTGCCCAGAGCCGGAATCGAACCAGCGACACAAGGATTTTCAGTCCTTTGCTCTACCGACTGAGCTATCTGGGCACGTACTTTATTTAGGAAATGATTTCAATATTATAAAAAAATATTTCTTGAATAAATCAAGAAATAAATTGGTGGGCCTTCAGGGACTCGAACCCGGGACCTACCGGTTATGAGCCGGGCGCTCTAACCAACTGAGCTAAAGGCCCAAGAATAAATCTTATATTCTTGGCGGAGAAAGAGGGATTTGAACCCTCGCATCCCGTTAAGGATCTACTCCCTTAGCAGGGGAGCCTCTTCAGCCACTTGAGTATTTCTCCTAAATAAAGTAATTTAAAATGGCGGAGAGGGTGGGATTCGAACCCACGCGGGGTTGCCCCCAAACGGTTTTCAAGACCGCCTCGTTATGACCACTTCGATACCTCTCCACATTTGGTGGCTCATCCGGGACTCGAACCCGGGACACCCTGATTAAAAGTCAGGTGCTCTACCATCTGAGCTAATGAACCATATTGGCTGGGGTGACAGGACTCGAACCTGTGGAATGCAAGAGTCAAAGTCTTGTGCCTTACCAACTTGGCGACACCCCACTATTATTGGCGCACCTAGGGGGATTCGAACCTCCGGCACACGGATTAGAAGTCCGTTGCTCTATCCAGCTGAGCTATAGGTGCTTAATTGGAGCGGGTGAAGGGAATCGAACCCTCGCAACCAGCTTGGAAGGCTGGGGCTCTACCACTGAGCTACACCCGCATATAGGTAATTTTTTTATTATTCTGTAAATTTTATTGGTGGAGGAGGGTGGATTTGAACCACCGAAACATAAAGTAACGGATTTACAGTCCGTCCCCTTTGGCCACTCGGGAACTCCTCCTTGATCCTTTATTAAAAAGGATTTGGAGCTGGTGGGAGGAC